>NZ_CP047984.1:1664583-1997500 GCF_009931655.1 Pontibacter russatus | reverse complement strand
TCCCTAATCAGGCTCCCGAGAAAACCCGCTAAGCGTTTAAATGGCTTGCCGCCCGTACCGCAAACCGACACAGGTGGTCGAGGAGAGAATCCTAAGGTGCTCGAGTGAATCACGGCCAAGGAACTCGGCAAAATGACCCTGTAACTTCGGGAGAAGGGGTGCTTCCTCATGGCAACATGAGAAGCCGCAGTGAAGAGGCCCAGGCGACTGTTTAACAAAAACACATGGCTTTGCGAAATCGAGAGATGAAGTATAAGGCCTGACACCTGCCCGGTGCCGGAAGGTTAAGAGGGGATGTTAGCCGCGAGGCGAGGCATTGAATCGAAGCCCCGGTAAACGGCGGCCGTAACTATAACGGTCCTAAGGTAGCGAAATTCCTTGTCGGGTAAGTTCCGACCTGCACGAATGGTGTAACGATCTGGGCGCTGTCTCAGCCGTGAGCTCGGTGAAATTGTAGTCTCGGTGAAGATGCCGAGTACCCGCAACGGGACGGAAAGACCCCGTGCACCTTTACTATAGCTTAGCATTGACGCTGGGTAACCCATGTGTAGGATAGGTTGGAGGCTGTGAGGCGGTGTCGCCAGGCATCGCGGAGCCGTCCTTGAAATACAACCCTTGGGTTGCCTGGCGCCTAACCTCCCTTGAGGGGGGACAGTGCTTGGTGGGTAGTTTGACTGGGGTGGTCGCCTCCAAAACAGTAACGGAGGCTTTCAAAGGTACCCTCAGCACGCTTGGTAACCGTGCGCAGAGCGCAATAGCAGAAGGGTGCTTGACTGTGAGGCCCACAAGCCGAGCAGGGCCGAAAGGCGGATATAGTGATCCGGTGGTTCCGCATGGAAGGGCCATCGCTCAAAGGATAAAAGGTACGCCGGGGATAACAGGCTGATCTCCCCCAAGAGCTCATATCGACGGGGAGGTTTGGCACCTCGATGTCGGCTCGTCACGTCCTGGGGCTGGAGAAGGTCCCAAGGGTTCGGCTGTTCGCCGATTAAAGTGGCACGCGAGCTGGGTTCAGAACGTCGTGAGACAGTTCGGTCCCTATCTGTTGCGGGCGTCGGAGATTTGAGGGGCCCTGACCTTAGTACGAGAGGACCGGGTTGGACGAGCCGCTGGTGGACCTGTTGTATCGCCAGATGCAGCGCAGGGTAGCTACGCTCGGACGGGATAAGCGCTGAAAGCATCTAAGTGCGAAACCCGCCCCAAGATGAGATCTCCCTTGAAGGGCCGTCAGAGACGATGACGTCGATAGGTGGCAGGTGTAAAGGTGGAGACACCACAGCCGAGCCATACTAATTGCCCGGGCGCGTTCCCAACAGGGCCGCACACGGCCCGCCCCTTCCCTCCCCTCTCTTTCCCCCATCATGCCAATCGACTACAAAGCCATCAGGCACGGCCGGCAACCGTGCGAAGAGAATGGCGGCTATGGCTCCGGTGAGCACCTCTTCCCATCCCGAACAGAGAAGTTAAGCCCGGACGCGCCGATGGTACTGCCCTCACCGGCGGGAGAGTAGGTGGCCGCCAACCCCACGCAAGCACACCCCTGCGCTAAAGACAGCGCAGGGGTGTCCGCGTTTAAGAAAAGCCGGCAGGCGGAGAGGTACAAAGCCTTTTGTATATCTGAACAAGAGCGGGCTTGAGCTACCCTATATATAGCTACAAAAAGCGCGGGGAGGCCCCGGCTATATATAGCCGGGGCCTCCCCGCGCTTTTTGTAGCTTATTTGAATCAGATGGTGATAAACTTTGGATGGATGAGGTTTTCGATAGAGAATACTTCATCCCATTTCTCCTGTGTGATACGCATGCGTTCCAGCACCGTAATCTGATGGATGGATTTTCCGGTGGCTAATGCCTCCTTTGCAATAGAAGAGGACTCTTCGTACCCTAAGATGGGATTCAGCGCTGTAATGATGCCAATGCTGTTCATCACCATGTTCTTACAAATCTCTTCATTAGCGGTGATGCCATCCACGCACTTCTCCTGCAAGGTATAACAGGCGTTGCTCATATAGGTGAGGGAAGTGAAAAGGCTGTAGGCAATAACCGGTTCCATCACATTCAACTGCAACTGCCCCGCTTCGGCAGCCATGGTGATTGTCACATCCGCGCCTATCACATAATACGCCGTCTGGTTCACCACTTCTGGAATGACAGGATTTACCTTGCCGGGCATAATGGAAGAGCCTGGCTGCATGCGTGGCAGGTTTATCTCGTTAATGCCCGCCCGCGGCCCCGACGACAGCAAGCGCAGGTCATTACATATCTTCGATATCTTCACGGCTGTGCGTTTCAGGATCCCAGATACCTGCACATAGGCTCCCGTATCGCAGGTGGCCTCTATCAGGTCTTCTGCCAGCACTACCGGGATGCCTGTTATATCGCGAAGGTGCTTGGTCACCAACTGCGGGTACCCCTCTGGCGCGTTGATGGATGTACCGATTGCCGTGGCTCCCATGTTTATCTCACAGATAAGCTTTTTTGCCTCATCCAGGCGCTGTATATCTTCTTTGATGGTGGTGGAGAAACCATGGAATTCGGCGCCCAATGTCATAGGCACGGCATCTTGCAACTGTGTCCGGCCCATCTTCAGCACGTTTACAAACTCTTTGCCCTTTCTGTCGAAGGCCTGTTCCAGCGTCTCCAGGCTTTGTATATACCCTTCTATTTTTTTGTAAAGCGCCAGCCGGAAGGCGGTGGGGTAGGCATCGTTTGTGGACTGGGAAAAGTTGACGTGGTTGTTAGGGTGCACGTAATCATATTCTCCCTTCTGATGCCCCAGCAGTTCCAGGGCTATATTCGCGATTACCTCGTTCACGTTCATGTTCACGGAAGTGCCGGCGCCGCCCTGAATCATATCGGTCACGAACTGATCAAGGTATTCCCCGGCTATCAGTTTGTCAGAGGCGCGGCATATGACCTCGGCTATTTCGGGAGCCAACACGCCACAGTCGCGGTTGGCCATGGCGGCGGCTTTCTTTACATAGCCGAAGCCCTGTATAAGCAGCGGCTCTTTAGATATAGGAATACCTGTTATATGAAAGTTGTCTAAGGCGCGCGCAGTCTGCACCCCATAGTATACTTCGTCAGGGATTTCTTTCTCTCCCAGAAAGTCATGCTCAATCCTGTATTTTTGCATCTTGTCAGGTTATATGTAGAAAGGGGATTTTCAGGCTTCATCAGCTATTCTGAGGGATGGCCTTGGCAGTGGAATATTCAGCTCGGCGGCTGTGTTTAAGAGAATGTCGGTGGCATATTGCTTTGTGCAGCGCAACTGGCCCGTTATGCTGTAGTCCGTTATCAGGCTTTGGTTTATGATCAGCCTTGTGGCGAATTCCCCGTACCTGGCCGCCAGGTGCTTTTGCACCGCCGTTAGTTCCTCTTTGCGTATTTCAGTTTCGGGGTTGCGCGGCGGGCGCTGCCAGCGGTTCTGGGGATAGTCGTGGCTGATGCCCTCGGCTTTGGCGTTTTCCCTGGCCCGCTCCAGCGCCTCTTGCAGCAGCTTCTCGTTGCGCGGCCTCTTCAGCGCGCCGTGTATGCCCTTGGTATGGTTCAGCCACTCGTGTACGTCAGTATTCGGGTGGTTGGCCAAATCCACCAGGCCATCATTCGAGATGACGTAGGAGGACGGCTTGTTCAATTGCCTGCCCATCTCGTCCCGGAAAGCATATAGCTCCTTCAGGATGTACTGCTGGTAATAGTTGAGCCTGAAAGCGTTGCGAAGCTTCAGGTGGGGATTCTCCGGCTCGGTATAAGTCAGCGACTCCAGCAGCAGGTTTTCCTCCAGCAGCCAGTGCAGGCGGCCCTCCTCCTCAATCTGCGTTACCAGCCTGCCTTTTACGCGGTGCAGGTAAATCACGTCGATAGCCGCATATATAAGCTGCGCCTCGGTAAGCGGCCGTGTGTTCCAGTTGCTCGATTGCTGCGATTTGTCTATCTCCTGGCCAAATTCCTCTTTCATGACAGTGGCCAGCGACGATCGCTCGTAGTTGAGTATTTTGGCGGCTACGTCCGTATCAAGTACGCCCCGTATGCTGCAGCCCAGTTTGTCGAGCAGGAGGATGTCATTATTGGCGTGATGGATAATCTTGGTGATGGACTTGTCCTCGAGCAGCGCGAAGAGGGGTGTCAGGCTGCTGAGGGGCAGTGGGTCGATGATGTAGCAGGTGCCCCGCCCATCGGATATTTGTACCAGGCACAGGTTGAAACCATAGGTAAAGCGGTTCTGATCGAACTCAAGGTCAAGGGCAAGTTCCCTGTTCTGGCGCAAATGAGCAACCGCTTCCTGCAACTGCCCATCCGATTCTATTAGCTTTATGGTCACGCCATCGTGCGTGAGCGTTGTGTTTTCCATTCCTAAAGATAAAAATGTTATAGCATATACCACCACCCGCAACCTTACATTTGTGGCGGTGCGGGGCAAATACAGAGGCACAAAAAAAGTCCCTGCCAAGCGGCAGGGACTTTTTATATATAAAGTATCTGATTACTCTACCGGAGGAGTCTCTTCCTGGATTTCATCCGCTACACCATCGTCCACGGTGGTATCCTCCAGAACAGTGGTTTCGTCTGTGGCATCCATGTCGGTGTCCAGATCAGTCTCCATATCGGCTTCGATTTGGTCAGTGGTTTCTATGTTCTCAGATTCGGTTGTCATATTTTCTTCGCCGCTGCTGCAAGCTGTGAAAGCAAACATTGTAAAGGCGGCAAAAGCTAATTTCCATGTATTTTTCATAATCTTATACAAATTGGTTTTGTACTTCTTTATACGTAAGCCGGGGAAAGGTAACCCCGCAGGTAAGTGAAAATTGGCTTTTTTGAAGTTAGCGGCAAAGAAACGTAAGTGAATGGAGTGAAAAAACAGAGTAACCACGCATTGGGCTGAACGTGCAATTAGGATGTGTGAGCCGCCGTGCTTATTTAGTTAAAAATAATTATGGATAAAATCATACCTCGGGCATAAAACGTATACAAGACATCCGTTAGCGGAATGGCAGCCGGATGTTGAGGGAAAAACAAACCAACTATAAATCTACAGCTATGATAAAAACATTATTTAAAAGTATGCGGGCACTGCCGCTGTTCTTGGTGCTGACCCTTCTCTCTGGCTGTGAGGAGCTGGAGGACCTTCTGCCGGATGATAAAAATGACGCCGCCACCTACTACGGACCAACGAAAGATATCGGGAACGGCACGGCCCGGACCTGGGTAAAAATATCACATGACGGGGAGCCCCTGGCAGTGGGAATCAGCATGACGGAGGATGCGCTTGAGGGGCTGCCCGAAACAATGGGGATGTATATGCTGGAGATGCCCAAGCAGATGTCGTCCACGCTTTATGAAATGGTGATGCTGGACTGGAACCCGCAAGGCCACGAACCAGACCCCATATACACGCATCCGCACTTCGATATGCACTTCTACATGATTTCGGACATGGAGCGAATGGCAATTCCCGGTGGCCCGCACCCGCACACCCCTGCCTTTATGGAGAACTATATCCCGGCTAACTATATAACTGGTTTCCCTGAACCCAATATGGGTGAGGCTGTGCCGGGGATGGGGGTACACTGGGTGGATGTAACCTCGCCTGAGTTTCATGGGCACGACTTTACGAAGACCTTTGTATATGGTTCTTACAACAATGAGGTTATCTTCCACGAACCCATGATTACAACAGCTTATTTGAAAGGGCTTGCCCCAGATGCAAAGGAAACGGCTAAAGTGCCCCAGCCGCTTAAAGTGCAGAAGACTGGCTATTATCCCACATCCTACTCCGTTGCCTACGATGCTATACCGGGCGAGTACATCATTTCGCTGCGGAACATGAAATACAGGATGGCACAGTAAGCCAGGCCATATATAAACAGGGGGGCGGTGCTGCAGCACCGCCCCCCTGTTTATATATGGATATATGGTTGTCATGGAACCCGCCGGTTTGGGATACTCCAGAACCAGACTTTACCCGGAGCAACATGAGGTTGCTTTAGCAATAGGCAAAAGCCACGGTATTAAGTGCTGTTTATACATAGCTGATGAGGCTTCCATATATGCTACTGCAGCGTGTCAGCGCTGTCGGTTGGCGCTGCAAGCGAGGCTTCGCGCCTGGCTTTAAACTCGGTGCCGGGCTTCCACTCAGGTACTTTTTCGGCGTTGGCTACCTTATATCCTACCAGCATGAAAAGCTGCAGATCCTCCACGGCACCCTCCAGGTTCCAGTTGTCGCGCACCTCGTCCGACGGTTTATGGTAGTCTCTGGCGGTATAGCGGTCGCTCCACTGCTGCACAAAGTCGGCAGGCTGGTTGCGCACCGCTACCCCCGATTTGGCATATAAGGCCGGCACGCCCTGCTTCGCAAACTCGAAATGGTCAGAGCGGTAGAAAGAGCCTTTCTCCGGCGATGCCTCCGGCACGATGTGCCGGTCCTGGGTGGCGGCGGCCTCTGCCAGCACATCTTCCAGGGTGGTGTTGCCGTAGCCTATCACCATCACGTCCGCGGTGGGGCCGTAGGCGTTCAGCACGTCCATGTTGATGTTGGCCACGGTCTTGTTCAGCGGGTAAAGCGGGTTCTCGGCATAATACTTGGAACCGAGCAGCCCTTTCTCCTCCGCCGTCACAGCCAGGAACAGGATGGAGCGCTTCGGCTTCTCGGGCAGTTTGGAGAAGGCCTCCGCCAGTTCCAGCAGGCCTGCCGTGCCGGAGGCATTGTCCAGCGCACCATTATATACCTGGTCTCCCTGCAGGGTCTCGTCCTTGCCCAGGTGGTCCCAGTGCGCCGTATATACCACGTACTCGTTTCTCAGTTCCGGGTCAGCGCCCTCCAGTTTCGCCACCACGTTCTGCGACTGTATCTCGCGCAGCTTGTTTTGGATGCTGAAACTGGCGGTGGCGTTGAGCGGCACCGGCTTAAAGTCTTTCTGCAGGGCTGCCTGCTTCAGCTGCTCCAGGTTTTTACCGGCGGCCGAGAAAAGCTGCTGCGCCTTTGCCTGGGTTATCCAGGCCTCCACCGCCACGCGGTCTGTGTTGTTATTGTCCTTTTGGATATCGAAGTTCTCCCGGCTCCAGCTTCCCGACACCACCTCGTAGGGATAACCTGCAGGCTCCGTTTCGTGGATGATGACAGCGGCGGCGGCGCCTTTCTCGGCGGCAATCTCGTATTTATAGGTCCAGCGGCCGTAGTATGTCATGGCTTTGCCGCCAAACATGGTGGAGTCGAGTTCGCTGGTGTTGCCTGCGGCGGGTATGGGCGGGTCGTTTATCAGCATCACGATTGTCTTCCCCTTCACATCAAGGCCTTTATAATCGTCCCAGCCGTACTCCGGGGCCACAATACCATATCCCACAAACACCATCTCAGAGTTGCTGATGTCGATTTGAGGCACGAAGCGCCGGGAGACAGCCACGTAATCGGCCGGGAAATCCAGCGGAATTGTCTTGCCTCCCGCTTTAAAGGTTGCTTTAGGCTGTGCCGTAAAACCGACCATCGGCACCTCCTGCACGTAAGTGCCGTCCGGGTTGCCAGGCTGCAGGCCCAGTGCCTTAAACTGGCGCACCAGGTAGCCAACGGTGGAGTCCTCGCCCGCGGTGCCCGGCGCGCGGCCTTCGAAGGCGTCGGAGGCCAGCACAGAAGTGTGCTGCAGGATTTCGTCGGCGGTGATGCTTTGCAGGGCAGGCTGCAGGTTGGCGCTGTCGGCGGCAATGCCATCGGCGGTGGCTGTTGTCGCCTCCGCTTCGCCTACCTCCCGGGAACTCTCGTTGCAGCCTGATGCCAGCAAACCCAGCAGGCCAAGTAATAACACATGTTTTCTCATAGATTTTGGTTACGGTTTAGCCTGTTCCGGGTTTCTGCCGTGCAGGCCACTTTATATGCTTGCTCAAGCGGCGATTTCCCAACTGGAAGGCACCCCACGGTGTAGCTCCCGGATTAACGTGAGGCTGCCAGCCAGGTTCTGCCGCAACTGGCACTCCCAAAGCACAATACGCTGCCAGCCCGCCTCGCGGTACTGCAACTGGTACCGGGCGTCACGGGCCTGGTTCTTCTCAAACTTATCTTTCCAGAAGGGCGCGTTGGTTTTCGGCAGGGCAGGCTGGCAGTGGGGGCAGCGGTGCCAGAAGCAGCCGTGTATGAAAATGGCGAGCCGACGGCCAGGGTAGCAGATATCGGGTCTGCCGGGGGCTTTGGCCCAATGCACGCGGTAGCCGCGCAGGCCAGCGTGCCAGAGCGCTTTGCGCACCGTAAGCTCCGGCGTGGTGTTTTTGCTTTTGTTGCCCCGCATATAGCGGCTCACTTTTTCCGCTGCAGTCAGCAGGGGCGGCGGAGTCTTGTACTTTTTCTTTTTTCGTTTTGCTGCCAAGCAATGCGTCCCATATATACAGCTACAGAACATGCGGCGGGGGCAGATAGTGCCCAGGTTGGGAGGTTACAGGCGGTAGTAGATGCGGTTCATGGCGCTGTTGTAGGGGTCGTAGCCGGGGCGTTCCCGGCAAAACCTGTCGTCGAGCAGCTCCACGTCCTTCATATCGCTGAACAGGAAGCAGTGCCAGCCAGCTTCTTTGTCCACCGCGTATTTGCTGTCGAGCCAGGCACAGAGGCAGTCCTCGTTGCGCAGGTTGCTGCCCAGCAGGTGCGGCTCCACAACATACGTCTCATCTCTGTAGCCGAAGCGAATGAGCAGCCTTGCACCCACCGCTCTCGAGAGGTCTTCTAACAGGCGACTGTACATGCGACATATACTTTTGGGGTATGTTACTTAGGGGTATTACCCACTATAAATATAGAGATAGATTTAGGTGATAGACAGGAAACAGGCAGGTGCAAGGTAACATATAAAATGCGTCGGGGAAGGCACGAAAGCGGAGGGGAAAGATTGAATAGAAGGAGCATTTAAATATATGGCCAGCGGATAACAACGCACAAAGTAACATTTTGCAAACCACACGGCCAGAGTGAAGTATGCGCGGTAGCCAAGCGGCATGGTTTCGGGGTTGCTGCACCCCAAAAGGCAGGGCTGAAGATTGCACTGAAAACCACAACTGTGTCCGCCGCATGCCCTCTGTGGCAGCGTGTTCCCCAGATTGACGGCTGAAAAGCGGTAGATTATATAATCCTGCTACAAAAGATGGGAGGTTGTGTACGATTTATTTAACTTACGGCGATTATTTTAGAGTGCCCCATAAGGTGCATTTCTGAAACAAGCGGGCACTGTTGCAGGTTTATATTGGAAGCGGTGTCTTTATCTGAAAAATATATTTGCTTACGCGTATACGCAATACACGATATTGATTTATACCTAGTAGTTTTGCTTTAATACAAAAGTAGTACACAATTTATGGATAGATATAGCTATATCGCCAATGCGCACGGCGATTATATTGATGAGTTGTACAAAGCTTACCAGCAGGACCCGGAGTCGGTGGAGTTTGGGTGGCGCAAGTTCTTTGAGGGTTTCGACTTCTCCGCCACCTACAGCGGGAACGGGCACGACGCAGAAACTGCAACAGTAACTGCTGCCCCCGCCAAAGCGGCTGCCGCGCAGGGCGAGTCTGAGAAGGAGGTGGCCGTGCGTAATTATATATACGCTTACCGCAGCCGGGGCCACCTGCGCTCTAAAACCAACCCGGTGCGCGAGCGCAAAGACCGCAAAGCGTACCTCGACCTGAAAGACTTCGGACTGTCTGAGGCCGACATGGACACGGTTTTCCAAGTGGGGGAGGTCATCGGCATCGGGCCAGCCCCGCTGCGCGATATAGTGGATGCCGTAAAAAAGATATATGAAGGCCCGGTCGGCTATGAGTACATGTACATCCGCGACCCGGAAGTGCTGACCTGGCTGCAGGAAAAAATTGAGCGGGAGTTCCTGAACTTCGACCCGCCCCTGGAATATAAAAAACGCATCCTGTCCAAACTGAATGAGGCGGTGGTGTTTGAGAACTTCCTGCACACGAAGTTCCTGGGCCAGAAGCGCTTCTCCCTGGAAGGGGGCGAAACCACGATCCCTGCCCTGGATGCCATCATCAACAAGGCGGCTGAGCTGGGCGCCGAAGAAGTGGTGATCGGGATGGCGCACCGGGGCCGGCTGAACGTGCTGGCCAACATCATGGGCAAAACCTACGAGCAGATTTTCTCGGAGTTTGAAGGCACGGCCGTGCCGGATTTGACGATGGGCGATGGTGACGTAAAGTACCATATGGGCTTCTCTTCGGAGGTTGACACCCCTTCAGGACGTAAGGTTAATCTGAAACTGGCCCCCAACCCCTCGCACCTGGAGGCGGTGAACCCGGTGGTAGAAGGCTTTGTGCGCGCCAAGATCGACTGCATGTATGAGCACGACGCCCGTAAGATTCTGCCGATCCTGATACACGGAGACGCTGCCGTGGCTGGCCAGGGCATTGTGTATGAGGTCACGCAGATGGCGAAGCTGAGCGGTTACCAGGTGGGCGGCACCATCCACTTCGTGATTAACAACCAGGTGGGCTTTACCACCGACTTCGAGGATGCCCGTTCGTCTATCTACTCCACTGACGTTGCCAAGATCATAGACGCTCCGGTGCTGCACGTGAACGGCGATGACCCCGAAGCGGTGGTGTTTGCCGTGCGCCTGGCAACGGAGTACCGCCAGAAGTTCGGCAACGACATCTTCATCGACATGGTGTGCTACCGCCGCCATGGGCACAACGAGGCAGACGAGCCGAAATTCACGCAGCCGCAGCTGTACAACATCATCTCGAAGCACGCCAACCCGCGCGAGATATATAACAAGAGCCTGATTAGCCGTGGCGAGATTGACGCCGAACTGGCGCAGAACATGGACAAGGAGTTCCGGCAGATGCTGCAGGACCGCCTCGACATGGTGAAGCAGAAGCCCCTGCCTTATAATTACCAGGTGCTGGAGAAAGACTGGCAGGTACTGCGCCGCTCCACGCCCGAGGACTTCAACCAGTCGCCGGAGACAGGTATTTCTTTAGAGGCCGTTGAAACCGTGGGCAAGGCGCTGACAGAACTGCCGCAAGGCTTCAAGCCGCTCAAGCAAATCGAAAAGCTCATCAAGGAGCGAAGGGAGATGTTCTTTGAGACGAAGCAGCTGAACTGGGCTGCCGGTGAACTGCTGGCCTATGGCTCTATC
The DNA here is from genome assembly GCF_009931655.1 of Pontibacter russatus. Taxonomy (NCBI): domain Bacteria; kingdom Pseudomonadati; phylum Bacteroidota; class Cytophagia; order Cytophagales; family Hymenobacteraceae; genus Pontibacter; species Pontibacter russatus. Next base: position 1,986,381 of record NZ_CP047984.1, on the reverse strand, counting down.
CTGCTCGACGACAAGATCGTGCGTTTCAGCGGGCAGGATGTGCAGCGGGGCACCTTCTCGCACCGCCACGCCGTGCTACACGATGCTGTTACCAGTGCGCCCTACAACAGCCTGAACCATATGGCTGAAACCCAGGGCTCGTTCGAGATCTATAACTCGCTGCTGTCGGAGTATGGGGTGCTGGGCTTCGAGTTTGGCTATGCCATGGCGAACCCCAATGCCCTGGTGATATGGGAGGCCCAGTTCGGCGACTTCGCCAACGGCGCCCAGGTGATGATAGACCAGTTCGTGACAGCCACCGAGTCGAAGTGGCAGCGCATGAATGGCCTGGTGATGCTGTTGCCGCACGGCTACGAAGGCCAGGGGCCGGAGCACTCCAACGCCCGCCCGGAGCGTTTCCTGCAGCTCGCTGCCGAGCACAACATCTTTGTCACCTATATCACCACACCGGCCAACTTCTTCCACCTGATGCGCCGTCAGCTGGCGCTGCCGTTCCGCAAGCCGGTCATCAACATGTCGCCTAAGTCGCTGCTGCGCCATCCGCTGGTGAGCTCGCCGGTGGAGGATTTCACGTCAGGCAGCTTCCGGGAGGTGATTGGGGATAGTTACGCAGACACTACCTCCGTGAAGAAAGTATTGCTCTGCACCGGCAAAGTCTATTTCGACCTGCTGGAGGAACAGCAGAGGAACAACCGCCGGGACGTGGCCCTTATCCGCCTGGAGCAGTTGGCGCCGTTCCCGAAAGTGCAGCTGGCTGCTGAACTGGAGAAGTATCCAGGTGCGAAAATATACTGGGTACAGGAAGAACCGGAGAACATGGGCGCGTGGACTTTTATTCTGCGCCTGATGCGCAGGCAGGTAGAGGACGTTATCTCGCGCAAGGCAAGCGCCTCGCCTGCCACAGGATACAACAAGGTACACGCCAAAGAGCAGCAGGAAATCATTGCTCGCGCGTTCTCGGTATAGGTATGGAAGAAGGAATCCATGCAGGTTATATATAGACACCCTTCCCAATTATTCGTAATCCATAATTTGTAATTCGTAATTGACATACATATGAGCTTAGAAGTTAAAGTGCCTGCCGTAGGTGAGTCCATCACCGAGGTGACCATAGCCCAGTGGCTAAAGAAAGACGGCGACCGAGTGGAGATGGATGAGGTGATTGCGGAGCTGGAATCTGACAAAGCCACATTCGAACTGCCAGCCGAGGGTGCAGGCATTTTACGCATTATAGCCCAGGAGGGCGAAACCATTGACGTGGGGGCCATCATCTGCCGCATCGAAGAGGACGGCGCAGGAGCACCAGCGCCAGCCGCCCCATCTGCCGAAGCAGCTTCCGGCACCGCGGCACCAGCTGCCCCACAGCAAGCGGCAGCGCCTGCCGCGGCCCAGGGCGGCGGCGAAACCGTGGAAATGGTAGTGCCCACCGTAGGGGAGTCGATCACGGAGGTAACCATCGCCAGCTGGCTGAAGAACGATGGTGACCACGTGGAGATGGACGAGGTGATAGCGGAACTGGAGTCTGACAAAGCCACGTTCGAACTCCCGGCTGAGGCAAGCGGCACGTTGCAGATTGTGGCCAAGCAGGGCGACACCATTGAGATAGGCGCCACCATCTGCAAGATAATAGCCGGGGCCGGTGCCACGCAGGCAAATGCCCAGGCCGCCGCCAAGCAGGATGCCGCCACGCAACAAGTGGCCTCCAAACAACCAGCGGCACAGCCTGCTGCTGCCACTGGCTACGGCAACCAGACCTATGCCTCCGGCACGCCTTCGCCGGCTGCTGGCAAGATTCTTTCTGAGAAAGGCATCAGCCCGTCGGATGTGCAGGGCACGGGCCGCGACGGCCGCATCACCAAAGAAGATGCGGTGGCCGCACAAAAAACCGCTGCCAGGCCAGCCACAGCTCCTGCTCCAAAGAAGGATGCTGCTGCTGAGGCTCCTGCCGCCGCCGGAGAGCGCAACCAGCGCCGTGAGAAAATGAGCTCGCTGCGCAAAACAGTGGCCCGCCGCCTGGTGCAGGTGAAAAACGACACGGCCATGCTCACCACCTTCAACGAGGTGGATATGAAGCCGATCATGGACATCCGTACCAAGTACAAGGAGAAGTTTAAGGAGAAGCACGAAGTGGGGCTGGGTTTCATGTCGTTCTTCACGAAGGCCTGCACCGTGGCGCTGCAGGAGTGGCCGGCCGTGAACGCGCAGATCGATGGCAACGACATCATATTTAATGACTTCTGCGATGTGTCGATTGCCGTTTCTTCGCCAAAAGGCCTGGTGGTGCCGGTTATCCGCAATGCAGAGAGCCTGACGCTGGACGGTATCGAGAAAGAGGTAGTCCGGCTGGCCAAAAAAGCCCGCGACGGCAAGCTGTCAATAGAGGAGATGACGGGCGGTACCTTCACCATCACCAACGGCGGTGTGTTCGGCTCTATGATGTCGACGCCGATCATCAACGCGCCGCAGTCGGCCATACTGGGGATGCACAACATCGTGCAGCGCCCAGTGGCCATCGACGGTCAGGTGGAAATCAGGCCTATGATGTACCTGGCCCTGTCTTACGACCACCGCATCATCGATGGCCGCGAGTCGGTGAGCTTTCTGGTGCGCGTAAAAGAGCTGCTGGAAGACCCGATGCGCTTATTGCTTGGCGTCTAACAACGCCTGCACAATAAGCGCAGTTAAGAGTTAGAAGTTATGAGTTAAGAGTGAGTGCGGAAAAAACATAAAATTTTCGTAATTCACTTTTAACTCTTAACTCTAATCTTTTAACTATAAAGGTATGGCTGATAGCATTGTAGCTCAAAAACCATTTCAGTTCGCCATCCGGATTACCAAGCTTTATTTATACCTAAAAGACCAAAGGCAGGAGTTTATACTTGCAAAGCAACTGGTAAGAAGCGGAACATCTATGGGAGCTAATACCGAAGAAGCTATAGCGGCGCAATCCAAACCAGATTTCATTCATAAGCTACAAATTGCTCTGAAAGAAGCACGGGAAACAAGCTATTGGTTAAGACTGCTACAAGCAGTTAATTTAATTGAAACAGCAGCCTTTGAAAGTATTCACAAAGACTGTATTGAGTTGCAAAAGATGTTAAGTAGCATCATTCTTATTTCAAAAAAGAACAACTCTTAACTCATAACTTTTAACTCTTAACTTGAACGAAGTGAAATACGACGTAACCGTTATCGGTTCGGGTCCCGGGGGCTATGTGGCGGCGATACGCTGCGCCCAACTGGGCTTGAAAACCGCGATTATAGAGAAATACAATGTACTGGGAGGCACCTGCCTGAACGTGGGCTGTATCCCTTCCAAAGCGCTGCTCGACTCCTCGGAGCATTTCCACAATGCGGCCCATACGTTCAAGGAGCATGGCATCGAGCTGGACAACCTGCAGGTGAACCTCCAGCAGATGATCAAGCGCAGAGGCGAGGTGGTGAAGTCGAACAACGATGGCATTGCCTTCCTGATGAAGAAGAACAAGATCGACACGTACTACGGCCTTGGCTCTTTCGTGAACAGGAACACCATCAGAATTACCGATGCCGAGGGAAAAGAACAGCAAATCGAAACAGACAAGGCCATCATCGCGACCGGCTCCAAGCCATCGTCCCTGCCGTTCCTGCCCATCGACAAAAAGCGCATCATCACATCTACAGAGGCGCTGACGCTGACGGAGGTGCCCAAGAACCTGATCATCATCGGCGGCGGCGTGATTGGCCTGGAATTGGGGTCGGTATATGCCCGCCTCGGTGCCAAGGTGCAGGTGGTGGAGTACCTCGATTCCATCATCCCGACCATGGACCGCGCACTGGGCAAGGAGCTGCAGCGCATTTTGAAAAAGACGCTGGGCTTTGAGTTCTTCTTCAACCACAAAGTGACCGGCGCCACCAATGCTGGCGAAACGATGACTGTAACCGCAGAGAACCCGAAAGGCGAGACAGTGACATTTGAGGGCGACTACGTGCTGGTATCTGTTGGCCGCAAACCCTATACCGAGGGGCTTGGCCTGGAGAACGCCGGGGTGCAGATGGGCGAGCGCGGCATGATTGCCGTAAATGACCACCTCGAAACAAACGTGCCCGGTATATATGCCATCGGCGACGTGGTGCGCGGGGCCATGCTGGCGCACAAAGCCGAGGAAGAGGGCGTGCTGGTGGCCGAGCAGATCGTGGGGCAGAAGCCGCACATCAACTACAACCTGATTCCGGGGGTGGTCTATACCTGGCCCGAAGTGGCAGGCGTAGGCTATACCGAGGAGCAACTGAAGGAGCAGGGCCGCGCCTATAAGGTTGGTTCGTTCCCGTTCAAAGCCTCCGGCCGTGCCAAAGCCTCGATGGACACCGACGGTTTCGTGAAGGTACTGGCAGACAAAGAGACGGACGAGATCATTGGGGTGCATATGATCGGCCCGCGCATTGCCGACTTAATAGCCGAAGCGGTAACAGCGATGGAGTTCCGCGCCTCCGCCGAGGATGTGGCCCGCATGAGCCACGCGCACCCCACCTACGCCGAAGCCATGAAAGAGGCTTGCCTGGCCGCGACGGAGAACCGCGCCATCCACATATAAAAGCTGCGTACTCTTTCATCCATATATAACCAGCGCGCCCCCTCAATTGAGGGGGCGCGCTGGTTATTTCATTTACCTGCCGTTGGCATATAGGCCTTTGCCATATATGGGATGCGATGGCATTCACAGAATATTATCTTTATCGCCCCATTTGTTCAGTTCCTTGTTCAGGCTGAGCGCGGCGCTGATGAGGCCCAGGTGCGTGAAAGCCTGCGGGAAATTGCCCAGGTGCTCGCCCTTTACTCCCAGTTGCTCGGCATATAGCCCCACGTGATTGGCAAAGCCCAGCATCTTTTCGAAAAAGAGCGTGGCCTTGTCGAGTTGCCCGGCCCGCGCCAGGCACTCCACGTACCAGAAGGTACACATCGAGAAAGTGCCTTCGCCCCCTGTCAGCCCTTCCACCTCCTCATTCGGCCGGTAGCGGTACACCATCGAGTCAGACACCAGCTCTTCCTCGATGCGGCGGAGGGTGGAGAGCCACTGCGGGTCGGTGGGGCTGATGAAGCGGATGATCGGCATGAGCAGGGTGGCGGCGTCCACGGTTTTGGCGCCTTTGTACTGCACGAAGGCCTGCAGTTCCTCGTCCCAGAAGTCGTTGTGAATGGTATGGAAGATTTGGTCGCGTGCTTCCCGCCAGTGGGGTGGAAGGGGGTACGAGTGGTTGTGGGCAATGCGCATGCCCCTGTCGATGGCCACCCAGCACATCAGCCTGGAGTAAAGGAACTGCCTTTTCCCGCCGCGCACCTCCCATATCCCCTCGTCCTCCAGGTGCCAGTTGTCGCACACCCACTCCACCTGGCGCGAGAGGTTCAGCCAAAAGCTGTAGGAGATGGGCTCCACGTGCTTGTCGTAGAGATACACGGAGTCCAGCAGCTCGCCATATATGTCCAGCTGTATCTGGTCGTAGGCGCCGTTGCCAATGCGCACGGGACGCGAGCCTTTGTAGCCCTCCAGATGGTTGAGCTCTATCTCCTTCAGATCCTTGCGGCCGTCTACGGTGTACATCAGGCGCAGGCGGCCCGCTTCGCCAATGTCGTCACACTGCTTCTCCACCCATCTCATAAAGGCGGAGGCTTCTTTTCTGTACCCCAGGTTGATGAACGCATACACGGTGAAGGAGGCATCCCGGATCCAGGTGTAGCGGTAGTCCCAGTTGCGCATTCCGCCCATGTCCTCAGGCAGTCCGAAAGTGGGTGCTGCCACGATGGAGCCATATCGGTAGGAGGTCATCAGTTTGAGCACCAACGCCGAGCGGTGTACCGTCTCCATCCAACGGCCCCGGTAGTTGCATTTGTTGGCCCAGTTTTTCCAGAAGTGGATGGTGTCAAAAAGGCTTTGCTCTACAAAGCCCCGCAGGTCTTCGGGGGCGGGGGCGGCATCGCCTACCTGCTCCAGCAGGAAATCGGCCATACCGCCTGTCTCTAAGGTAAACTCGGCGTAGGCATCGCCCTGCCGGTGCTGCAGGGGCACGCTGCTCCGGAGGCGGATCACCAGCTGCGCCTCGCCCTGCCCGCTGAAGATAAGCTCGTTCTCGCTGATTTGCGTGACGGTGTGGGGGGAGCGGGCGTAATTGAAGCGGGGGCAGCACTCCATTTTGAAGCGCATCTTCCCCTTGATGCAGGCCACCCGCCGGATGATTTCTTTCCCGCCGTACTGTTCCTCCTCCGGCATAAAGTCCGTGATTTCGGCCACGCCTTCCTCGGAGAGGAAGCGGGTGAGCAGCACGTTGGTTTCCGGCAGGTAAAGTTGTTTGTGGTTGATGTCCTCCAGCAAAGGATGTATGTTAAAATATCCCCCCTTTTCATTGTCCAGCAGCGCGGCAAATATGGAGGGGGAATCAAAGTCCGGGAAGCACATGAAGTCAATGGAGCCGCGTATGCTCACCAGGGCCACCGAGTTCAGGTCGCCTATCACACCGTAATCTTCAATTGGTTGGTATTCTTTCATATTCGCATGTATATAGGTCCGGCCGCTCCTCCCCGATTTATATATAGCTTTCCGGATTTGAAGTAAAAATCAGGGACAGCCCTATATCTATATAGTTGGAAGGTCGGCGCGTGTCGTGCCCGCAGCTTTTTGCGGAGGCTATATAGGGGTACTGCTAAACCACTGGAAGTGTTCCGCCGCATAAGCCCCCTTCAGCCAATCGTTGGCACGCCTTCTCCGTGCTTCCCCTCACACACCGGCTGTTTTCCGGCTAGCGGGGCCCCATAACATTTTGCGTTTTTTTCTGAGGCGGCTATATATAAGATCGGCAGCCTCTGCCTGAGCGGGGGCGTTGCTGCGCAGAAAGTGTCGCGCCGCCACAACTGTATATCCATCTGCCCTCTGCTTCCCGTACACGGTTTTATGAAAGAAATCACGGACGAACTACACATCTTAACCATCGACATCGGAGGCTCAAGCATCAAAGCCACCGTTCTGAACCAGGCAGGGGAGCTTCAGACAAGCTACACCAAAATAGAGACCCCTTCGCCGTCCTCACCAGAAAATGTACTGAAGGCTATTGCCACACTTGTCAGGGAATTCCCGCCTTACGATCGGGTGTCGGTCGGGTTTCCGGGCTATGTGAAAGAGGGCGTTGTGATGACCGCGCCCAACCTGGGCACCGGGGAGTGGAGGGGAACAGACCTGCGCCAGGAGCTGACGAACCTGCTGCAAAGGCCGGTGCGGGTGGTGAACGACGCTGACCTGCAGGGCCTGGGCGTGGTGCAGGGCAGGGGCTTCGAGATTGTCATCACCCTGGGCACCGGCTTCGGCACGGCGCTGCTGCACAACGGCTTCCTGCTGCCCCACCTCGAGTTGGCCCACCACCCCGTCACCAAGCACAAAGACTACGACCAGTATATAGGCGACGCGGCGCTGGAAAAGGTCGGGGTGGAGAAGTGGAACACCCGGATGCAGAAAGTGCTGCAGATCCTGATCACTGTCTTCAACTACGACTATTTATATATAAGCGGGGGCAATGCCAGCAAACTCAGCTTCCCCCTGAACGAGAATGTCAGCATCATCTCTAACCGGGACGGTATAAAGGGTGGCGCCATGCTGTGGCAGGACGAGTTTGTGGGGACGGAGAAGTGAAGGCAGCGCCACGCATGTGGGGCAAGTGCCTATAATTCAGGCGCGCCCTCAGTATTTGACGCAGGCACAAATCATTCTGAACACCACCGCGTACGAATACTGAGGGGCGCGGGACTTGGCTTGCGCCGGTATATAAGCCACACAGAATCATGGGTGTAGAAAATCAATCGCTGGAACGAGAAGCCATCAACACAGTACGGGTATTAGCGGCAGATGCGGTACAGAAGGCCAACTCCGGCCACCCCGGCATGCCGATGGGGGCAGCGCCCATGGCCCATGTGCTCTGGACGGATGCCATGCACTACAACCCGGCAAACCCTGACTGGGCCAACCGCGACAGGTTCATCCTGTCTGCCGGCCACGGGTGCCTGCTGCAGTACTGCTACCTGTACCTCACCGGCTACAACCTTTCGCTGGACGACCTCAAGAACTTCCGGCAGCTGCACAGCAAAACGCCCGGGCACCCGGAGTACGGCCTCACGGAAGGCATCGAGATAACCACCGGCCCGCTGGGGCAGGGCTTCGCCAACGGCGTCGGGTTCGCCATCGCCCAGCGGCACCTGGCTGCCCGCTACAACAAACCGGATTTCCCCCTCTTTGACTATAAGGTATATGCCATCTGCAGCGACGGGGATATGATGGAGGGTGTGACGGCCGAGGCGGCCTCCATGGCGGGGCACCTGCAGCTGGGCAACCTCATCTACCTGTACGACGACAACCATATATCCATCGAAGGAAGCACGGACCTGGCCTTTGACGAGGATGTGGCCAAACGCTTTGAGGCCTACAAGTGGCACGTGCAGGTGGTGGAGGATGGCAACGATCTGGAGGCGCTGGCACAAGCCATCCGCACAGCCCGGGAAGAAACACAGCGCCCGTCGCTGATAAAAGTGCGCACGCACATCGGCTTCGGGAGTCCGAACAAGTCAGACTCGGCTGAGGCGCACGGGTCGCCGCTGGGGGCGGAGGAAGTAAAGCTGGTGAAGGAAAACCTCGGGTTCGACCCCAACAAGTCGTTTGAGGTGCCGGATGAAGTGCTGCGCTATTACCGGGAGAAAGGGGCGGCGGGGAAAGCCAAAGAGCAAAAGTGGAACGAGCTGTACCAGGCCTACAAAGCAAAATACCCGGATATGGCGGCAGAGTATGAGCTGCTGCGGAGCGGAAAGCTGCCGGAAGGCTGGAAAGCCGATCTGCCGGTTTTCAGACCCGAAGAAGGCGACATCGCCACGCGCAAAGCCTCTGCCAAAATGCTGAATGCCATTGCCGGGAAACTGCCCAACCTGCTGGGTGGTTCCGCAGACCTTTCCCCGTCCACCGGCACCGACCTGAAAGGCGTCGACTCCTTTTCGGCGGAGAACCCGGGCGGGCGCAACTTCCACTTTGGCATCCGGGAGCATGCCATGGGCGCCGTGCTGAACGGCATGGCCGTCACCAAAGGGTTGATTCCGTTCGGGGCCACCTTCCTTATTTTTTCGGAGTATATGCGGCCCCCGATCCGGCTGGCGGCCATCATGAAAATAAAACCGATATTTATATACACCCACGACAGCATCGGGCTGGGGGAAGACGGCACCACGCACCAGCCCGTGGAGCAACTTATTTCCCTGCGGTCTATCCCGAACCTGATTGTGCTGCGCCCGGCCGACGCCAATGAAACCGTACAAGCCTGGCGTGTGGCGCTGGAGCACGCCGATGGGCCTGTTGCCCTAGTGCTCACCCGGCAGGGGCTGCCCGTGCTGGACCAGGAAAAGTATGCCAAGGCAACGGAACTGGAGCGGGGCGCCTATATCCTTTCTGATGCCGCCGAGCCGCAGGTGCTGCTGATAGCCACCGGCTCTGAGGTAACGTTGGTGCTGCAGGCGCAGGAAAAGCTGCGGCAGGAAGGCATTGCCGCGCGCGTGATCAGCATGCCCTCCTGGGAGCTTTTCGAGAGGCAGGACGCGGCGTACAAGGAAAAGATATTCCCAAAAGGCCTGCGGAAAAGGCTGGCGGTGGAGGCGGGCTCCGTGCTGGGCTGGCACAAATACGTCACCGACGAGGGCCGCATCATCGGCATGACCACCTTCGGCGAATCGGCGCCGGCGGAGGATCTGTTCGAGGAATTCGGGTTTACGGTAGAGAACGTGGTGAAACAGGCCAAAGCGCTGCTGTCCTGACGATGCAGCAAGAAGCCACCGGCCATATTTGGGCTATATATTAACACAACGAATCAAGCCATTGAAAAATGAAAATAGGGATAGCGGCAGACCATGGCGGATATGACCTGAAAGAGGTCATCCGCCCCTTTTTAACCGGGGTAGGGTATAAACTGACAGATTTTGGCGCCACCAGACTGGATAATGCAGATGATTATCCTGACTTTGTGGTGCCGTTGGCCAGGGCGGTGGCTGCCGGGCACGTGGAGCGGGGAATCGCCATCTGCGGAAGCGGCGTGGGGGCCGCCATAGCGGCGAACAAAGTGCCGGGGGTGCGGGCAGCCCTGATCCACGAGCACTTTTCGGCGCACCAGGGCGTGGAAGACGATGAAATGAACCTCCTTTGCCTCGGCGGGCGCGTCACGGGCGTCAATGCCGCCCAGGAATTGATCGTCGCTTTTTTGGAGGCAAAGTTTACGGGCGCCGAACGGCACCTGAGAAGGTTGCAGAAAGTACAACAGCTCGAAAATAAAGAACTAAGGTAGACCATGGAAAAAAATCATGTAAAACGCATCCATGACTTCGGCCAAAGCATCTGGCTGGACTTTATTGACCGCCGGATAATGGATACCGGTGAGCTGCAGCGGCTGATGGACGAGGATGGCGTGCGGGGCGTTACCTCCAATCCGGCCATCTTCGAGAAGGCCATCAGCAGCAGCTCCGACTATGATGCCGACATAAAAGAACTGAGCCGGGAGAACCTAAGCAACGAAGACGTGTTTTACCGCCTGGCCGTGCGCGACATCAAGCGGGCGGCCGATCTGTTTAAGCCGGTATATGAGGAAGAAGAGAGAGGAGCCGACGGCTATATCAGCCTGGAGGTGTCGCCGCACCTGGCCCGCGACACGGAAGGAACCATCCGGCAGGCGCGGGAGCTGTGGAAGGCGGTGGACCGCGAGAACGTGATGATCAAAATACCCGGCACGGCGGAGGGCCTGCCCGCCATCCGCACCTGCATCAGCGAAGGCATCAACATTAACATCACCCTGCTCTTCAGCCTCAATCGCTACGAAGAAGTGGCAGACGCCTATATCTCCGGCCTGGAAGACCGCCTGAAGCAGAACCAGCGGATAGATCATATAGCCTCGGTGGCGAGTTTCTTCCTGAGCCGCATTGATGTGATCGTCGACCCCCTGCTGAAGGAAAAAGGGCTGAACCAGCTGTATGGCCAGGTGGCGATTGCCTCCGCTAAAAAAGCCTACGAGCTATATAAAAGGATATTCAGCAGCGAGCGCTTCAAAAAGCTGGAGGCAAAAGGAGCCAGGCCGCAACGCCTGCTCTGGGCCAGCACCAGCAGCAAGAACCCCGATTTTGCAGACACCAAATACGTGGAGGCGCTGATAGGGCCCGACACCGTGAACACCATTCCGCTGGATACCCTGGCGGCGTTCAAGGACCACGGGCACGCGGCAAACACCCTGGAAGACGACCTGGACAAAGCCACCCGCACGCTGGCGCAGCTCGAGGAGGCCGGCATCAGCCTGGACGACATCACGCAGCGGCTGGAAGACGAGGGGATTGAGAAGTTTAACAAGCCGTACGACAAGCTGCTTGAGGCGATAGGCCAGCAAAAGGAGAAAGTGATGGCTTCGGGCAAGTCCTGAGAGCTGCAGAAACCACAGGAATATATAACTCATCACGCAAAGCAACACACAATGAACCCCGATCAGAACAGCAACACAGGCAACGTTTTCGGAATGATTGGCCTGGGCACCATGGGCCGCAGCTTATTGCTCAACATCGCAGACAGTGGCTTCGCGGTGGCGGGCTACGACAAGGACACCCTGAAAGTAGACGCGCTGAAGCAGGAGGGAGCACCCTATCAGGTGGAGGGCTTCGCCAGCCTGCCCGATTTTGTAAACAGCCTGAAAAAGCCGAGGGCGATCATGATGCTGGTTCCGGCGGGGCCGATTGTGGACAGTGTGGTTGAGGAAGTCCTGCCGCTGCTCGACCAGGGCGACATTCTGATAGACGGCGGAAACTCGCACTTCACCGACACGACCAGGCGCGACACGGCCTTAGAGGCCAAGGGGTTTCACTTCTTTGGGATGGGCATTTCCGGGGGCGAGGAAGGCGCGCGCAGAGGCCCCAGCATGATGCCGGGCGGCGACATAGAGGCGTATGAAATTGTGAGGCCTATCCTGGAAGCGGTTGCGGCCAGGGTAAACAACGAACCCTGCGTTACCTATATAGGGCCTGGGGCCGCGGGGCACTTCGTGAAAATGGTACACAACGGCATTGAGTATGGCCTGATGCAGCTGATAGCCGAAACCTACGAAATCCTGCGGAAAGGGCTTCAGATGGATAATGCGTCCATTCACCGGTTGTTCGCCCAATGGAACGAAGGCCGCCTGCAGTCTTACCTGCTGGAGATTACGCGTGACATCTTCGCCTTCAAAGAACCGGGCACCGAAAGTTTCCTGATAGATGATATATATGATGTGGCCCGATCCAAGGGAACCGGCAAATGGACCTCGCAGGTGGCCATGGATCTGGAGCTGCCCGTGCCGACCATTGACGTGGCCGTGGCGATGCGCGACTTATCGAAGTACAAGGAGCTGCGGGTGAAAGCCGATGCGCTATATACCGTGGAGCAGCCCAACCGGTTTGCAACCGAAAGACGGGATAAAACGCTGCAGTACCTGGAGCAGGCCTTCTACTTCAGCATGATCACCACCTATGCGCAGGGCATGCATCTGCTGGCCAAGGCGTCCGCTGCCTACGGCTATCAGCTCCAACTGGACCAGATAGCGAAGATATGGCGGGGCGGCTGCATCATCCGGGCAGCCTTTCTGGAGGATATATACACTGCCTACCAGCAGAACAAGGAGCTGCCGCACCTGCTGCTCGACCCCTATATAAAAGGGCTGGTGCAGGAAACAGCGCCCGGCATGCGCGAAGTGGTGGCCGCTGCCGCATTGTCGGGTGTCGCCACGCCTGCCTTTGCGGCCACGCTCAGCTACTTCGACAACTTCCGGAACGGCTCCATGCCTTCCAACCTCATTCAGGCGCAGCGCGATTTCTTCGGCGCCCACACCTACGAAGTGATTGGCAGGGAAGGCATCTTTGTTCACTCGGCCTGGCTTCCTGATGCCTTGGATTAAAAACAGGGGCAAGGTGCCAGCATATCCTATATAGCTTGGCATTCCCCTTTTTTTCGGTGTACGGTGCCATATATAGCCGGGCCTGCACACCGGACATATCTTTTTAGCTTCTTTCGCACGTATACCTATGCATACCACCATATCCGCAAGACAGACGCAGCCAGCCATTTTTGTCATCTTTGGCGGCACCGGCGACCTGAACAAGCGCAAACTTGCCCCGGCCATATATAACCTGTTTCTGGAGAACTCGCTTCCCGCTGATTTTGCTTTAATCGGTACCGGCCGCACCAGACTCACCGACGGGGAGTTCAGTAAAAGCCTGCTGGAGGGAGTGAACACCTTTTCGCGCAGAGGGAAAGTTGAGAAGAAGCAGTGGGACCAGTTCTGTGGGCATATCCATTACCAGGTTGCGGACCTGTTGCAGGAAAGCACCTATGTGGAGTTGGGCCAGCGCATCGGGCAACTGCAGGCAGAATGGGAGCAGGAGGCGCTGGTGATTTTCTACCTGGCCGTGGCGCCCAATTTCTTCCCGGTCATTGCCAAGAACATCGCGCAGCACCAATTGGCCGAAAACGCGGACAACGCCCGCATCGTGGTGGAAAAGCCTTTCGGCCGCGACCTGGAATCCGCCAGGGATCTGAATGTGTTGCTGGGAGAGCTGTTTGAGGAAAAACAGATATACCGCATCGACCACTACCTCGGAAAGGAAACCGTGCAGAACATCATGGCCTTCCGGTTTGCCAACCTGCTGTTCGAGCCGCTCTGGAACCGCAACTTCATCGATCATGTGCAGATTTCGGTGACGGAACAACTGGGGGTAGGTGACCGGGGCGGCTACTACGAGGAGGCTGGGGCGCTCCGCGACATGGTGCAAAACCACCTGCTGCAACTGCTTTGCCTGATTGCCATGGAGGCGCCGACAAGTTTCGCGGCCGACGAGGTCCGCAACCGGAAGGTGGACGTGCTCCATGCCATGCGGCGCTTTTCGGCCGAGGATGTGCGCATGAATGCCGTGCGGGGCCAATACGGGCCGGGGTGGATGGAGGGAAAGGAGGTGCCCGGCTACCGCGAGGAAGACGGCGTGGACCCCGAGTCCAACACAGAGACCTTCGTGGCCATCAACTTCTTTATTGACAACTGGCGCTGGCAGGGCGTCCCGTTCTATGTCCGGACCGGCAAACGTTTGCACCAGAAGGCCTCCACCATTGCCATTCAGTTCAAGGACGTGCCCCATTCTATTTTTCCGCCGGAGGCAACAGAAACCTGGCAGCAGAATCGGCTCATCATCAGCATACAGCCGGAGATGAGCATCCGGCTGCAGCTACAGGCCAAGCGCCCGGGGCTGGAGATGACCCTGAACACCGTGGACATGGTGTTCGACTACAAGGGAACCTACTCCGACGAGGCGCCCGAAGCCTACGAAACCCTGCTGCTGGATACGTTGGTCGGAGACCAAACCCTGTTTATGCGTGCCGACCAGGTAGAAGCAGCCTGGGAACTGGTGATGCCGATCCTGCACGCCTGGCAAGCCAAAAAGAGCCTGAACTTCCCGAACTACTCGTCTGATTCGTGGGGGCCGGAGGTAGCCGAAGGCCTGATTGCGCGGGATGGCTTCCACTGGTTCACGCTCCCGGTAAACAGAAAAGGATAATATATGATGGTGCACATATATAAAGATACGTCCGAACTGCTGTCCGGTCTGGCTGCTTTTTTTGTGAAATCAGCAAGAGAGGCCATCGAAAACCATGGGCAATTTAACGTGGCGCTGTCAGGCGGCAACTCTCCGAAAAAACTATATGAACTGCTTGCCTCGGAGGAGTTCAGGCAGCAGGTAGCCTGGGACAAAGTGTACTTTTTCTTCGGCGACGAGCGCTATGTTCCGGCCGACGACCCGGAGAATAATGCACGGATGGCGAGGGAAGCGATGTTCGCCCCGCTCCATATACCCGAAGCGCAGATTTTCAAGGTCGATACAATGTTGCCCCCTGAGCAGGCGGCGGAGACATATGAGAAACGCCTAAACGGACACTTCAACGGAAATCCGGCACGGTTCGATTTGATACTGCTCGGCCTGGGAGACGATGCCCACACGGCTTCCCTGTTCCCGGGCACGCCCGTTTTGCAGGAGCAGGCGGCCAGCGTGAAGGCCGTTTTCCTGGAGAGCAAGCAGGTGTACCGCATCTCCCTGACCGCGCCACTCATCAACCAGGCGAAGGACGTTGCATTCCTGGTATATGGCGCGGGCAAAGCCAATGCCGTGCAGCAGGTGCTGGAAGGGGAGCGTAACATCACCAAGTATCCGGCCCAACTGGTGCAGCCGCAGCAGGGAGACGTTCACTGGTTTCTTGACGAGGCCGCAGCTGCCTTACTCCGCAACAAGTAAAGTAACGAATATCTCGCAGCGATAGACCTCGCGGTGTCCGAAGGTCCCGCGAGCGTCTAATGCCACGGATCAACAGCCTTTCCCTCCCCCAGACGCTCGCAGGAGCTGCGCACGCTGCGAGGTCTGCTTTTGTGTCAAAAGCCGAAGCTATATATCCCAGACACGCGCAGGAGCCCCCGAAATGCTTCGGGGCAGGTGCGCAGGCTGGGAGGTCTTCAGAACGGCTATTGTTGCTCCTATATCCTCTCAACTACTATTTCTTACAAGCACCTGCTTATTTTAGAAACCATTCAAAAATTATTTCAACGGGTTGTTGGAAATACCAAAACCATTTTTACCTTTGTAGTGTACTATGTAACTAATACACTAACCAGGTAAAACTATGATAGCGTTAAAGAACATTCACTTCAGGTACAAGAAGAAGAAACCCCTCTTCGAGAACCTGAACCTGACCCTGGAGCCGGGCTTTATATATGGCCTGCTGGGGAAAAACGGCGCGGGCAAGTCGTCGTTGCTGAAGCTCATCTCAGGCCTGCTTTTCCCGGACAGCGGCGAGTGTACCGTGCTCGGCTACGATGCCCCGGCGCGCCAGCCCGCCATGCTGGAGGATATATATTTGATACCGGAGGAGTTTAACCTGCCGCCCGTCAGCCTGAACGGCTATGTGAAAACCAATGGCGTGTTCTACTCCAAATTCAGCTACAACCAACTGCAGGCGTACCTGGCCGAGTTTGAGCTGGACGAAGCGGCAAAGCTCTCCACGCTGTCTTACGGGCAGAAAAAGAAGTTCCTGATTGCCTTCGGCCTGGCCACAAACGCGCGCCTGCTGATCCTGGACGAGCCGACCAACGGATTGGACATTCCTTCCAAAAGCCAGTTCCGGAAAATAATGGCGGCCTCCCTGGATGAGGAAAAAACCATCATCATCTCCACGCACCAGGTGCGCGACCTCGAAAACCTGATCGACAACGTGGTGGTGCTGGAGCACGGCGACATCATCTTTAACCGCAACATGGCCGAGATATCAGAAAAGCTGGCCTTCGAGTACAACCTGGCCGGTGTGCCCGCAGACGAGGTGCTGTACGCCGAGGAGATGCAGGGCCGGAAGGCGGGCATCGTGAAAAACATACCTGGCCACGACGCGCGCGTGGACCTGGAACTGCTGTTCAATGGCGTCGTGAAGAACGCTGCCGGGATAAACGCACATTTTGCCAACTACAAATATGAATACTAACCTGAAAAAGCTGCGCCAACAGCTAATGCACCTGTGCCTGAAGGCAGGCTCCCCGCTGATAGCGGTCATAGCCGTCAGCTGCGCCCTGCTGGTAGAAACAGGGCATGTAGATTATACCTACCCCCTGGAGCTGGTGCTGCAGGGCATTGTCAACGATTCCGTTATCCTAACCATTCCTACAAAATAAAACGATGAACACTGAACTGAACCTGAACCGGCTGGGCTTCTTTTTGAGGAGGCAGCTTTACCTGAACTTCAGCACCATGTGGATTGCCATCGCGGCTATTCTGGGCCTGCTGCTGATCACCTCTGCGCTGTTTGCTTCGATTGACAGTGATGCCGACACCGTCCTGAAACTGCGCAACCTGTACCTTGTGGTGTTTATGCTGGGCGGCTATATCTTCACCAGCAAAGTGTTTGACGAGATGCACGCCCCGCAGAAAAGCTATATGTTCCTGACGCTGCCCGTGTCGGCCACCGAAAAGCTGCTGGCCGCCTGGCTCATCACTTCGCCGCTCTATGTGCTGGTGGCCGGGCTGATGATGTTGCTGCTCTCCTTTTTCAGCTCACTGATAGCTGGCAACGTGGAGGCTTTGCCTTCCCTGTTTGATGAAGTTTTCTTCAACTGTGTGGGAGTATATATGGTCACGCAGGCGGTGTTCTTCCTGGGAGCGACCACCTTCCGGGGCAACAACTGCCTGAAGACGCTGCTGGCCCTGATTGTGGTGGCGATGTTGATTGGGGCTTATAGTGCCGGCCTTGGCTACCTGCTGTTTGGGCACAGTAACTATGGGGGTGGCCCGAGCGAGGAGTTCAGGGAAACGGCAGAGTATATATTTGCTAACATTATCCCGCTACTGTTCTGGTGGGTGCTGGCGCCGTTTCTGTTGTTGGTTTCGTATTTCAAACTTAAAGAAAGGCAGGTGTAAGATGGAGTTCAAAGAGAATCAAGCCATATATCTACAGATCGCGAACCGCTTCTTCGAGAACATCCTGAAGAAGAAATGGGACAGCGGCGACAAAATCCCCTCCATCCGCGACATGGCCGTGGAGTTTGAGGTGAACCCAAATACCACCATGCGCACGTTCAACTACCTGCAGGACAAAGGCATCATCTATAACAAGCGGGGCATTGGTTATTTCCTGGCCGACGACGGCTTTGAGAGAACCATCGCCATCAAGCGGGAGCAGTTCCTGGAAGAGGACCTGCCGGTGTTCTTCAAAACCATGCAGTTGCTGGGCATCAAGCTCGACGACCTGAAAGCATACATCAAAGAGAAGCCGGAGCTGAATGTGCAGTAAGTACAGGGGAATATATAAATGTCCATCCTTTTAAAGCAAGAAAACATGAACATGAGTAATAAACTATTGCTGGGCCTGCTTCTGACCGTGCTGCTGTTCGTAACCGTGATGCTGGGCATGGCGAAAGTGTCTGAGCAGGATAGAAAAGACCAGGAAAGAGCAAGCCAGGAGCAGGTAGCGCCTCCTGCAGTGCCGGAGGCTCCGGCGCCGCCCGCAGCGGAGGCAGGAGAGCGGCAGTAGAGCTTATCAAAAATTTGCGGAGCGGCAGGCAACCTTTGTTCCCGCCACCTCATCTATTGGCTGAACACCTTCGCAGGAATCAGAACCTTTAACCAAAACTATGATGAGAAAAGCACAAATCGTTTTCGTTTTACTGCTGTTGCCGCTGCTGTCGTGGGCACAGAAAAGGGTAACTGCCTCAGAAATTATTGAAAAGCTGAACCGCGGCGAGGCCGTCTCCTACAGGAATGCCGAGATAACGGGAAACCTGGATATGACGAGGCTGCAGAACATGAAGCGGAAGCAGGGAAACAGCGACTCCAAAGAGTACGTCAGCACCGTGACGGCTCCGGTCGCCTTTGTTAACTGCACCTTCAAAGGCGATGTGCTGGCCTACTACAACCCCGATACCGAGGGTTCTGGAGTTTTTAACGGCAACGCCAACGAGGTATATAACACCAACTTTGAGCGGGACGTGCTGTTCGAGAACTGCAGGTTTGAGCAGGAGAGCGCTTTCAAGTACTCAGGTTTTGATGGAAAAGCATCCTTTGTCGGCAGCCGTTTCTCGGAGGAGGCGCTGTTTAAGTACAGCAAGTTTGCAAAGGACGTGAACTTCAGCAACGTGCGCTTTGAGGAGGAGGCCAACTTCAAGTATGTCGATTTTCCGGAGGATGTCAGCTTTGCCGGGGCCACTTTTGAGGAAGAGGCAAACTTCAAGTACACCAAGTTTCAGGAGGGCGTAAACTTCCAGAGAGCGGTATTCGACGGCACGGCCAACTTCAAGTACGCCAAAATAGCAGACACCTTCAACATCAGGGGAGCCGACTTCCGGGGTGGCGACGACTTCAAGTACACCAAACTGAACGATAAATCTGTTTCGCTGACTGCCTTGCAAAGCAGGGACAGGTAAGTTACAGGCTATATATAAAAGGCGCTACCCCACCGTGGCGCCTTTTATATATCCGCAGCCAGCAGCGCGAGCATATGACGGAGGCTTTCGCTTGAGCCGGCATCTTTCACAGGCGGCAGCGCCACCCACGCGGCACGCACCTCATTTATATATTGCGCATACATATAGGGGTTTTCGCCACGCCGTTTTGCGGCAATGGCTGCGGCTATGGCTGTTTTCAGCACGTTCGCTTTCACGCGCAGGGTGTGCCTGGAGTGTCGGGCGGGGTGCAGGTGTACATGCCGCGCCTCCACCACACCCCAGCGCAGCACCCAGTCTGATTTGTCGGAGAGCGTGAGGAGGCGGTAAGACGTGCCGGTGGCAAGCAGAAATTCCTGGTAAAGCACCGGATGCTGCAGGTGGCGTTCGGCCAAATACTGCAACACCTCCTGCGCAATTTGCCCTTGCGGCAGCGGACCCCTGTATAAATCCAGCTGCGAACTGCCGATGGTCTGTAACGCTGCTTTAAGTTCGGCTTCGGAAGTTGAAGGGCTTTGCGCTATAAAATCTTTTATATAGCCGAGATGGTGCTTGAGCGGGTGAAACAGAACAGGGGCAGGGAGTTGCGCGGAGAACATGTTGGCAGAGACGGAGATTTATTTTGCTTGGTCTTGTATTGTAATTGGTTCAATATAAGTAAATTAAGGGTTGTGTTGTGCCACTCAAACACATAAACCTGTTGTAAACTTCTGTGCGAATTGAAGGAGTTTTCATTTGGCGGCCCTTTCTCCGCAACAGGTTGTGGCTATCCTGGGTAGCCCCGACTCAAAATTATATATAGCTTAGGCAACCCTTCCTGTGCATTTGGCATCTACCCTCTACAAATCCTCTGTTTCCCTAAATGAGCTTTCACTGTTGCATATAGAATTGGCGAGGCTGTCGCAAAAAAAAGTATCATCAGAAACGGCGGGTTTGTCGAGTTAGCATCGCTGTAGGTCGATATATTCAGGAGTTATATATAATAGCATCAGCAAATAATATAAAAGTGTGGTACCTTGTATAACAAACTACCGTTAAATAGAGGACTATCGCCACCAAGCCGCCTATGATACAACTCACCAACATCCAGAAGTATTATGCCGTGGGGCAAAACAAGCTGCATGTGCTGAAGGGGATTGACATGCACGTGCGTGAGGGCGAGTTCGTGTCCATCATGGGCTCCTCGGGCTCCGGCAAGTCCACGCTGCTCAACATTCTGGGCATCCTCGACGACTACGATATGGGCGAATACACGCTCGCGGGCACCCGCATCAAAAACCTGTCGGCCACCAAGGCGGCTTACTACCGCAACAAGTTTCTGGGCTTCGTGTTTCAGTCGTTCAACCTGCTCTCGTTCAAAAATGCGATGGAGAACGTGGCCCTGCCGCTTTATTACCAGCAGGTGGGCCGCAAGCAGCGCAACAAACTGGCGCTGGAGTACCTCGACATGGTGGGCCTGAAAGACTGGGCGGAGCACTCACCGAACGAACTTTCGGGCGGGCAGAAGCAGCGGGTGGCCATCGCGCGGGCGCTTATCTCGCAGCCCAAACTCATCCTGGCCGACGAACCGACCGGCGCCCTCGACACCCAGACCTCCTACGAAGTGATGGACATTTTCAAAGACGTGAACCGCAAAGGCATGACCGTGGTGATTGTGACGCACGAGAACGATATAGCTGACCAGACGCACCGCATCATCCGCCTCAAAGACGGCCTGATTGTGAACGATGACCGCGGCCTGCACACGGAGGCAGTTGAATCAAACAGTGCTGCCGTCGCGACTGGCCATTAGCCGCTAATAGCCAACCAACAATCAGCAATCCAACAATTTAACAATCAAACCCATGTTCGACCTTGATAAATGGCAGGAAATAGGGGCAACGATGCAGAAAAACAAGCTGCGCACGTTCCTGACGGCCTTTGGTGTGTTCTGGGGCATCTTCATGCTGGTGCTGTTGCTGGGCGCGGGCAAGGGGCTGGAGAACGGGGTATATAACCGCTTCGGCGACGGCGCCAAAAACAGCATCTACGTCTGGAGCGGCAAAACCGCGGTGGCGCACAAAGGCATGAAGCCGGGCCGCGAGATAAAGCTCACAAACGAGGACCTCCGCGCCATAGAGCGCGAGGTGGCTGATCTGAATATCTTGGCGCCCCGCAACCGCGTGTGGGGCGAGTACACTATCAACTACAAAGACCAGAACGGGTCGTACCAGGTGTTCGGGACCGAGCCGGATTTCCTGGATCTGAACGGGGAGCGGCCTTACCGCGGGCGCCTGCTGAACCACTACGATGAAAAAGAAAAACGCAAGGTGGTGGTGCTGGGAGAGCAGGTGGCGACGGTGCTCTTTAAGGAACAGGACCCGATAGGAGAGTATGTGAACATCCGGGGCATTCATTTCAAAGTGGTGGGCACTTTTAAGGCGCGCGGCAACAACAGCGGACGCCGCGAGGAACGTGCCTATATCCCTTTCTCTACTTTGCAGGGCGCTTTTAACCAGCCCAATCTCGTGCAGATGATGGCCCTTACCGCCCAGGAGGGCGTTGCGGCAAAGGATATGGAAGACCGGCTGCGCACACTGCTGGCACAGCGGCACAAATTCTCGGAGAGCGACGATATGGCACTGGGCGTGGAGAACACTGAGGCGGAGTACCTGAAAGTGATGGGTCTGTTCAGCGGCATCCGCATCTTCGTCTGGGTGGTGGGCATCGGCACCCTGATAGCGGGCATTGTAGGGGTCAGCAACATCATGCTGATTATTGTGAAGGAGCGCACCCGCGAGATTGGAGTCCGGAAGGCGCTGGGGGCAACCCCTGTTTCGATTGTGAGCCTGATTCTGCAGGAGTCGGTGGTGATTACGGCCTTGTCGGGCTATATGGGCCTGCTGGCAGGCACCGGGGTGCTGGCGCTGCTGGAGTATCTGCTGGTGTCGTCGGGGGCGGAGCTAGCGTTTTTTGGCACGCCTGAGGTAGACCTGAGCGTAGCGCTCTCTGCCACGGTGATCCTGGTGCTGTCCGGCGCTATCGCCGGACTCATGCCTGCGCTCAAAGCCGCCAACATCAAGCCCATCGAAGCCCTGCGGGCGGAGTAAGCTCAAATTTTGAATGAGTCATTGAGTGAATGTGTGAATATATAGGGAAAGCCACTGTGGCAGGTTGTGCTCTTGCCTCCAAGCATGCTCAGGTATTTAGAATCCGATAATTTAAAAATTAACATTCACTCAATCACTCATTCGCTCATTCACAATTACAACAGCTATGATCGACATCGATAAATGGACCGAGATATATAACACCGTGAAGAAGCACAGGCTGCGCACGGCGCTGACGGCTTTCGGTGTGTTCTGGGGCATTTTTATGCTGGTGGTGTTGCTGGGCGCGGGCAAAGGGCTGGAGAACGGCATCACGAGCGAATTCAACATTGCCAAGAACGCGGTCTTTGTCTGGACGCAGCGTACCAGCGTACCCTATATGGGCCTGAATGCCGGGCGTTTCATCCAGATGACGAATGACGACGTGGCCGCCATCAAGGCCAATATTCCCGAGGTAGGCGTGGTGGCACCCAGCAACCAGCTGCAGGGCGACTTTACGGTGAACTACAAAGACAAGAGCTCTGCCTTTACCGTGAATGGCGAGACGCCTGAACTGCTTTCGGTGAAGCCGCTGAAGGTAACCACCGGCCGCTTCGTGAACGGCATTGACATACAGGAGAAACGTAAAGTGGCCGTGGTGGGGCCGCGGGTGCTGGAGGTGCTATTTCCGGGAGAAAAAAAGCCGATTGGCAAGTACATCAGCATCAAGGGCAGCTACTTTCAGGTGGTGGGCACCTTTGAGCCGCTGGGCAAAGGCGAGGATGTGATGGAGGACGCCAAGGTGATTTATATACCGCACACTACGCTGCAGCAGACATATAACGAGGTGAACAAGGTTGGCTTTATGGCCCTCATCCCGAAGCCCGGTGTGCCAGCCGCCGTGATAGAAGACAAGGTGAAGGCCCTGCTGATGCAGCGCCATCAGGTAGCCCCCGAAGATTTGAAAGCCTTTGGTTCCGCGAACGTGGAAGAAGAGTTTCAGGAGGTGCAGGGGTTGTTCGCGGGCATTGCCGGGTTCAGCTGGCTCGTGAGCATCGGCACTATCCTGGCAGGCATCATCGGGGTGGGCAACATCATGCTGATTGTGGTGAAGGAGCGGACGAAGGAAATCGGGGTGCGCAAAGCGCTGGGGGCCACGCCCTGGTCCATCATCAGCCTCATCATCCAGGAATCCATCGTCATCACGGGTTTCGCAGGCTATATGGGGCTGCTCACAGGCACCGGCATTATCGCTTTGATAGAGTACTTCATGCGTAAATTCGATGTGCAGGCGGGCTTCTTCGGCATTCCGGAGGTAAATCTGGGCATCGCCGTCACGGCCACCGTCCTGCTGGTTTTCACCGGTGCCCTGGCTGGGCTGATTCCGGCCACCAAAGCCGCCCGCGTAAACCCCGTGGTGGCGCTCCGCGACGAGTAATTCATTTATCATTGATCATTTAACAAGTACCGTTCATGATAAATGGAAAAGAGAATGTGCTATATGCGAAAGCTTATGCTTCCGCCACAAGAGTGGTGAAAGCGCACCAGTATCTGGGGCAGGAAAAAAGAGAGTTTGTGCTTGCAAAACAGTTGCTGCGAAGCGGAACATCCATCGGCGCAAACGTGGCCGAGGCAAATGGAGCTATTTCTGATGCGGAATTTTCAGCAAAGTTGTCCATCGCCTATAAAGGATGCCTGGAAACAAAGTACTGGTTAGACTTGCTGAAAGACACAAATTTTAACGACGAAAAACAAGATAGGAGCCTATATGCAGACGCCGATGAATTGGGCAGAATGCTTTTCGCCAGCATCCGAAAAGTAAGGGGGATCCGAACTGATAAATGATAATTGTTAATTGATAAATGAATTATGAAAAAGGTATTGCTTGGGGTTTTCGTCTTGGTGTTCTTGGGCTTGTCTGGCTGGCTGGGCTACTATTTTTACAAGAAGGCGAACACCGACCCCGTGGTATATAAAACGGAGGCCCCGTTTGAGACAGACATTGTGAAAAAGACGGTGGCCACCGGCTCTATTGTGCCGCGCAAGGAGGTGCAGGTGAAGTCGCAGGTGTCGGGTATTGTGGAGGAGCTGCACGTGGAGGCCGGGCAGGTGGTGAAGAAGGGGCAACTGCTGGCGAAAATCCGGATTGTGCCGAACATGGTGAGCGTGAACAACGCCGAAACCAGCCTGCAGACGGCCAAGCTCAACTTTGAGGAGGCGAAGCGCGAACTGGCCCGCTACGACCAACTCTATGCACGCAAGGTGATACCGGAGCAGGAATACCGCAAATACAAGGCAGACTTCGCCCTGAAGCAGGAGGCTATGCAGGCCGCGGAAAACAACCTGCAACTGGTGCGCGAGGGCTCCTCCCGCAAAAGCGGCCAGCAGTCTTCCAACCTGGTATACTCCACCATCGACGGCATGCTGCTGGATGTGCCCGTAAAGGTGGGGACCTCCATCATCGAGCGCAACAACTTCAACGAGGGCACCACCATCGCCACGGTGGCCGATATGCGCAGCCTGGTGTTTGAAGGCGAGATCGACGAATCGGAGGTAGGCAAGCTGAAGGAGAACATGGACCTGGTGCTGACGATCGGCGCCATCGAAGGCCGTGTGTTTGATGCCAAACTGGAGTATATAGCGCCGAAAGGCGTGGACGAGGAAGGCTCCATCAAATTCCCGATTCGGGCGCAGGTACAGCTGGACGAGAAAGACTTTATCCGGGCGGGCTACAGCGCCAACGCCGACATTGTGCTGGACAAGCGCGAGAAGGTCATCGCCATCAAGGAGAGCATGCTGCAGTTCGACAAGGAGGCACCTTTTGTGGAAGTGGAGGTGGCCCCGCAGAAATTTGAGAAGCGCATGATCAAGACCGGCCTCTCAGACGGCATCAACATCGAAGTGTTATCGGGCCTGAGCCGTGAGGAGAAGGTGAAAGTGCCGGATGTGGGCATCGCGCATATATAGGCATTTAGGTTAAAAAGGAAAGCGGGCGATGCCCGCTTTTTTTATGCAAGCCATATAAGCCTGCACCACCACCCGCTGTCTGTTGATGCTCACTTTTATATGATTCACGGAAAATATGGTACTTTTTCTAACGAATTCATATAGGTGTTAGTAAGTATAAGCAGCTTAAAATTAAACACTTAAAAAGGAAAACTATGGAGACAAAGCGAAATTTACTCAGACACAGACTAATTTTGGCCCTGATGCTACTGTTAGGCACTTTTATGACCGCCTGCGACGAGGACGACATCAATTTAGATGATCTCCTGAACAACGACGTGAACTTTGAGGGCGTGCAGCTAAAGGGCGCGAACGAGGTGCCGATGGTGCAGTCGGATGGGTTCGGGCTGATAAACGTGTATTACAACAGCAAGACCCGCATCATTACCTATGACCTCGCCTGGACACTGGGAAATTCCGATGATCAGACCTTGGGCATGCACTTCCATGGTCCTGCCACACCGCAGCAGAACGCAGGCGTCATCATCCATGTAAAAGGCTTCACAAGCAGTTCCACCGGCTCCCTGACCGGCTCTACCCGGGCGCTAACCAAGGAGGAAGAGAAGCAGTTGCTGAACGGGCTATGGTATTTCAACATCCACAGCAGCACCCACCCAGGTGGCGAACTGCGGGGAAATCTTATTCATTAGATAAAAAGATAAAGCGAACAGCGGCCCCGCAGGCGAGTGAATGCCTGCGGGGCCGCTGTTTTTTGTGGCAGAAGAGACCACGTATATATACCTTTGCGGTTACTGACGAAACATATATCCCATATGCCACAGCACTATACCATGCCCTCGTCCATTCAGATTGTGGATTACAACCCTTTCTACGCCAAGGCTTTCTACGACCTGAACCACGAGTGGATATCCAAGTACTTCGTGATGGAGGAGGCCGACGAGCAATCGCTCGGCGATCCGCAGAACTACATCATCAACAAAGGGGGCCATATACTCATCGCGCTGTTCCACGGGGAGCCTGTGGGGGCCTGCGCTCTGCTGAAAGAGGAGGAGGGCATATATGAAATGTCTAAGATGGCCGTGACGCCCCGGGCCCAGGGCCTCCGGATTGGCAGGTTGCTGGGCGAGCGGATTGTCGAGAGAGCCAGAAAGCTGGGTGCCCGCAAGCTATTCCTGCTCTCCAACCGAAGGCTCACCACGGCGCTCAGCCTCTATACCCGCCTCGGTTTTGTGGAAGTGCCCATGCAGCCCAGCATCTACCAGCGCGCCGACATAAAGATGGAACTGGATTTGGAGAAAGAAGCGGAATAAATCATTGGCAGGAACGAAGCTTTCCGCTGCTGCCATTGCTCCTTTGCGGTGTTGCACCATTCGGAGGCTTTGGGATGCAGTTTTATATATAGCCGTTGCTTAGGTAAGGCTTGTCAGCAGTTCCTGGTCCATGCGGGCGATGCCTTCCGTCATCCAGCAGCCCTTGTAGGCGCCCCTGCGCTGCTTCGCGAGGATGAACATATAGACCTCCTTTTGTCCGTCGCGCCCTTCAATCACTACCAGTTGGTAGGCCGTGCCGTCAGATTCAACAAGCTGGCCTTTTTTATAACTTTTGAAGTTTAGCATGGGTTGGTAGGCGGGGTCGCGCACCAGCACCCGGAGGTGGTTGATCGGGCCGATGTGCAGCCTGTTGCGGGGCGACGAGAAATTGAACACCGTGATTATCCCGCTGTCGCTGCGATCGTTTTGCTGCAGGGCCTGCAACTGTATGTTCACGACCTGCTGCGGCGAAAGTGCCTTGTCCGGTTTTATATATGTCCATTTGGAGGACGAGCTGGCGATGGCGTCGGGCATTGCGTAGGTGGCGTATTGCCTGTCCTCGAGAGTGGGCATGGCCGGGAACTGCACCCAGAATAGTATCAGCAGGAGCAAGCCCAACACAAACATGATATAGTCGAACACTTTATCTTTGCCCTTCATATAAATGTGTACTTTATTTAGGCAGACAGGGTTGTGAAGAAGTGCCACTTTGAAGTGTAGGAAACCTGTAAGAGGGCGGGAGAGCTGTTCTGTAAACAAAGGAGCCCCGCTGCGTATATGTACCATCAGCGCTATCCTATGAAAAACCCTCTCTCCAGCCATGTGAAGCAGGCTCTCGGCAAGGTAAAGCGGCAGCCGCTCGTGCTGCGGCTGCGCCAGCGCTATCCGGGGCTGTGGCAGTTCATCGCCGACCGCTTCAACACCAAAGTATTTGTCGGGCTGCCGCTCACGCTGATGGCGCTGGCCTTCGCCGCGAACATTGCCCTGCTGTCGGAACTGACCGAGAGCGTGCTGGACATGGAGTGGATCGTGGCGCTGGACAAGGAGTTCACGGCGTTGCTCTACAAGATGCGATCCGACACCCTGAGCAGAATCCTATATGGCTTCACGCAGTTGGGGGAGCAGGAGGCGGTTTTCATTATAGGCGGCCTGGTGTCCGCCATCTTTCTCTACCGGAGGCATTATGTGGCGCTGTTTGCTTTCTGGCTTGCCCTGGGTGGTGTCGGCATCTCAACCCGCTACGGCAAAACGTTCATCAGCCGCGAGCGCCCCTCCGATGTGGCCTACTACGTGGTGGAGCACTTCTCTTTTCCGAGCGGCCACGCCACCACGGTCATGGCCATGTTCGGGCTGGTGGCTTACTTCCTGTACCGGCACTACTACGCCCACCCGCGCCGGGCGCTTGTGCTGTGGCTGGCGGCCGCGCTCATCCTCATCGTGGGTTTCAGCAGGGTATACCTGGGCGTGCATTACCTGTCGGATGTGCTGGCGGGCTTCCTGCTGGGGGCGCTTTGGCTGCTGGTGGGCATCAGCCTGATGGAGGTGATGTCGTACCGGAGGGAAAGGAAAGCGGCCAGCCCCTGAGCCTGTATTGCACTGATTTTTGTGAGGACCTGGAGTGTGGTGACACCGCTGCCCCAAGAACGTGGCTGGCAGGTTCATATATAAAAATATGTTTTTTGGTGTAACTATATCCCTTGGTTCACGATAATATAGATTAGGCTCTGGCTCAATCCGGGGGAAACCACGGGTGGCGGAAGGGCCGTAAAATTGTGTCATTCATCATATCAGACCAAAAGCTATGGAAAACAATCCGAACAACACATCAGCACAGACTGGTGGACAGCATAAAAGCAATTCTTCCACGGGCAGCAACGCCTCGCATTCCACTAACAGCGCCGGTTCAACAGGAAGCGCCAATAGCCAGTTTGCCCAGGGCAGAAGCAACCAGCAGGCAACATCTGGACAGGACAGCATGAAGAACATCCAGGATATGCTGCAGAAATACTCGCGGCCTATCGCCGAAAAAATCAACGGGCTGACAACCACGCAGAAGGTGGTGGGAGGCTCGCTGCTTGCCCTTGGGGCAGGGTGGCTGGCGCTGGGCACCAAGAACAAGAACAAAATCAAGAGCAAAGCCGAGGCCCTGACCTCTACCGCCAAGGAAAAGATTGGCTCTAAGAAGAAAAACAAGAACACGACCAGCTATATCAGCAGCGCCAACAGGCCAGGCAGCTCTGCCGTGGACGCACGGGTGAAGTAAATTACAGCTGTGCAAAATGAACAGGAGAGCCGGGTAAAAGTCCCGGCTTTTCTGTTTTAAAGCAACGGGGCGCCGGTGGGGTAGCCGGAAAGGCTGAACACCCAGGCGGCGCAACGGTTATATAACTCAGAACACAACACGAAGTAGATGACAGAAAAGATTACGATCCGGTTTGATGCCGCCCAGTGCCTGAACCCGGCGGGTAAGCACGTGCGCGACGGCCTCTCCACGGGCCTGCGCACTGGAGACAACCTGTGGCTGAGTTGCGACGAGCGCACCACCATCGAGCGCCTGACTTTCAGCGACGGCTCCTTTGGCCATCACCAGTCCTTCGACCTGCGGGAGTACCTGGAACTGCCGGACGGCGACAACAGCGAGATTGACATTGAGGGCATGGCCACCACCGGCCATTATATATGGATCATAGGCTCGCACAGCCTGAAGCGCAAGAAGCCGCGCAGCCACGACTCCGTTAAAAAGCAGATGAAGCGCCTGGCTAAAATACAGAACGACCCCAACCGCTACCTGCTGGCGCGCATCCCTTTTTTGCTGAACAAGGAAACCGGGCAATACGAACTGCACAAGCAGTGCGAAGACCCGGATAAGCCCGGCCATGTGCTGCGGGCGGCCCAGCTGCACGGGAGCAAAACCAGCAGCCTGCTGACGGACGTGCTGCAGCAGGACGAGCACATCGCCCCCTTCCTGACCATTCCCGGCAAAGACAATGGCTTTGATGTGGAGGGGCTGACCACCAGCGGGGAGCGCATCTTTATCGGGCTGCGCGGGCCTGTGCTGCGGGGCTGGGCCATTGTGCTGGAGGTGGAGACCGAGGAAGACGAAAAGGGCCAGCTGCACTTGAAGCAACTGACGGAGGACCGTCCTTACAAAAAGCACTTCCTGCACCTGAGGGGCAAGGGCATCCGCGAACTGCGCATCTTCGGGGAGGATATGTACATACTGGCCGGACCCACCATGGACCAGGATGGGGTGATAGCCATATACCGCTGGCCCGGCGCAACCCGCCGGACCGAGCAGGAATGCATGGTCCACGCAAAGGAACTGGAGCGCCTGTGCGAGGTGCCGCACGGAAAAGACGCAGACTCCGGCAAAGACAAAGCAGAGGGCCTCGCTATATATGACGAGCAGCACGCGCTGGTGGTGTTCGACAGCCCCGTCGACGCGCGGAAGGTGGGGGCCGATGGGGTGCTTGCCGACATCATCCGGCTGGTTAGGTGATCCTGCTGAAACCTTATGCAGCGCAGCGGACTATACAGGCTAAATATACAAACGAAAACACAGAACGATGAACGACATACTCAAAGCTTTCGCGGGTGGGCTGGCAGGCGCCTGCGTGGTAACGGCGGTACACGAAACGGTGCGGCGCTTTAACCCTGATGCGCCCCGCATGGACGTGCTGGGCATGCGCTCTATTTCCAAGCTCATGCAGAAGGCCGGTGCCACGCCACCGCAGGACGAGGAGAAGCTACATACCTGGGCCCTGGTGGGCGATGTGGTTTCCAACTCGCTGTATTACAGCATGGCCGGTTCCGGCAAAGGAGCCTGGTGGCGGGGAGCCGTGTTAGGTGCCGCCGCCGGGGCAGGCGCGGTGCTGTTGCCCGGTCCGCTGGGGCTGGGTGAGGAGCCTAGCAACAAAACCACCGAAACACAGGCCTTGTCGGTAGGGTATTACCTGTTGGGCGGCCTGGTAGCCGCAGCCGTAGGCTATGCCCTCCGGGACAATGGTGAGTAAAGCCCGACGGAGTGAAATGCAGATAATGTTTTAGCTAAAGCCATTTCATAAGCAAGCTCAGACATATCAGCCATATAGATTTGCCTGAAACGAGCTTTCCGGGCTGTTTTTATATGGCTTTGAACAACAGCAAAGGGAGGTTCTAACGGACCTCCCTTTGCTGTTGTCAGGGTTTCTGCTCCTTTTTACATGTCATTGTCTGTGGGGGGTGTCGTTGTGCTGGCGGTGTCGCTGCCTGTGCCACTTTCGCCGCTCATTCCTGCGTCTGTGTCCCCCTCCGTCGCGCCGCTGTTTATATCCTCGGCTTCGGTAGCGTTGGTTTCCGTGTTCACGCCGGTCGTGTTCTCGCTGGTGCAGCTAGGCAGGCCCACGCTGAGCAGCATGGCTCCCGATAACAGGATTACATATGTCTTCTTCATCGTTTTCTATTTAATGGTTTGCTTTTTTGAATGGTCCGTTATTAATTGTTTTATAGTTTATTATCGTTGCGCCGGGCGCTTTATATACAAATCCTCTCCTGTTTTCCTGTCTCATATATAACCTCTTCTATACTAGCACTGCTTCCGGACCTATTTTTCCGGCTCATTTGCGCAGATACAAAGCACCTCCCGCGTGGGCGTGGGCACTTGGTAATCAGGCAGGGTGGGCTCCTTCATATAGACCACCTCCAACTGCGTGATAGGCTGGTCGGGGTGGTTCTCGTTCCAGCGGCGCATCAGGTAGTTGCAGTAGTAGGGCCGCATATAGGCGTTGCTCACAAACAGGTAGTTCTCGGAGTACTTGCGCCAGCGGTCGTTCTTAAACAGCGCCATCACCGAGGCGGGCTTCGCCTCGTCCACCTTCTTGCCCTGCTGGTTCAGGTCGATGGATTTGCCGCTGGCCGTGTGCCCCTCCAGTACATACCAGCCGTCGTCGCGGAATACAATGGGCGCAAACATGCCCCAGTGCTGGTCGAGGCGCAGGATGTAGCCGAACCACCTGCTGCTGTCGGGCAGTTTATATAGGGGAAGGTGCGTGCCGCTCAGGTTCCACCACACACAGTACAGCAGCGCGACCGCCACAAAGCCGTTGCGCAGCTGCGACAACAGGTGGCGGGGCGCCAGTGGGCGGTTTAGGCTTACCCGCACACTAAGCAGCGACGGCTGACGGAGGCGCTTGAAGATGTGCTGGAACTGCCCGGTGTAAGGCCTCCTGAAAGAGGAAAGCAGCCGCCTGTCAATCCAGTCCATCACCGGGCGCGGCAGCAGCCCCACCACCGAGGCGATGTTGATGAGGTAAAACAGCCCCACAAAAAGCGTCAGGCTGATGCCAATGTGGAACCCCACGAGTACCACTACCACCACCACCCGGAAAAAGTTATTGTAAAACGGGATGAGCAGCAGGAAGGGCAGCAGTAACTCGGTGTAATAAGCCCCCAGGGTGAGCACCCGCAGCAACTCCGGATAAGGATATATGAGCCTGCCGCCGGGCATCAGAATCTGGTCGAGGCTGAGGGCGTAGTAAAGGGCCGTGCCGTCGGTGTGCCACTCCGGCGAGTCTTTCAGCAGCGCGGTGCTGACGTACACAATGCCGACCTGCACGATATAGGCCACGGTTGCCGCGCTGAAATAACTGGTGCTGACAGAGGTGTCTGAAAGCGGCGGCTTTCGGGTAGCGTCGTAGGAATAGAATCTGCCCCAGGGCAGAAAAATACCCCAGAACAGGAGCATCCGGAGCAGGTCGTCGCCGCCCTGCCCTATCAGCGGGTTCCGGTTCTGCAGCGACAGCAGCAGCAGCCAGGTCAAGATGGTGGACAGCCGCGTTTTATAGCCCAGCAGCAGGCAAACCGCAAAAACTGCCGCCAGCGCGAACAGCACCGCCTGAAACTGCCACAGCCCGCTCATGGCATGGAACGAGAACAGGTAGGGCAGCCATACGTGCTGGTGCAGCACGTGCAGCGGCAGCACGCCCATGTTGGAGTAGTGCGCCTCCAGGTCGGTAGCCCGGATGGCAAGGTCCGTCAAGACAATACCCGCCAGCCATATCCGCATGATGCCCAGCGCACGCAGGTCCACCGTGAAAACTTTGCGAAAATATAGCTCCAGGTACTTCATCGGCAGTTCTTGGAAGAGAGTAGCGTTAAGCGCATTCCTCCGGGTTGGCTCGGGGTGGCGCAGCGAAGCTCCTGCAGCGGCACCTATAGCCTGGGCTTAAGGCAAGTTCTGTTTGCTGCCAGAGCAAGATTGAAACCCGCTAAAAGCAAAAAGGCAAAAACCATACGGTGCCTGCCTTTTTGCCTTCAGTGTGTCAACTGTAAGTCGTGTTATGCTATATGGTGGTAGAGCCACCAGTTGTTCCGGAGGTGGTGCCACCTGTGGTTGTACCGGTAGTAGTTCCAGTAGTCGTACCGGTGGTTGTACCCGTAGTTGTTCCGGTTGTTGTACCCGTAGTTGTTCCGGTTGTCATACCCGTGGTGGTGCCGGTCGTCATACCTGTTGTGGTGCCATCCGTGGTTCCGGTTGTTGTGCCATCCGTGGTTCCAGTTGTTGTGCCATCCGTGGTTCCAGTTGTTGTGCCATCCGTGGTTCCAGTTGTTGTACCGGTTGTGGTGGTACCCTCGGTAGTCGCGCCGGTGGTAGTGCCGTATTCGTCATCTGTCGTATCCATTCCCTCGGAATCCGTGGTGGTGTCAGTTGTTGAGCAACCAAATAGCAGGCCTCCCACTACCAGGGTTGATGCGCAAAAATTTACAAAAGTCTTTTTCATAGTCATGATTATTTGTTTCGTTTTAAACCCGTTTCTACAGTGCTTTAACCTTTAGGAAATTAATTGATCACTGTAGTTAGGATAAGCCTTTTACGGGGCAGGAAAAAAAAAGGCTATTATTTATTGTGCAATAAAATTAAAGCGCTGTCGATGCTTAACTGGCTGAGAAGCAGGAAAAATCAGGGCATATTATATATGTAATCCATATACTCTTCCACCTATATAGTTATATATAGCCCCCTTTGAGGAGCGGGCTGTGCAAAGTGCGTCATTACGAATCAGGGGAGGCCTGTGCCAGGTAATCTGCTTTGGCCGCCTCCAGCTCCGTTACTATCTCCTGCCGCTGCCGCCGCAGGCTGCTTACCAGGTCCTGCCGCTTTACGAAGAGGCGCAGCAGCAGCCAGTGCTCCCGCGTGCGCCGCAGCGTGCCCCAGTAGTACAGGGTAAAAAAGCCGCTGAGCGGCAGGCTCAGCAGGTGCAAGGTTGTCCAGGCCCAGGAGAGCTGCAGCAGCTCCCGCGCCAGCCACACCTCCAGCAGGTAAAACAGCGGAAATGTGAAAATGCCGACCGTCAGCATGATGGGCGCGTGCCATTCCTCCTCGTGGGTAGCCGCCCTGGCCGCTTTAGCCGGGATGATGTAAGGGAGGTAGTTGTGCAGCAGGCCGTAGCCATATACTGGCAGCCCCAACACCAGGAACAGCACGCGCAGCAAACTCTGCTGTAACACTGTGTCGCGGCGAAGGCCCATTGCCTCGTCCCTCAGGCGCAGCCGCCGGAGCTGCTCCATATAGTCGCCCAGTTTCTGTTTTAGCGCCGCCACCCGCACAGGGTCTTTCTGGCTGAAGTAGTTGATGCTGCTGACGATGGCCCTGGTAAGCAGAAAATCCTGCAGGTGCGCGGGGGCGTCGGAGGGGGCGTCTGCCGCCAGCCTGCCTTTGTACAGGATCTCCACCTGCCGGGCCAGTTCGTCTTCCTCATCCGTCGGCGTGTGGATGATGAGCCCTTCGAGGCGCTTCCTGATTTCCTCCGTCAGGGCCAGCACTGTCTCCTGCCCGTCCTGCTGGCAGGCCGCAACGTATTCAGCCACCGCAACCGGCTCGCCCACGTTTACAAACACGTCGCTTCGGAAGCGGGTGGGGGCCGTGTAGTTGAGTCCCACCGGCAGAATACGCAGGTCCGCAGCGCCAGCCGACAGGGCTTCCAGGGCAATGCGGGCGGTGCCGGTCTTGATCTTGCGCAGGCGCCGCTGGTTAAAGCTGTTCCCCTCCGGAAAGATGAGCAGTGTTTTGTGCTGCTGCAGCGCCACGGAGCTGGCCGCAAAGGCTTCCTCGTTGCTTATGGCCTGGCCGGGGTTGTCCTCGCGGCGGTGGATCGGGATCAGGTGCATCTGGCGCAGCATCCGGTTTTGGAGCCCAGAGCCGAACAACGTGCTCTTGGCGATAAAATAAACCGGCTGGCGCAGCAGCGAAGCCGTCACAATCGGGTCCATGAATGTGTTGGGGTGGTTCGAGACGACCAGGAGCGGCCCACGGTCTGGCATCAGGTGGCGGTTGCGCACCTCAAAGCGCCGGAAAAAGACCCACAGCCCAAGTTTATATATAAGTTTCAGGATGAGGTAGAGCATGGCGGCGTCAGGTGAAGAAGGGTGGCAGGCCAGGATAGCGATAACTTCCGAAGGGCAATATAGGCAAATTGTGTGCAATCCGACACCGCCGCCGTACGCAAGCTTCGGACACTTGCATGCTCCTTTGCCACCTCAAAGGCCAGCGCGGTTCATACATGGCCGCCTACTTTCATGCAGCCATATGAACTGCGCGAGCGCAGCGGGAAATTGAGGAGGAGCATGAAAGCTATATATAGCCAGCGCGCACAGTGCAGGTGCTGAGAGCAGCGAGAGGCGGCATATTGGCTGGAAACCAAAAAGCTTTGGCAAACAGGGATATATGTGACTATGCCTCTACCGACACCAGCCACTCATAAGCTGAGGTCAAATCCTCGAATACCTGTGTTTCGAAAGGAATGGGGTAGCGCTTGTTGTGCAGGAAATAGTGCAACTGATCTGCCGCCGCCTCGTCGAAATAGTTGATAATGGCGAAGCGCCTCAGCGGGAGCTGTCTGAACTCCATCAGGAACTCTGTTACGGTCCAGCGGAGATCATCCCTGGAAAGGGCGTGGAGCAGACGCCTGTCGGATATGGCAAAAGGGATGTTCATTTTCCAGATATAGCGGGAAGCCCTCATCACCGCATCCCGGTATTCCCCACTGCTGCAACTGCCGTACCACTGGCTTACCAGTACGTGGTGCGCCGTGTAATATTCGAGGTGTATGTACTCCGCGTCGAAAAGGACCATTGGTGGCGGCTTTTAGGTATTTACATATACTAATATTACTAATTACCACTTTAATAACAAATACCCTTACTTGTTTTAGACGCCGCTTTAAGCAGAAAATACTGCTGTTCGGGCGGATAATGCCTGGTTAAGCAAGGTTTTTGGGAGGCACAGGGGCCACCGCCGCGGGCAGCATATGCCTTGCGGCCGCTGCCCCTGTGCCCCGTTGATCTATATGCTCACCTACTTGGTGCGTAGGTTGTTGGCGTTGCTGCCGTCCAGTTTGCGGGTGTCCTCCTCGTTTTTGGCCGCTACATTACCTGCTTTTTCCTTGCCCTCATACTCTTTATCCAATATGTCCGCTTCTTCTTTTTTCGTGCCTGTCAGCGGCTCCGGGTTCTCGTCGGGCAGGCGCTTGCTCTCGTCCGCGTTCGTGATGATGTCGTCTTCTTTTGGTGCTTCCATGGTGGCCGGGTTTAAGTTTGTCTTCGTGTTTACGCAGGTCTGACCGGTTGTGTGGCGCAATGCCCCTGTAGCAGGACTTCAAACTGCACCTGGCAACTGTAGGGCACAAGCCGGGAAGAAGGGCCGGAGTTGACGACATTGGGATATATATCCCCATCCTGGATTTTACGCCGGGGATATATAAGGGAGTGCGGACCGGAGCCTGCCGCAAGTGACACCGGACGAAAACCAGCGGAGTAATTTTTTGCGGGATACGCTGCCTGAATGACACGGGAAGGCGGGAAATTTTTAACGAATTTCAATTAGAGCGATTTTACCTTTGCCACCCTTAACATTTTGCCTTAACTTTGGGCAATTTACACATATCTATCCAAATGCCTAAAGACACCAGTATCAAATCCATTCTCATTATTGGCTCTGGTCCCATCATTATCGGCCAGGCATGCGAATTCGATTACGCCGGCTCCCAGGCCGCCCGCTCGCTGCGCGAAGAGGGGATAGAGGTAACGCTCATCAACTCCAACCCCGCCACCATCATGACCGACCCGGTGACGGCCGACAACGTGTACCTGAAGCCGCTGGAGAAAAAGTACATCGTCGAGATTCTGGAGAAGCACAAGATCGACGCGGTGCTGCCCACCATGGGCGGCCAGACGGCCCTGAACCTTGCCATTGACTGCGAGAAAGCCGGTATCTGGAAAAAGTACGGCGTGCGCATCATCGGGGTCGACATCAAAGCGATTGAGACGACTGAGGATAGGGAGCAGTTCCGCCTGAAAATGCTGGAGCTGGGCGTGAATGTGTGCCGCGGCGAAACGGCCACCTCCTTCCTGGAAGGCAAAGAGATCGCGCAGGACATCGGCTTCCCGCTCGTGATCCGCCCCTCGTTTACGCTGGGCGGCTACGGCGGCGGCTTCGTGAACACACCGGCTGAGTTTGACGCGGCCCTGACGCGCGGCCTGCATGCCTCGCCTACGCACGAGGTGCTGATCGAGCAAAGCATCCTGGGCTGGAAAGAGTACGAGCTGGAGTTGCTGCGCGATAACATCGGCAACGTCATCATCATCTGCTCCATCGAAAACTTCGACCCCATGGGCGTCCACACCGGCGACTCCATCACGGTGGCCCCGGCCATGACGCTGCCCGACACCGTGTACCAGCAAATGCGCGACCTCGCCATCCGGATGATGAACGGCATCGGGCAGTTTGCCGGCGGCTGCAACGTGCAGTTCTCCGTGAACCCCGAAGATGATACCATCGTCGGGATTGAGATCAACCCGCGTGTGTCGCGCTCCTCGGCGCTCGCCTCCAAAGCCACTGGCTACCCCATCGCGAAAGTCGCCGCCAAACTGGCCATCGGCTACAACCTGGACGAGCTGAAGAACGCCATCACCAAAACGACTTCCGCTTACTTCGAGCCCGCGCTGGACTACGTGATTGTGAAGATACCGCGCTGGAACTTCGACAAGTTTCCGGGTGCCGACCGCAAGCTGGGCCTGCAGATGAAATCCGTTGGCGAGGTGATGGGCATCGGCCGCACCTTCCAGGAGGCATTGCAGAAGGCCTGCCAGAGCCTCGAAATAAAACGCAACGGCATCGGCGCAGACGGGAAGGAAAAGACGAATTACGATGAGCTGATCTACAGCCTGAAAAATCCGAGCTGGAACCGACTCTTCAGCATCAAGGACGCCATGCGCATCGGCATCCCGACCAGCACCATCCAGAAGCTCACCAAGATAGACCCGTGGTTCCTGGCCCAGATCGAGGAGCTGGACATGCTGGAGAAAGAGATCGAGAAATACAACCTGACCACTATCCCAACCGAGCTGCTGCGCGAGGCCAAGGTGAAAGGCTACGCCGACCGCCAGATTGCGCACCTGCTGCGCTGCAAGGAGAGCGAGGTACACAGCGTGCGCACCGAACTGGGCATCACGCGGGTATATAAAATGGTGGACACCTGCGCCGCCGAGTTCGCGGCCAGCACGCCCTACTACTACAGTACCTTCGATGGCGAGAACGAGAGCATCGTGTCTGACCGCAAGAAGGTGGTGGTGCTGGGCTCCGGCCCGAACCGCATCGGGCAGGGCATTGAGTTCGACTACAGCTGTGTACACGGCGTGCTGGCGGCCAGGGAGTGCGGCTACGAAACAATCATGATCAACTGCAACCCAGAAACGGTTTCCACAGACTTCGACATCTCCGACAAGCTGTACTTCGAGCCGGTGTTCTGGGAGCATATATACGACATCATCCTGCACGAGAAGCCGGAGGGCGTGATTGTGCAGCTCGGCGGCCAGACGGCTCTGAAACTGGCGGAGAAACTGGAGCGCTTCGGCGTCAAAATCTTCGGCACCAGCTACCAGGCGCTGGACCTGGCCGAGGACCGCGGCTCCTTCTCCAGGCTGTTGCGCGACCTGAGCATTCCATACCCGCCGTTTGCCGTGATCGAGACGGCGGAGGAGGCGCTGGAACTGAGCAAGGAGCTGAAGTTCCCGCTGCTGGTGCGGCCGAGCTACGTGCTGGGCGGGCAGAACATGAAAATCGTGATCAACGAGAAGGAACTGGAGGCCCATGTCATCGACCTGCTGAAGGACCACCCCGGCAACAAGGTGCTGCTGGACCACTTCCTCGACAACGCCATCGAAGCCGAGGCCGATGCCATCTGCGACGGGCAGGATGTGTATATATGCGGCATCATGGAGCACATCGAGCCAGCCGGTATCCACTCCGGCGACTCTTACGCGGTGCTGCCGCCGTTCGACCTGAGCGAGCACGTGCTGAACCAGATTGATGAATACACCCGGAAAATTGCGGTGGCGCTCCGGACGGTGGGTGTGATCAACATCCAGTTCGCCATCAAGAACGAGACGGTCTATATCATCGAGGCAAACCCGCGCGCGTCGCGCACCTTCCCGTTCATCGCCAAAGCGTACCGCGAGCCCTATATAAATTACGCCACCAAGATCATGCTGGGCGAGAAGAAGGTTAAGGACTTCGAGTTCAATCCCTACAAGCACGGCTATGCCATCAAGGTGCCGGTGTTCTCTTACAACAAATTCCCGGAAGTGAACAAGGAGCTCGGCCCGGAGATGAAATCCACCGGCGAGGCCATCTACTTTATTGACGACCTGGAAGACGACTACTTCACGAAGGTATATTCGGAGAGGAATCTGTACCTGAGTAAATAACCTTCCCCTGCCCCCTCCTAATAACAGGAGGGGGTTTTTGTTTGTATGAGTGGA
The DNA here is from genome assembly GCF_009931655.1 of Pontibacter russatus. Classification (NCBI taxonomy): domain Bacteria; kingdom Pseudomonadati; phylum Bacteroidota; class Cytophagia; order Cytophagales; family Hymenobacteraceae; genus Pontibacter; species Pontibacter russatus. Next base: position 1,947,221 of record NZ_CP047984.1, on the reverse strand, counting down.
ACAGGCATATGATCGGGTTGTGTTAGAGAGCAAAGAACGATTATATGCGGAAAGATCAGTTACATAGCTTGCCCGGTTTGAGGCTGTAGCGCGCATTGCTGCGTAATAACCAAACGCCAGCGGAAGAGGAACTGTGGCGACTCCTGAGGAAGCATAAGTTAGGTGGGCGAGAGTGCAGGCGGCAGCATAGTAATGGGAGCTGTATCGTTGATTTTTATTGTGCAGCGGAAAAACTGGTTGTTGAGGTGGATGGCTCGGTTCAGGACACTAAAACCTGTGATGTAGAACTGCAGCACCTTGGCTACAAAGTTATCCGCATCAGAAACAGCGAAATATTTGAGCAACCTCAAGTAGTACTGCAAAAGATAACTGCGGCTTTTGAAAATATCTGAAGTTCCTCTCCTGTTTTTAGGAGGGGGCAGGGGGAGGTAAAATTTCCTATCTTTGCTTTACCCGCCAAAAAGGCATATAACAAACTTCCGGCAAAAGAGTTGTAAGTAAAAGGCGGGTACTGTTTTTACAGGAGGCTGAGCATATAACCAAGCGTAACCATGATCAAATTCATATTCACCACACTTCTTATCATTTTCTTCATCCGGCTGGTGGCACCCGTGCTGTTTAGGTGGCTGTTGGGGATTTTCATCAAAAAGAAGGTGCGCAACGGCACGTTCTTCTACACCAACATGCACCAGCAGCAAGGCCAGCAACAGGCCTACGGAAACGGCAGCCAGCAGAACGGCAGGGCCAGGGGCAACGTGAAAATCGACTATATACCGGAGCAGCCGGAGCGGCGGGATTTCAACGGCGGCCAGTACGTCGATTATGAAGAAGTGAAATAAAACCGCTATCTTTCAACCTCTATTCCGAGGTTTTTGAGAGATATGACAACTACTTCCTTTGACTTTAAGCGGGATGCGCTCCCGCATCTTATTGCTGTTCTTATATTCCTGATCCTGACGGCGGTATACTTCTCGCCCGTTCTTTTTGAAGACAAGGGCCTGGCCCAGCACGACATACTCCAGTTCAAGGGCGGCGCCAAAGAGATTCAGGATTACCGTGAGGCGACCGGCGAGGAGGCCCTCTGGACAAACTCAATGTTCGGCGGCATGCCGGCCTACCTGATCAACACCCACTTTTCCGGCGACTGGTCCGGTTATATCCACAAGATCCTGACGTTTGACCTGCCAGCCCTGGCCGGTAACATCTTCATCACGCTGCTTTGCGCTTATATACTTTTGGTGGCCATGGGCATGAGCTCGTGGCTGGCCATGGTGGGCGCAGTGGCGTTTGCCTTCACTTCCTACAACATCATTATTTTAGAGGCGGGCCACAACACCAAGTCGCTCACGATTGCCTATATCCCCATGGTGCTGGCGGGCCTCCTATATGCGCTGCGCCGCAACCTCTGGATTGGGGCCGCGCTGTTTGCCGTGGGCCTCACCATGAACCTGCACTTCAATCACCTGCAGATGACGTACTATATGCTGCTGCTGGTGATCATCTTTGGTATTGTGGAGCTTATATATGCCCTCCGGCACGGCACCATCGTGGAGCTGCTGAAGCGCGGGCTGGTATTGGGCGTGGCTGCCATTCTGGCGGTGGGCGTGAACTTCGGGCGGCTATATACCACTGCAGAGTACGGCGAGCACAGCATCCGGGGCAAATCAGAACTCACCCAGCCGAACAGCGGCGAGAACGTGGGTAGCGGCCTGGACCGCGAGTATGCCTTTAACTGGAGCTATGGCATCACCGAAACGATGACGCTGCTGATACCGGATTTCTTTGGCGGCAGCTCCAGCGCATCCTTGGGCACCGACTCCGAAACCTACCAGGCCTTCACCAGCATGGGCGTGCCGCCGGTGCAGGCCGAGCAGATTGTGACGCAGGGACTGCCCATGTACTGGGGGCCGCAGCCCATCACGAGCGGGCCGGTGTATGTGGGCGCCATTGTCTGCTTCCTGTTTGTGTTGGGGATTTTTATCGTGGACAGGCGCTGGGTGAGCTGGCTCGTGGCGGGTACTATTCTGTCCATCGTGCTGGCCTGGGGCAAAAACTTCGAGGCCTTCAACTTCTTCATGTTCGATTACTTTCCGGGCTACAACAAGTTCAGGGCGGTGTCGTCGGCGCTCGTGATTGCGCAGGTCACCATGCCGTTCCTGGCGCTGCTGGCTCTCTGGAAGCTGATCAACGAAAAAGGCGCCATCAGAGATTTGGACAGGAAGCTGCTGATTTCGGGCGGCATCACCGCCGGTATCTGTTTGCTGGTGTGGCTTTTTGCCGGAACAGCCAGCTTTGTGGGGGCCTCTGACCAGCAATTGATTCAGGCGCAGTTCCCCATCGACGCCATCCGGGCCGACCGCGAGAGCATGATGCGGTCCGACGCTTTCCGTTCGTTGGTGTTTATCGTGCTGGCGGCGGGCCTGCTGTACCTCTACCTCAAGAACAAGCTTTCTGCCAATGTGGCCATTGCCGGGGTAGGGCTGCTGGTGCTCGCGGATCTGTGGGCGGTGGACAAGCGCTACCTGAACAGCAACGACTTTCAGCGCAATGTGGTGGCAACGCATTTCCAGCCAACGCCCGCCGATCAGGCCATCCTGCAGGACAAGGACTTGAGTTACCGCGTCATCTACCTGCCTAACCCGTTCAACGATGCCCGCACTTCTTACTTCCACAAATCCATCGGGGGCTACCACGGGGCCAAACTGCGCCGCTACCAGGATGTCATCGACCGCCATATAGCCCAGAACAACCTGGAGGTGTACCGCATGCTGAACACCCGCTACGCCATCACAGGCGACCCGAAGCAGCCGGTGCAGCGCGTGCCGGGCGCTTTGGGCAATGCCTGGTTCGTGGAGGAGGTGAAGCCGGTGCAGTCGCCGGACGAGGAACTGGAGGCCCTGACCATGTTTGATGCCGGCGCGACAGCCGTGGTGGATGTCACCAAATTCCCGATCGAGGACCACAGCTACGCTACCGAGAACGCCTCCATCAAGCTCACCGAATACCAGCCCAACTATCTGAAATATGCATACGAGGCGGCAGAGGAAGGATTGGTGGTGTTCTCCGAGATATACTATGCCGACGGCTGGCAGGCCTACCTCGACGGAAAGCCAGTGGAGCATTTCCGAGCGGACTATATCCTGCGGGCCATGCAGGTGCCCGCAGGCAAGCATACCATCGAGTTTAAGTTCGAGCCGAAGGCATACACCCTGGGCAACACCGTTTCTATGATATCTTCCATCCTGCTGCTGCTCGTAATAGTGGGTGCCATCACCTATGCCGTCAAGAAAAAGCCGACAGAGGTACCTATTGTGGAGAAAGTCTGAATTGAGTTATGAGTTCCGAGTTCAGGGCTCCGGGTTGGAAATAGCTATATTATATATAAAGAAGCCTCAGCCTGTTGCTGGGGCTTCTTTTTGATAAGTGCCCGGACAAAATTAAATTACTCTATCTGAAGGCATGATACACCGCAAGCTTCTGAATGCCAATCGAAGGGAGTGTGGAAAGTCTTATGTCCGGATACCTGATACTAATGTCCTTTTTCTTAAATGGAAACACCGCTGCAACAACTACAGGACCCACTGCTGCTGGAGCAAGAGGTAGCGCTATATATAAAGCGGGAGGATCTGCTGCACCCGGAGATATCAGGGAACAAGTGGCGCAAACTGAAATACAACCTGCGGGAGGCAAAGCGGCTGCACCACCATACCGTGCTGACTTTTGGCGGCGCCTACTCCAACCATATAGCGGCCACGGCGGCGGCAGGCAAGGCGTATGGCTTCGGCACCATCGGCATTATCAGGGGGGAGGAGCACCTGCCCCTGAACCCGACACTACGCTTCGCTGCCTCCTGCGGGATGGAGTTAGAATATGTCTCCCGCGAAACTTACCGTCAGAAAGCTGAACCCAAATTTTTGCAGGAACTGTCGGATCAGTACAATCAGCCATATATCCTTCCGGAAGGCGGCACGAACAACTTTGCCGTAAAAGGCTGCACCGAAATTGTAGAGGACATCGCCGCCGACTACGACTATATATGCTGCGCCTCGGGCACAGGCGGAACCCTGGCAGGTATCATCGCCGGGCTGGCCGGGGAAAAGAAAGTGCTGGGTTTTCCTGCGCTGAAGGGAGGCGGTTTTCTGCAGGAGGATATAAAACAGCTGGTATATGGCTACAGCGGCCGGGAGTTCAGCAACTGGCAACTCATCACCGACTACCACTTTGGCGGCTATGCCAAAGTAAAGCCGGAGTTGCTGGCGTTCATGCATGCGTTTCAGCAGCAACACCATATCCCGCTGGAGCCCATCTACACGGGCAAAATGTTCTATGGCCTCTTCGACCTGGTCCGGCAGGGCTACTTCCCCAAAGGCAGCCGCATTGTCGCCATCCATACCGGCGGCCTGCAGGGCAACGCTGGCTTTAGAGAGCGGCTTGGGGTGGAGGGATAAGCATGCATGGAAACAAGGCCTGTGGCGACAGTGGCAGGCAGAGCAGTAGCAGATCAAGAATGTTTACCAGGGAGCGGAAAGGCGCTGGCTATATATAAATAAAGCCGCAACAGGGCGGCTTTATTTATATGGGAAAAATACTGGTGATCAGGCTATAAAGAGGGAGGCGACATTCAGGACAGTTTCCATCGGCAGCGGCTCGTCGAAAGCCTCCGTTACGCTGGCGGCGGCAACACCCGACACGGCAGGCACATCCACTCCGGCCTGCATCGTCTCGGCCTCGCCGTCATATATGGCCTGTGTTGGGGCTGGCATTCCTGCACCGCGCTCATCGTTCGTAATCCAGCCTTTCAGGCCGCGAATTCTGCGCACGATGGCCGCGTGGCGTGCCTCCACTGCATGTATCTGCAGGGCAGCCGTCAGCACCTCGTTGCTGGCTACCAGGTTGGCTGCCTGTCCCTTGTAAGCGCGCACGCCGGTGTCTTCAAATGCCTGCGACAGCGCCAGGTAGGTGGCGGGGTTCGAGTTCCAGTCGGGGAAAGCGCCACCGGCTGAGAAATCAAAAGTCGGCTTGTCTACCGGCGTGGCCCCCAGACTGGTGATGGCAGTTTTCAGGAATGCCACGTGTGCCACCTCATGGTCGCGCACATCCTCAAAAAAGGCCATGTTCTCGCTTGCGATGGCTCCGCTCGCCGCCAGGCCCTGCATGTAAAAGTCAGCCTCCAGGTACTCCAGCGTCAGGGCGTAGTTCAGCACATCCGCAATGCCGCTGGTCGACTGGCCGTAGGCTTTCTTAAACATGGTGCCCATGGCGATGGGAACTGCTGCCAGCGCCACTTTTTTCCCGAAGCTGCCAAGGCTGCTGAAAGCCTGCCGGCGGGAGGCAAACCGGTCATATACCTCGCCGTCCACTTTCTCTATCTCCTGTATAATTCTGAATATGTTCATATCTGTATCTCCTGTGCTTATTTGGGTAAGTTGCTGAAGTTAATTTCTGTGGCGATAAAAGCGCCTGCTGCGCCCAGCACCTCCGTCGGCGACATGGCCCTGTCGAGTCCGTTCGCGTCCACCATCTCTGCGCCGTAGGCCCTGGCATTTTCGCTGATGAGGTCGTGGATGGCAGCGGCGTGCCTGGCCTCCACCGACACAATCTTGCCTCCCATCAGGAGGTAGGTCAGGCCTGCGCCGGTGTCCGTAAAGAGCTTGCCCGCGCCGTTATAGGCGGCCACGCCCAGGTCCTCGAAGGTTTTGGCTGTCTGCAGCACGCTGTTCTTGTCTTTAAAGTTGATGGAGCTGAAATCCACCTCCAGGTCCGGGATGGCCTTGTTGCCCAGGGCGGCTTTGAAGAACTCGCGGTGCGCCACCTCGTGCGCCATCAGGTCCTGCATCACCATCATCTCATCCGCGGAGAGCGCCGATGCGGACTCGGCTACCACGGCGGTGTAAAAGGCTGCCTCCAGTTGCTCCAGGGCATAGGCGTAGTTCAGAATACCGATGTCGCCGGAGCCTAAGTCCACGGCCTTGTCGTTCATGGGAGGAGTCACCTCGTCATCCTCATCGCAGGAGGTGGTGAGCAGGAGGGTAGTGGCCGCTGCCGTGGCACCGGCATACCTAAAAAACGTGCGCCGCTGCATGGGGCCGCCCAGGGACTTCATCAGCCCTCCTTCTCTCTCTTCGGGCTTTGTCTGTTCTCTCATAATTTTACTTTTTAGATGGATAAATAATATGGCGGCTGGCAAGCCCCGGAAACCAAAACCAAGGCACCAGTTCCTTTTGATTGTAGCAGACCTACGGCGGCGCTTTCGGGGCGGATTTAGGGAGGTATAAAAAAATAAGGATGGCATAACACCGTTATAAGGCGGGGCAGCCGCCTTTCAGTAGTGCAGGCCGGATTAGAATGGGAAGCATCGTCAGGAATACTTCATCTTTACCCGCAGACGCGCCTATATAGCCGGATGCCTGAATTTTGCGGGGACGCTCTAATTTTTATTATTCGTACATTTGTTTTGTGCAAGTCGTACCTTAGTGGCTGATTTCGGGTTATATATGCGGGCGTTTCTTCTTCTTGTTTCTCTCTGTGCGGCGCTTGCTGTGCCCGGCCGGGCACAGCAAATCAGCATTGAGCTGGGCAAGAGCCCGCTGCCCATCAACCAGTATTACACCATCTCCATCAAACTGCAGGACCAGCAACTGAAAGATTACACGCCCTTCCCGGAGATAGAGGGCTTTAAGAAGAGCAACAGGTACTCCTCCACCAAAACCATCATCACGGGCGGCAAAACCAGCACCGTGCTGACCATTGTGCAGAATTACGCGGCGCTGGAGGAAGGGGAATATGCGGTGCGGCCTTTCTCGATGCGGGTGAACGGGCAGATGGTGCAGTCGCAGGGGATGCCGGTAAAAGTGACGCCCATGCAGGCCAATGCGCCCCAGGCCCTGAACATGCCCAACCTGATTCTGGAGGATATAGACGAGCCGCCTGTGGAAGACGAGCCGGAGTTCGTGGACAAGGAAGACAACGCCTTCCTGACGATCTACACCAACAAGAAAGAGGTGTTCGTGGGCGAGGGTGTCAACGTGGTGCTGTACTTTTACCTGGCGGAGGCAGACCAGCCCCTGCTCGATTTCTATAACTTTGCCGACCAGCTGGCAGGAATTCTGAAGCAGATGCAGCAGCCGCATGCCTGGGAGGAAACGTTTGATTACACGGAGATTACGCCTGAAAACGTAACGGTGCAGGGCGAGCCTTATCTTCGGTTCAAGCTGTATGAGGCCGTGCTGTTCCCGCTGAGCCTGGAGCCGCTCCGCTTTCCGCAACTGAAACTGCAGATGATCAAGTACAAGGTGGCCAGGCACCCGAGCCTGCTGACGCAGGACCGGCAGGAGGGCTACAAGATATTCTATTCGCGGGAGCGGGTGATACCGGTGAGAGAACTGCCGCCGCACCCGCTGCGCGACGTGGTGCCCGTGGGCGATTACCGGCTGCATGAAAGCCTGTCGGAGAAAAAAGTGGCCGTGAACAAGAGTTTTACCTATCTTTTCGAGGTGGAAGGGGAGGGGAATCTATCGGCCATCATGCCGCCAGTGCCGGAGGCGCCGCCAGGGCTGGAGTTCTACCCGCCGAATGTGCGGCAGGACGTAACGAAGCGCGCCGGACGTGTGGTTGGCGCCAAGTCTTTTTCGTACGCGGTGCTGCCACGCCAGGCCGGGCAGTATAACCTGCGGGAGACGATGCACTGGATATACTTTAACCCCACCACCGCCGCCTACGACACCCTGCGGCCCTCGCTGCAGGTGCAGGTGGCTGGCCGCAGCGACAACAGCATGGCCGTGGCCTTAACCAGAGACTTAGGATCTTTTTATAACATCATCCAAAACGAAGACAACACGCTGGTGAACATGCACCTGCTGGACAGGATAAAGCGCTATACCAACATCATCCTGCTGGTGCTGCTGGCGGTGTCGGCCTTCGTTTTCTTAAAAAAATAGACATGAGCAATACCTACGGAAAACTTTTCCGAATCACAACGTTTGGCGAGTCGCACGGCGCGGCTGTGGGCGTGATAGTAGACGGCTGCCCCGCCGGGCTGGACATCAGCGCCGCCGAGATTCAGCATGCCCTGGACCGCCGCCGCCCGGGCCAGTCGAAGATTACGACGCCGCGCCAGGAAGAGGACAAAGTGACCATCCTGTCGGGCGTGTTTGAGGAAAAGACGCAGGGCACGCCCATTGCCATGGTGGTGAACAACAAAGACCAGCACAGCCACGACTACAGCCATATACAGCACGCTTTCCGCCCTTCGCACGCCGATTATACCTACACCGCCAAATACGGCACACGCGATTACCGGGGGGGAGGCCGCAGCTCGGCCCGCGAAACAGTGGCCCGTGTGGCCGCAGGTGCGCTGGCTGCCAAATTGCTGCAGAAGCACGGTATCAGCATCAGGGCTTATGTGTCGCAGGTGGGCAAAATCAAGCTGGACAAACCCTACACCGAACTCGACCTGAATCAGATAGACGCCAACATCGTGCGCTGCCCCGACGCCTCCACAGCAGATGAGATGATCAGCCTGATAGAGGACGCCCGCGACAGCCTCGACACCATTGGCGGCGTGGTGAGCTGCGTGATACAGGGCGTGCCGGCCGGTCTGGGCGAGCCTGTGTTCGATAAGCTGCACGCCGAGTTGGGCAAGGCCATGCTGAGCATCAACGCCGTGAAGGGCTTTGAGTACGGCAGCGGCTTTGAGGGGGTGAAGATGCGCGGCTCGGGGCACAACGACGAGTTCTATACCGATGCCGAGGGTAAAGTCCGCACCCGCACCAACCACTCCGGCGGCATACAGGGCGGCATCAGCAACGGCCAGGACATCTACTTCAACGTGGCCTTTAAGCCGGTGGCCACCATTCTGCAGCCGCAGCAAACCATCAACGACACCGGGGAAGACATCACCCTGAAAGGCAAAGGCCGCCATGACCCCTGCGTGCTGCCCCGCGCCGTGCCGATTGTGGATGCCATGGCCGCGCTCGTGCTCGCCGACTTTATGATGCGCCAGCAGGCGAGCAAACTGTAGTTACTTTCCCGCAGTGGTGCCTGTCGGTATATAAGTCCACATAATCAGGCCGTTAGGGTGTTGAACAGGTTTGCAGGCGCTATTTGATAATAGTGATAACAGAAGCTTGACATGCGGGTTAGCATACATAGCCTTTCGTAACAATACGGGAAACAGCTACGGATATTGTGAACATCTATATATAAACATAAATCTATATAAACCGGAAGCGCCGCCCTACTAATAGGGCGGCGCTTCCGGTTTATATAGGGCTGTGTGTCTAAAACAAGCGCAGATGCACCACCAGGAACCACACCAGGAGCAGGGCGGGCAGCAGGAACGGGATGGAGTAGCGAATGACATAGCCGAAGAAAGACGGCATTTTAATACCAGCACTCTCGGCTATCGCCTTCACCATAAAGTTTGGCCCATTACCGATATAGGTGAAAGCGCCAAACAACACGGAGGCCAGCGAGACAGCCTCCAGCAGCACAATCGTCTCTGCCCCGGCGGGCCCGGTGCCCAGGGCAAACTGCCGCACCTCCACCACGCTGTTCTGCGCCATGTCGTACTTGGCCATGGCCAGCGACAGGAAGTTGGCATAGGTCGGGGCGTTGTCGAGGAAGCCGGAAAGGGAGCCTGTGGCCCAGTACAGGAAGTTCGGCGTGATGAACCGCGCATACTCCGGAGCCGAGGCAATGGCGGCAGAAAGCTGCAGGGCGGGCATCATGGTGAAGAAAATACCGAAAAACAGGAACACCACTTCCAGAATCGGGCCGAAGCTGAACTGGTTGCCCGCCAGGGCGGTCTTGCTGGAGTACCGGTAGCACATAAAGGCCGCCGACAGCTGGATGATCTCACGCAGGAACGAGAGTTTGCCGCCGTCGTAGGCTATATATGGCAGCCCCTCCACCACATTCGGGTCCAGGAAAATAGCGCCGATGACCACACCCAGCCAGATCAGGTTGCGCTTGCCGGTGACGTGCCACTCCGTCTTCTCCCGGTTTTTGGCCTCCACATCCGGATTTGGCCTGAAGTGCTCTTTGTTGCGCCTGTCAAGTAAAAAGAAGATAAGGCAGAGTACTGAGACAGCCGCCAGCCAGGGCACGAACAGGTGCTGGAGCGTCCAGAAAAACGGCACGCCCTTCAGAAAACCAATGAACAGCGGCGGGTCGCCAAGCGGCGTGAGCAAACCCCCGGCGTTGCTGACGATAAAGATGAAGAAGATGATCTGGTAAGGCTTGATGCGGTGTACGTTCAGGCGGATGAACGGGCGGATGAGCAGGAGCGAGGCACCCGTGGTGCCCACAAAATTAGCCAGCACGGCCCCAACCGCTACCAGCGCCACGTTCATGAGCGGCGTGGCGTTCGCGTTGATGTTGATGTATATACCGCCCGCGGCTATATATAGTGAACTCAGCAACACGGCAAAAGAAACATACTCTGCCAGCGTATGCACGGGCATATGGTAATCCTGCAGCACAAGCAGGTAATAGGCGAGCACGGCCAGGCCCAGGGTAACGGCCACAGTCTTATAGTTGTGCTCCCAGAAATGGCCAAAGAAGATCGGCCCGGCGGCAATCATCCCAATTAGAAGCAGGAAAGGTATGATAAGTAGAAGAGGAAGCGCGTGCGGGGGCTGCGCCAGCAGAATAAAGTTGATTAGCATATATAAAAATGTGCGGGGTTACGTCCGTTCAGGTTTTATTGCAGGGCAAAGATACGTTTTCTGAGGAAAATAGCTACCGGAAGCTACTGTGCGCGTTGGGGTTGTGCGGCGGCGCCATATGCAGGCGCCAGAATGTGGCCGGGCACCGGAGCGAGAGATAAGGCAAGGCGGCTACAGGCGACGCAAACAGGATAATTTTTCGGATGAAGCACGCCTTGGTGATGGCTGCGGCTAAGCGGGCGCATTGCTGCTTTTCATAAATATTAACTATTTTTGGAAACTTTCAGGTATAGCCATAGGTTTTAATATTAAACGTAGAATCCCATGATAGAAAATAAAGAGAAAGTAGTTTCTGTGTATGCAGAAGCCAGCCCCAACCCCGAGTCAATGAAGTTTGTGATGAACGCGCAGCTGCTGCCGGAAGGCCAGAGCGTGGATTATCCGACCCTGGAGAGCGCCCTGGAGTCGCCGCTGGCGCAGGAGCTCTTTAACTTCGACTATGTTTCGCGTGTGTTTATCGCCAGTAACTTCGTGACGGTTACCAAGAGTTCCGACCTCGAGTGGAGCAAATTGATTCCAGAACTGCGTACGTTCCTGAAGTCATATATAGAGGCTGGCGGGCCCGCCTTCAACGAGGGCTTCTCGGCGAGCAAGCCTGAGACGGCCACCACCGACAGCAGCGCCTCCGCGGAAGACACCGTGATCTCCAAAAAAGTGATTGACCTGCTGGAGAACTACGTGCGCCCAGCCGTGGAGCAGGACGGCGGTAACATCACCTTCAAGTCGTACCACGACGGCGTGGTGACGGTATTCCTGCAGGGTTCCTGCAGCGGCTGCCCGTCGGCCACGGTTACCCTGAAGGCCGGTATCGAGAACCTGCTGAAGCGCATGGTGCCTGAAGTAAAAGAAGTGGTGGCGGATGGCGTGACGCTGTAATTAGCAGAAGCAAGCCTTTCTTACAACCAAGCCCTATATAAATCAGGAAGCCAGCCCCGTAAGAGGCTGGCTTCCTGATTTATATAGGGCTGTAGACGCTGCCTTGTTATATATACCCTCGGAACAATAATTGCGCTGCTCGGCCAGTGCCGGCGGCAGCCGTGCCTTTTAATTCCATATTCTTAGTAGGGGCAGGCCGTGACCTGACACCACAAAAGATCATGCATCATATATGAAAGTGCTCCCTCCAGCCTTACGAGGCAAGAGAAAGCGAGACATTCGCACCGGCGAGGGTCACCAGGCTTTAAAACCGCAGACTCCTATATAAGCCCTATCCTCAAAACCTAAAAAAAGCCCGGTGCATTTGCGCCGGGCTTTCTGGTTTATATCGGATTATATATGGCTCTTAGCGAACCTTGTGTGCAACCTGCGGTGCGGATGTCACTTCTTCTTCCTTCACGGTGTCTACCACGATTGGCGCAGCGATGAAAAGAGAGGAGTAACAACCGGCAACCACACCAATGATCATGGCCAGTGAGAAGCCTCGCAGCACCTCGCCCCCGAAGATAAAGAGTACGATTACTACCACCAGCAGCGTCAGCGACGTGATGATGGTACGGCTGAAGGTGCTGATCAGGGCCGGGTTGATCAGGTGCCTGATATGGGTGCGCGGGTTGTCGTGCATGTATTCCCGCACGCGGTCGAAGATTACCACCGTGTCGTTGATGGAGAAACCGATGATGGTGAGTACCGCAGCGATGAACACCTGATCCATCTCATAAGAAATACCAAACAGGTCCAAGATGGAGAACACGGCGATAATCATGAGAGCGTCGTGCAGCAAGGCCACCACGCCACCCAGCGAGAACTGCCACTTGCTGAAGCGGAACATCACGTAGATGAAAATGCCAATCAGCGAAAGCAGGATGGCGATGAGGGCTGTGTTCTGAATATCGTCGGCCATAGTGGCCCCTACTTTAGAAGAGCTCAGCACCTCCGGGTTCAGGTTATTGTATTCCTGCAGGCCACTCATCAGGGCCGCAAGCACCTGCTCGTCGGCCTTGGTGCTCTCATCATCGGCCAGCCAGCTGGTGGTAACCTTCAGGCGGTCAGAGGCGCCGTAGGTCTTCACCTCGGTGCCCGCCTCCTGGAACTCGTCCACCAGGGCACTGCGCACGTCAGAAGCCGGAACAGCCTCGTCGAACTGAACCACGTAAGAGCGCCCGCCCTTGAAGTCAACGCCCAGGTTGGGGCCGCCGTTGATGTACATGGCCACGAAACCAAACACAATTATTCCCAGCGAGAAAGCATAAGCGGGCTTCTTCAGCTTCATGGCATCAAACTTCACGTTCCGGAACATCTTGTCAGCCAGGGAGGTGGAGAAGGAAAGCTTTCCACTGTTCTTGAACGCGCTTTCGATGAAGATCCTGGAAATAAACACAGACGTGAAGAAAGAGGTCGCAATACCGATCATCATGGTGATGGCGAAGCCTTTTACCGGGCCGGAGCCGAAGTAGTACAGGATAAAGCCCACCAGGAAGGTGGTGACGTTGCCATCGAGGATACTGCTGAAGGCTTTCTCATAGCCTTTGTTGATGATCTCCCGCATCGGCAGCCCTTTGGCGTTCTCCTCGCGCATGCGCTCGAATATCAGCACGTTCGCGTCCACGGCCATCCCCAGCGTCAGCACGATACCGGCGATACCGGGCAGGGTGAGGGCGGCGCCAAACTGTGCCAGCACGCCCAGAATAAAGAACACGTTGAAAAGCAGGGCAATATCGGCAATAAGGCCGCCGCGGCTGTAGTACGCGATCATGAACACCACCACGATCAGGAACCCGGCCAGCGTAGAGATAAGGCCCTGGTTGATGGCTTCCTGGCCCAGCGAAGGACCTACCACGGCCTCTTCCACAATAGTGGTAGGGGCCGGCATTTTACCTGCTTTCAGAATGTTGGCTAAGTCCTGCGCTTCCTCCACAGTAAAGTTACCGGAGATGGAAGAGCTTCCACCTGTTATCTCGCCCTGCACCACCGGGGCAGAGTATACATAGTTGTCCAGCACGATGGCTACCTGGCGTCCGACGTTGTCACCTGTCAGCTTGGCCCACTTCTTGGCACCGGTCGGGTTCATCGTCATGCTTATCTCCGGGCGGCCCAGCTGGTCAAAGTCCTGGCGGGCGTCATTTATCACATCACCCGTGAGCGGCGCCTTGCCGCCGCGTCCCTTCTTGATGGCGTAGAACTCCACAAACTCCTGGTTATTCTCACCTGTCACAGACTCTACCCCCCACAGGAACTTCATGTTCGGCGGGAAGATGGCGCGCACTTCAGGGCGGTCGAAAATGTCGTTTATCCTTGCCGTGTCGCGCACATTGGCGCCTATGCCGCTTGGCATCTGCGTGAAGAGGCTGGCCAGTACACCTGTCTGTGGCGTGGCGGCAGTATCAAGCAGGGCGGCGTTAGTGTCGGTTGGGGTGGCAGCGGCAATGGCGGCGGAGTCGCCGGCTGCCGTAGAGTCGCCAGTGGCGGCCTTTGCCAGTACATCCTGGGTGGCATCCTGCACAGTGGCTGGCGCAGTGGCTGCCGAGTCAAGGGCGTCCTGCTGGCTGGCTTTGGTGCCTGCGGCGGCCAGGTTCAGTTTCCCGGCCTGCTGCTGCTGGTCGAGGTACTGGCCGAGCTGCATGAAATAAGGGCTGAACTCCTGGGGCGTCCACACTTCCCAGAACTCGAGGTTGGCCATGCCCTGCAGCAGGTTGCGCACGCGCTCCGGGTTGTCGATGCCTGGCAACTCTATCTGGATGCGGCCTGTACCCTTCAGGCGCTGAATGTTTGGCTGGTTTACGCCAAACTTGTCGATACGCGTGCGCAGGATGTTGAAGGAGCGGTCGATGGCGTCTTCCACTTCTGTCTCAATCACATCCAGCACCTCCTCGTTCGTAGACTCGTAGCTGATCTTGCCACGGTTGGCGGTGTTAGAGAAGATAGCGCTCAGGCGGCCATTGGGCTCAATTTCGCGGTAAGCCTCGGCAAAAAGCGTGGTGAAACGCGCCTGGCTGTTTTTCTGCAGTTCCTGGGCGCGGTCCAGCGCCTTCAGAAAGCTGGGGTCTTTGCTGTTGCCGGACATGGAACGGATGATCTCCACAGGAGAAACCTCCAGCACCACGTGCATGCCGCCTTTCAGGTCGAGGCCAAGGCCAAGCTCGTTCTCTTTTATCTCCTGGTAAGTCATGCCCAGGAACACGGGCTCCTTCCAGACAGAATCGAGGTAGCTTTGCAGTTTTACCGGGTTTACCTCGCCTTGTGCGTTCGTGGCATATAGCTCAGCCTTGTTGTGCACACTGCGGGCAATAAAGGAAAGCGACAGGTAGTAGAGGCAGAGTGCCGATACAATCGCCGTCAGAACGATTATTAACGTTTTGTTCCGCATTGGTTTTTAAGAAATAATAAAAAAGGGATGTGTGAAATAATGAAATCCATGGTTCTCCCGCTGCTTGATATATAAGCCTATATAGCCTAAATGCATATAGACCGCGATGCGTTCCTTGGGCGGCATATTATTGGCCGGCAGGCACAGCACACTTCAGCGCAAGGGAGAGGTGTAAACGAAGGGAAAGTGCCGCTTACGGGGCGTTGGGCTGAATGATGATAGGGAAAAGTCGGGCCACGAAGCCAGCGCCGGGAGGCACAGCGGTGTAGGCAGGCAAAAGCTCATCGGTCGGGTTAGGGAAGGCGGCCTGCTGCGGCAGCGGCAGCACGGCCTGCTGCAGGTTGAGGGCTACGAAAGAGGTCGTCGCCTCCAGCGATACTTTCTGCTTCACCACCGCCTTGTGTTCTGAGGCGGGCGCAGTGGCCAGCTGCTGTGCGTTGTGTTGCTGTGCCGCCGGGGCATAGGCCGCCACTTCCTTGCCGTTGAGCATGAGCGCCCACAGCAGGGTTAAAGACATCAGGAGATGCTTTACGTGGCAGGATATGGATTTAGCCTTTGGCATTTGCAATGTTCACTTGCAAATGTAATGTCTTTTATCTGAAAAAAGGAAATACTCAGCGGTTTATGTCTATAAATCGCTTTACGTCGTTCTTCTTGCCAATAAGAATCAGGATGTCAGAAGGATAGATGATGGTGTCGGCCTTCGGGACGCCGATGACGTGCTCCACCTGCGTGGGCTTTCCGTCCAGTATCTCCTCAAAAGAACGCTTGATGGTAATGAGGTTGAGGTTGTACTTCTCGCGGAGCGAGATTTTGGCGATGCTGCGGTTGGCGATGTTGCGCGGGGCGTTTATCTCCACAATCTCGTAGTTGTCGGGCAGCGACAGAAAGGTGCGGATGCTGGGCTGCAGCAGGCGCTCGGCCACCGTCTTGCCCACCTCACCCTCCGGCGACAGGATTTCCTGCACGCCCATTTTCTCCAGGATACGCCGCTGCTGCTTGTTGGAGGCGCGTGTGATGACGCGCTTCACGTTCAGTTCCTGAAGATTGGCCGTGGTGATCAGCAGGGCCTCAAAGTCTTCGCCGATGGCCACAATCACGGCGTCTATGTCCTGTATGTTCTGCGCCTCCAGCGCCCGGATGTCGGTGGCGTCCAGTGCCACGGCGTAGGCCACCTCGTCTTTGATGGACTCCACGTGGTCCTCATTGTTGTCGATGGCGATTACCTCGGCGCCGCGCTCTGCCAGCGTGGTAGCGATGGACCTCCCGAAGATGCCCAGCCCGATTACAGCAAACTTGTGCCTCATGCTTTTACTTTCGTGTTTAAAAAGGTCGTGACCACCTCCAGCCCCCGCTCAAAGTGGTTGTTGTTCGGGACGATGATGTCGGCATCGTTTTTATACGGCGCTATATACTTTTCGTAGGTGGGGGCCACGTGCTGCGTGTAGCGGTACAGCACATCCTCCAGGCCGTAGCCGCGCTCAATGCGGTCGCGGACAATGCGGCGCTGCAGCTTTATATGCTCCTTGGCGTCTATATATACCTTCAGGTCCAACAGCCTGGCCACCTCCTCAAAGTAAAAAACGAAGATGCCCTCCACCACCACAATGGGTGCCGGCCTGAACTCCAGTTGCTTCGGCACCACGTTCGGGTTGTTGTAGGTGTACTCCGTGCGGTAAACGGTCTGGCCCTGGCTTACTTTCAGAATGTCGTGGGCGTAGGCCTCGTCGTCGATGCAGGAGGGAAGGTCGAAGTTGACGATGCCGTTCACATCCTTGGTCTGGTGCTCGCGCGATTTGTAATAGTTGTCCTGCGAGATCAGGCAAATCTCCTCGGGTGCGAACGACGTCAGCAGTTTGTTCAAAAAAGTGGTTTTCCCTGAAGCACTGCCCCCTGTTATCCCGACGATGAATGGCTTTTGCATTGGAAGCTACGGTTTCAGGATACAAAATTAAGATTAAAGCGGCACAAGGCCACAGGCCCGGTGATTTTTATATATACCCATATATGGCGGATATATATACCCCTATATGGCGCAGCAAAATTTACTGTGCTTTGAGAAATGCGACAAGCCGCCGCACCGCCCGCCCGCGGTGGCTGATGGCGTTTTTTTCCTCCGGGCTCATTTCGGCGAAAGTGCGCCCGTGGCCGTCGGGCACAAAAACCGGGTCGTAGCCAAAGCCTTTGTTGCCTTGCCACTCCGTGCTGATGGTGCCCTCCACAATACCCTCGAACTGGTGCTGCTGCCCGTCCAGAATCAGGGTGATGCAGGTGCGGAAGCGGGCCCTGCGGTTGTGGTGCGGGGCCAGGTTTTGCAGCAGGAGCAGGATGTTGTCGCTGTCGGAGCGCTGCGGCCCTGCGTAGCGGGCGGAGTAAACGCCGGGTGCGCCGCCCAGTGCTTCCACTTCCAGGCCCGTGTCGTCGGCGAAGCAGCTCACCTGGTAGTGCTGCCACACATATTCCGCCTTTTGCCGCGAGTTGCCCTCCAGCGTTTCCTGGTCCTCGGCCAGTTCCTCATGGCAGCCGATGTCCTGCAGTGTCAGCAACTCGAACTTCCCCTCCAGCATCTGGCTCACTTCGGCGGTTTTGTGCCTGTTGTTGGTGGCAAAGCAAAGTTTCTTCATTTTGTTGACTGCTGGTAGTTAGTTACTGTTTGCTAATTGTTGAATTGTTGAATGGTTAAATGGCTATATGGTTAAATGGTTGGTCTCAGACATGGTGGTATATATAGCAACCAGCAATCATCAACCAGCAATTTAATAATCAAGCCATTAATTCAGATACGCCCCGTAGTTTTCCTCATCCAGGTGTACCATGATGTGCTCGTTCAGGGTGGTGGCGAGCGAGTAGCCGGTATAGGTGGAGGCGACGGGGTAGCGCGGGTGGTGGCGGTCTACGAGTGTGGCGATTTCCACCTTTTTGGGCATGTGCGGCAGGAAAGAGCTGAGCGTGTAGGCCAGCGTCCGGCCGGTGTTCAGCACGTCGTCCACCAGCACCACAACCTTGTCGACCAGGGAGATATGGGCTGGCTCCAAAGTAACGGGCACCTCTACCGGGGCAGTCTTGTTCAAGGTCACGCGCAGCAAATGCACTTCCAGGGCGGCTATTTCCCGAAGTTTCCGGGCCAGCATTTCGGCCAGGGTATAGCCGTTGGGGTGGATGCCCGCCAGCACGAGTTCCGGCTCCTCAAAGTTCTGCTCGTATATCTGGTAGGCCATGCGCGTAATCTTCTGCTCGATTTGCGTCTTGTCCAGTATCAGGTTCTGGTGGTTCGGGGATGGTGTCATAGGTGTCGGGGCTACGGTTGGGCAACAGGTGGCGAAGGCAAATTTAAGAAGATATTTGCAGCGGGCATCGGAATTGAGCTTCCTGCAAAATTATTTGGCATATAGCGCTTTATTTTCCGGAAATGTTGTTAAATTTGCAGTCCGATTCAGAATTAAGGTTAATTAACGTTTATAATAATGAAAAAAGGCATTCACCCAGCATACAGAGAGGTGGTTTTTCAGGATACTTCCAGCGACTACAAGTTCATCACGCGCTCTACCATGACCTCTGATGAAACCATCACCATGGAAGACGGCAAAGAGTACCCTGTCATCAAGGTCGAGGTTTCTTCTGCTTCGCACCCTTTCTACACTGGCAAAAACCTGTTTGTGGATACTGCGGGCCGTATCGACAAGTTCAAGCAGCGTTATCAGAAGAAATAAGCGGCTTTTTGCGGTTAAAACGTTTAAATGAAAAGTCTTCCTGAAATTATCGGGGAGACTTTTTTATTTTTGCCGCTATGAACATTATCCTCTTTGACGATCCCGCCATCCGGCCGAACCTGCTGCCGCTCACTTTCACCAGGCCCGTGGCAGATCTCCGGGTGGGAATCCTCACGATAGCAGAGAAGTGGGGCATACGGCTGGGCGAAGCCGTGTCGTACCTCACGCAGCCCTACCTGCAGCCAAAGTTCAACACTATTTTTGGCACGACCAATTTATATATAAACGGGGCAGTGTGCCCCGACGAGCAGTTGCTGGAGGCTGTCCGCGGCCTTAAAATCGGCGAGGCCCTGTATTGCGGTGAGACACTGGTGGCGGCGAACGGCGATAATCTGGAGGTGCATACCCTGGCAGATTTGACTTCTTCCATTTCCTCAGGCAGGCAGATAGATGGCCAGTGTACTGTTATACGGGAACTATGGGATATCTTTCTTCAGAACGGACAGCAGATCCGCAGCGACTTCCAGGTGCTGACGGCCGGGCGGCAGAGCCAGCCGGTGAACGACAGGCACACGATCGTGTATGCAGAGGAGAATATCTTCATAGAGGAGGGCGTTAAAATACGGGCCGCCGTGCTGAACGCAGAGAACGGCCCGATATATATAGGCAAAGACGCGGTGGTGCAGGAGGGAGCGCTCATCAGGGGGCCGTTCGCGCTGTGCGAGGGCAGCTATGTGAGCATGGGCGCCAAAATGCGCGGCGATGTCACCGTTGGCCCCTTTTGCAAGGTGGGCGGCGAGGTGAGCGCCTCGGTAATCATGGCCTACAGCAACAAGGGACACGACGGCTACCTGGGCAACTCGGTGATAGGGCAGTGGTGCAACCTGGGCGCCGACACCAACACCTCCAACCTGAAGAACAATTATGCCGAGGTAAAGATATGGAACTACGCCAGCGGTGCCTACAAAGGCACCGGGCAGCAGTTCTGCGGCCTGATGATGGGCGACCACAGCAAGTGCGGCATCAACACCATGTTTAACACGGGCACGGTGGTGGGCGTAAGCGCCAATATTTTCGGCGCGGGCTATCCGCGCACATTCATCCCGTCCTTCAGTTGGGGCGGCGCTGCGGGCTTCGAAACATACCAGTTGCGGAAAGCCCTGGAGGTGGCCGCAAAGGTGATGGAGCGCCGCCGCATCCCTTTCGACGAGGTGGAGGAAGCCATGATGTCAGACATTTTCGAGCAGACACAGCAGCACCGGATTTGGTAGGTTGATTGTTGGTTGTTTATTTATTGCTGATTGTTAAATGGTTTAGTGGCTGCATTGTTGGTTGTTGATTGTTAAATTGTTGAATTTGATTATCCCGGAAACAGCCATTTAACAATTGGACCATTACACCATATAGTCCTGCATGTTACTTCCATTCGTAATTATTAATTCGTAATTTATAAAAGTGCAATTCGCGGATATCATAGGGCATCAGGAAACGAAGGAAATGCTGTTGAAATCGGTGCAGCAGAACCACGTGGCGCACGCGCAGCTGTTTCTGGGGCAGGAGGGCGGCGCGAACCTGGCGCTGGCGCTGGCCTATGCCACCTATCTAAACTGCGAAAACAGGCAGCCAGCCGACTCCTGCGGCACCTGCGGCAGCTGCACCAAGATGAACAAACTGGTACACCCCGACTTCAACTTCGTGATGCCGGTCACCACCACCAAATCGGTGAGCAAGGACGCGCTGAGCAACAGGTTTTTGCAGGAGTGGCGCGAGTTTATCCTGGCCAGCCCGTACCAGGGGCTGAACGAGTGGATGCAGTATATAGGCGCGGAGAACAAGCAGGGCATTATCTCAAAAGAAGAAAGCCGCCAACTCGTGAAGCTGGTATCGCTGAAGGCCTTTGAGGGCGCCTATAAAATTGTTGTGATCTGGCTGCCGGAGCTGATGCACCCATCGGCGGCAAACGCCCTGCTGAAACTGCTGGAGGAGCCGCCCGCCCAGACGCTGTTTCTGCTGGTGTCGCAGGCGGCGGAGAAGCTGTTGGCCACCATCACCTCGCGCACGCAGATGATACGGGTGCGCAACTTCACGGAGCAGGAGGTAATGGAATACCTGCAGCAGAAATTCAACTCCGGCCAGACCACTGCCTACCAGGTGGCGCAGCTGGCAGAGGGCAACCTGAACGCCGCCGCCAAACTGACCTCCGAAATCAGCAGCGATTACTTTTCGTTCTTCACCGAGTGGATGCGCCACTGCTACAGCCACAAGTTCGGGGAAGTGATTGACATGAGCGACAGGTTTCAGGCGCTGGGCCGCGAGAACCAGAAAAACTTCCTGCTATATGCGCTCAACCTGTTCCGGAAAGTGATGCTTTTCGGCGTGGACGGCTCCCTGATATCCTTCCTGCCGCCCGCAGAGCTGGACTTTGTGCAGAAGTTCTCGAAACTCATCACAGAAGCCAACGCCGGGCAACTGGCCGAAGAACTAAGCCAGGCGCATTACCACATCGAGCGGAACGCCAACCCGAAGATGGTATTCGTGGACAGCTCGATACAGATGGCCGGATATCTGCGTAAGGGGTGATGGTTCATTGTTAGTTATTGATTGTTTAATGGTTGCTTCAGACATGACGAAAGATAAACAATCAACCATTCAACAGTTAAAGCGCATCGCGCATCAGATATAAATAACAGAAACTATATATGGCTGAGCATATAACAGATAAGATTATCCGCATCGGCACGCGCGGTAGCAAGCTGGCGCTGTGGCAGGCCGAGACGGCTGCCGAGAAGCTGCAGGCGGCCGGACTGAAAACGGAACTGGTCATCATCAGCACCAAAGGAGACCAGGTGCTGGACAAGTCGCTGGACAAGATCGGCTCCAAGGGCGTCTTCACGGAAGAACTGGAGGTGAGCCTGCGCGAGAAGGAAGTGGAGATTGCGGTACACAGCGCCAAAGACGTGCAGTCCACCATCCCGGCCGATCTGGAACTGGTGGCCTTCATGGAGCGCGAGCAGGTGAACGACGTCATCCTGAGCTTTGACCCCAATTTTAAGCTGGAACGGGAAAGCAGCGCGGTAATCGGCACTTCCTCCACACGCCGCAGAGCCCTGCTGAAGAAGTACTACCCGAACGTGACCACAGCCGAGTCGAGGGGAAACCTGCAAACGCGCCTGCGCAAGCTGGAGGAAAGGCAGTTTGATGCGCTCATGCTGGCCTATGCCGGTGTTTACCGCATGGGCTACGACAACCTGATCGTGTACACGTTTCCGGAGCATGAGTTTGTGCCCGCCGCCGGACAAGGCAGCGTCGCCATTGAGTGCGCCAGGAATCTCGACCCGGAGCTGAAGCAGGCTATCCAACAGGCGCTGGACCACGCCCACACCCATATATGCCTGCTGGCCGAGCGCGGCTTTCTCCGCACGATGGAAGGCGGCTGCAGTATTCCCTCTTTTGCGCTGGCAACGCTGGCAAACGGGGACATCCGTATTACAGGCGGCCTGATAAGCCTGGATGGGCAAACGCTGCTGCAGGAAACCCTGACGGGCCCGGCGGAGAAAGCGGAGCAACTGGGCGAGCAACTGGCCACCACTATCCTGAATCAGGGCGGCGACGCTATCCTGCAAAGCATTAAAGCACAGCGCAGCGAAGCATAACATAACAAGGTATTCCCTATATAAGCAGGGAGCGCAGCCATATATGGCTGCGCTCCCTGCTTATATAGGATGCCCACGGCTGAGTCTAACGTTTTGCGTTTGACATCTAACGGCTTAAAAGCTTAAGCCTGTGCGGTTTCCACGGCCTGCTCGGTCAAAGGCGCCTTTTTGGAAGACCGGGCATATACCAGGAATGCCTGCATCTCCCGCTTCACGGTGGGAACAAGGATATACAAGCCGATCATGTTGGGGATGCTCATGGCAAACAGCATCGCGTCCGAGAAAGCCACCACGCTGCCCAGCTGCATGGAGGCGCCCAGCACCACGAAAATGCAGAAAATCACCTTAAAACTGATGTCAGCCACCCGGGTGTTTCCGAAAAGGTAGGTCCAGGACTTCAGCCCGTAATAAGACCAGGTGATCATGGTAGAGAAGGCAAAGAGGATAACAGCCCCCGTCAGCACCAGCGGGAACCAACTGATAACCGTGGCAAAGGAGGCGGAGGTCAGGGCGATGCCGTCACCGGTGTCGAGGGTGTAGGCGCCCGTCACCACAATCACCAGGGCCGTCATGGTACACACAATCACGGTGTCGATAAACGGCTCCAGCGAGGCCACAAAACCTTCCGTCACGGGCACGCCGGTTCTGACGGCCGAGTGTGCAATGGCGGCCGAGCCAATCCCGGCCTCGTTCGAGAATAGCCCCCGGCGCAGGCCCTGCATCATCACGCCTACCAGGCCGCCGCCCACGGCGCTGGCGGTAAACGCTCCTTCAAAAATGGCGACAAACGCGGCGGGAATGGCCGTAATGTTGGTCAACAGCACGACGATAGCGGCCAGTACATATATCCCGCACATCAGGGGCACTATCTTCTCCGTCACCTGCGCGATGCTCTTCATGCCGCCAATGATGACCAGCCCCACCAGCACCGACATAATCAGGCCGAAGATCCAGGCGTTGCCGGCGGCAAAGAAGGAGGCCTCGCCACCCGTCACGCTCACGAACTGCTGCGCGGCCTGGTTCACCTGAAACATGTTGCCCGCCCCGATGGAGCCGCCGATGCACATCAGCGCAAAAAAGCCCGCCAGAAACTTGCCGGTCTTGCCCATGCCCCTCTCACGCAGGCCTTTGCTCAGGTACTGCATCGGGCCGCCCGACACGGTGCCGTCGGCATGCACGTCGCGGTACTTCACGCCCAGCGTACACGATACAAATTTAGACGACATGCCCAGCACACCGGCCATAATCATCCAAAAAGTAGCGCCCGGACCGCCCAGGGAGATGGCGATGGCCACCCCGGCTATATTGCCCAGGCCCACCGTACCCGACACGGCAGCCGTGAGCGCCTGGAAGTGCGACACCTCGCCGGGGGCATCGGGCTGGTCGTACCCGCCGCGCACAATGTCGAGGGCGTGCCTGAAGCCCCGGATGTTGATGAAGCCAAGGTAAACCGTGAAAAACACAGCCCCCGCCAGCAACCAGATCAGGATAAGCGGAATTGAAGCGCCGGCGATGGTTACTTCATAAAAAATGATGTCGGAGATGAACTGCGCGGTAGGGGCTACGGCGGCGTCTATTTTTTCATCGATGGAAAGAGCGGGTGCTGCTGCCGGTGTCTGTGCTGAAAGGCTGTTGCTAGAAATGAGGGAAAGTACTGTGAACAGTATCGTTTTCGTCATCAGGAAATTTATTTTTTGGTTTGTGATTATCTTAAATATAAACAACTCTGTCCGAAAACTGAAAAATGTACCTGATTTACCTGCAGAAGTTCAATAAGCGATTCATATATCACAACTGAGCGGCGGAGACAAAGCAGCGGGCTGATGTGCTGCACCTGATGTGCATAAAGCCAGCTGACACCGGAAAACCTGCCCATGCATGGTACTTACATATGATACTTATATATAGCCTGTGCCGTCTTCACAGGCGGCACAGGCTACACCGGAATACAGGGATATATAAACCGGTTGATGCCAGCCTGTTGCTCCGAACGCGTTCTGAAAAAGCCGCAGAAAATGCCACCAAATTGCGATGCAGTGCTAAAAAGGCTTAAATTTGAAAACCTGATAACTGTATCCAGGTAAAAGAACGGCTCACTATACAGATTTTACAGCAAATGAAACTGCTCAAAAGCATCGCCCTTATAGCCTTGATAGGGATTTTGTCGCCTGCCCTTGTATTGGCGCAGCAACCAAAAGGCAAAGACAAACTGGTGACCATCGAAACGCCGCAGGGCGAGATAAAGCTGGTGCTCTTTGAGGACACGCCACAGCACAAAGCCAACTTCCTGAAACTGGCGGAAGAAGGCTTTTATGACGGCACCACCTTTCACCGCGTCATCGACGGATTCATGATACAGGGCGGAGACCCCAACACCAAAGACAGCGAGCCCCGGAACGACGGGACGGGCAACCCGGGCTATACGGTGCCCTCTGAAATCAGCCCGGCCCACAAGCATGTGCGCGGTGCCGTGGCCGCCGCCCGCCAGGACGACAGGGTGAACCCCTCCAAAGCCTCCAGCGGCTCGCAGTTTTATATCGTGGAGAACCACGACGGCACCCCCATGCTGGACGGCGTATACACGGTGTTCGGACAGGTGGTGGACGGGCTGGACGTGATCGATAAGATTGCGGCGCAACCGGCCGATGGCCGCGACCGACCCCTGACAGACATTAAAATGAAAGTGACGGTGGAAAACGTGAGCCGAAAAAAGATAGCCCGGAAGTACGACTACGATTACAGCACCCAAACCCTGCAGAAATAAGCGCATATGAAGCGAATCCTGATTACGGGCTCCAACGGCCTGCTGGGCCAGAAACTGGCCGAACTGCTGCTGCCAAGGCAGGGCGTGGAGGTGCTGGCCACCAGCCGGGGAGAGAACAAACTGGCGGAACGGCTGCCCACGCTGCCCTTCCGGAGCATGGACGTGACAAAGCCGGAGCAGGTGGAGCAGGTGATAAGCGAATTCCGCCCGACCCACCTCATCCACACCGCCGCCATGACGAACGTGGACCAGTGTGAGAACGACCACGCCGGTGCCCTGCTCCTGAACCGCGATGCCGTGCAGTACCTGGTGGGTGCCTGCGAGAAGTACGATGTACACCTGGTGCATGTGTCTACTGACTTCATCTTCGACGGGGCGGACGGACCCTACGACGAGGAGGCCATCGGCAACCCGGTGAACTTCTACGGCGAAACGAAGCTGCAGGCAGAGGAGATCGTAAAGCAGGCCAGTTGCAAATGGGCCATCCTGCGCACCGTGCTGGTATATGGCGTGGCCCACGATTACGGCCGCACCAACATTGTGCTGTGGGTGCGCGACAGCCTGCAGGCGGGCAAAGTCATCAAAGTCGTGACCGACCAGCTCCGGACGCCGACCTTGGCCGAGGACCTGGCGATGGGCTGCTGGCTGGCCGTTGAAAAGGACGCCGAAGGCATTTTCCATATATCCGGCAGCGAGATGATGAGCCCTTACGAGATGGCCATGCAGGTGGCGGAGTTCTTCGCGCTGGACAACTCGCTGATAGACAAGGCAGACAGCAGCACCTTTACGCAGCCAGCCAAACGCCCCGCCCGCACAGGGTTTTATATACGCAAGGCCGAGACCCAACTCGGGTATCATCCACACACTTTTCTGCAGGGCATACAAATGGTGGCGGAGCAGGCGGCACAGGCAGCACCATAGCGGGCGAAACTGTGGCTGCACTACCCATAGCATTATATGCCACCATCTATGGAGGGTACACCGAATAGGGCATCATAAGTCTTGTGCCTTGCTACCTGATACCTGTGTCCTTCTACTTATATATAAAATATTTGATTTTTATGGCGCTGTCGGATGCTTTGTCTATATTGTATCTCCTAATTCCATCCACAAACACAATTCCATCATCAACCTAATCTATTCAAACACTTCTACCATCATCTATGAGTGCTAACAAAGAATCATGGGGTTCACGGGTCGGGCTGATTCTGGCCATGGCCGGAAACGCAGTGGGCCTCGGGAACTTCCTCCGCTTTCCGGTGCAGGCAGTACAGAACGGCGGCGGCGCCTTTATCATTCCTTACCTTGTCTGCTTTCTGGTGATGGGTATCCCGCTGTTATGGATTGAATGGTCGATGGGGCGCTTCGGGGGCAAGTTCGGGCACCACTCCACACCCTTTATTGTGGACACCATGGGCAAGAACCGCCTCTGGAAATACATTGGCGTGTTCGGCATCTGGACTAACATTGCCGTGGCCGCCTACTACTGCTACATTGAGTCGTGGACGCTCTCCTATGTGCTGCACTCCCTGATAGGCACCTTCAGTGACCTGGACCAGGAGGGGGTGGCGGCTTTCTTTAGCACCTATGTGAGCTTGGGTACGTCTACCCTTGGCGTTCCGCTGGAACCGGTTGTATTTTACGTGCTGTGCCTGTTGCTGAACACCTGGATCCTGTCGCAGGGCCTGGCCGGTGGCGTGGAGCGGGTGGCGAAAGTGGGCATGCCCCTGCTGATTTTATTTGGCGCTTTCCTGGCATTCAAAGGCTTCACCATCGAGGCGGGCGTAGACGGCGCCATCAACGACAGCTCGGTGGGCCTCAACTTCCTCTGGACTCCGAATTTCGAGGAACTGTGGTCGCCGACGGTTTGGTTGGCCGCCGCCGGGCAAATCTTCTTCACGCTGTCGGTGGGGATGGGCACCGTGCAGTGTTACGCCTCTTACGTCCGATCCAAAGACGATATAGCCCTGAACGCGATGTCGGCGGGCTGGATGAACGAGTTTGTGGAAGTGGTGCTGGGTGCCTCTATCCTGATCCCGATTTCCATCGGCTACCTCGGTGTGGACAGGGTGACGGAAATGGTGCAGTCAGGTGGTTTGGGCCTTGCCTTCCAGACGCTGCCGTACCTGTTTTTCCAGTGGGGCGATGTCATGGGGGCTTTCGCCGGCGTTATGTGGTTCGGGCTGCTTTTCTTTGCCGGTATCACGTCCTCGCTGGCCATGGGCACGCCCTGGATCGGTTTCCTGCAGGACGAGTTTAACTGGAAGCGCAAGTCCGCGGCCTGGTCCTTTGGCTTAATTGTATTCCTGCTGGGGATGCCCACGGTGCTTTTCTTCCAGTATGGCGTGTTTGATGAGTACGACTATTGGGCCGGTACGGTGTCGCTGGTGCTGTTTGCGCTGGTGGAGACCATCCTGTTTGCCTGGGTGTTCGGCATGGACAGAGGCTGGCGCGAGATTATCTCCGGCTCCGACATCAAGGTGCCGGACATATATAAATTCATCATCAAATTTGTGACGCCCCTGCTCTTGCTCTGGGTGTTCATCGGGTCGCTGGTTACACCGAAGGATGGTGACTGGGGCGCGGCGCTGCGGGGCGATTGGGTGCTGGACAACGGCTCCATCATCAAGAAGCTGATGAACTCGGGGCTGAAAGAGCAGCTCGCGGCGGCCACAGACCCCGCCGCGGTTGAGCGGCTGCAGGACACGCTGCTTTTCGTGAACGCCTCGCGCCTGCTGCTGCTGGCCGTGTGGCTGAGCCTGGCGTTGCTCGTATATATGGCGTACAAAAAAAGAGTCAGAGAAGGTAGAATTTAAAAGACTATGAATACATCCGCACTTGTTATCATGCTTACCACCATGCTGCTGGTAACCGGGCTCACGGTGTTTTTCTTCTGGAAGGTGCTGAGCGCCCCTCCCAAGCCGGAGCCAGACTCTTACCTGGACAACGATGATGAACCGGAGCGCCAGGTACCTGGCTGCTGATATATAAATGAGACGCATCAGGCACTGGATCCGGCGCTACTTCGGCTTTTCGCAAGGCGAGGTGAACGGATTTCTGTGGCTGCTTGGTTTGATGGTGCTGCTGATGGCGGCACCATTTCTTTTGCACGCGCTCCGCACCCCCGCGTTCGACAGCAGCAGCGCCTCCGACAGGCAAACGCTGGACAGCCTGGTGGCGCAGCTGGAGGCCCGGCAGCCGGAACCCGGCAATAACCGCTACAGGGTGCCCACCGTGGCGCTGCGGCCGTTCAACCCCAACCAACTGACGGTGGAGGAGTGGCAGGCATTTGGCTTGCCCAAGTACCTGGCGCAGCGCATCCTCAACTACCGCAGCAAAGTCGGCGACTTCAGCTACAGGGCGGAGCTGGGGAAGATATATGGCCTGCCCGATTCTGTTTTCCGAAGACTGCTGCCCTATATACAACTGCCGGAGGAGCGACC
This sequence comes from Pontibacter russatus, assembly GCF_009931655.1. Taxonomy (NCBI): domain Bacteria; kingdom Pseudomonadati; phylum Bacteroidota; class Cytophagia; order Cytophagales; family Hymenobacteraceae; genus Pontibacter; species Pontibacter russatus. The sequence continues at coordinate 1,918,621 of NZ_CP047984.1, read as the reverse complement.
CAGCCGTTACAAGCGCAGAGCCTACGTAGCCCGCCCAGAACGCCCCGCGCCTAATCCGGACTGGAGCGGCAACCGCCCGCCGCGTGAGCGGTTCATTCTCGCCCCCTTCAACATCAATACCGCCGACACTACCCAACTGAAGCAAATAAGGGGCATTGGGTCCAAACTGTCGGCGCGCATCGTGAAGTACCGGGACGGGCTGGGCGGCTTCCACAGTGCCAGCCAGTTGCAGGAGGTATATGGCCTGCAGCCCGAGGTAGTGGACAGCCTGCAGAAGTACACCTTCGTGCCAGATGCGTACACGCCGCAGCAACTGAACATCAACACCGCCACCGCCGATGAACTGAACAAGCACCCCTATATAACCTCTAATGTGGCCAGGGCGCTGGTCGCGTACCGGGAGCAGCACGGCAATTATGAGCAACTGGAGGATGTGCAGAAAGTGAAACTGGTAACGCCTGAGCTGTTCGGAAAGCTGAAGCCATATCTGCAGTTATAACTCGTCGGCTGGGCGGGACTGTAATTTGTAATATAATTTACTGGCATATAAGCTTATAATTGTGATGCAACCTTTTTGAAGCAAACATGCTTATATTATAAAGAACTCACCATACAAAGTTATTGCCATGAAGAACTTCATACTCAGGATTTTGGTATTGCTACCTCTATTGGCTACTGGATGTGATTCTGAAAATGATGTTTCACCCGAACAAAGCCTAAATTGCTCTAAACTTGCTAATGCACTTATTGCAAACGACTCGGACAAAGTTGAAGTTGAAATAAATCAGTTGCTCCGTGGCATCAATGGTAGTTCTGTAGAGGGGCAGGAAAAAAACCTACAAGAACTCATTAAACATTTAGAATCATGTCCAACTATCGAGGTTACTGATTCTTGCTTTGGGTGCATCTTCACTAATCCTGCACAATCTGAAATAAGGGTTACTGTTTCTGGAAGTAATCAAATAACAAGCAAGTGTATTGACCTGCAACATAAAGACAGCAAGCTCATATTCTTTAAGCTGCATGACTAAAGAACAGCTTCGCCCAACGACACCCACAAGGTAAGCTTCAACTGCGCCTTGCCACTTTATCTATCAGCCCGTTGTATATGCTGTACGCTTAGATATAACTGACTCGAATTTCTAACTGCGGATGGTGTAGAATTTTCCTTCCGGAGCTAATTTTGTGGTAAAGTATAGGAACCCCTAAAAGCTGGTTTTATGTTGAAGTCATGTTCAGAATGTTCCCGAATATAAATCAATGCTGTCCTTCTGGAAGGATTTTGGTTGAGGGAAGTTAGGCAGATGCTACTGGGGGTAGGGGCCCTCTTCCCACAAGTTCCCCCGAATCAAGTTCGGGATTTAGAACTTTCAGGATGACAGAAATTGTAAGCTTGGGAGGCTTAGGTCAAAATTAAATGCACCTACCCCTGCTGCGGCAGCGCCTTTATCATATCTATCGCCTTCTCCAGCGCCTGCCGCTCACTTTTGAAGGCAAGTATCTTCACCGCCTGAACTATTGGCACCCACCGCGCTTCGTTTACCTCCCAATCGTGGTCGCTCACCTGCCCGGCTATATAGCGCAGCAGGAAAAAGTGAACAAACTTATGAAAACGCACCCGCTGCTTCCCTTTGTCTCCCACGTACCAGTACTCTATTGTTTCGATTTTCCGGAGGATTTCCGTCTTAATGCCCGCCTCTTCCCGCACTTCGCGCACAGCCGTTGCTTCCGGTGCCTCACCCGCGTCCACCAGCCCTTTCGGGAGTTGCCAACGCCTGGCAGGGCCAACTGAAACAAGGGCCACCTCAACTCCAGCGGCTATATGGCGAAAGGCAACGCCGCCTGCGGAGACCTGTTCGAACACCGGGAGTTTTGGCCCCTCCGGAAACAAACTGAACTGCTGGGATTTAGGCATGATGAGCACGCTGCCGGATAGATGCCGCGCATAGTTGTTTACTGTGTTGCCGCAAGTCGGGTTCAGGTGCATCTGGGTGCAGGCTCAAACATAACAATCAGGCATATAGCAAAAGCCGCTTTACTCAGTTTACCAAGCCTTCCAGCACTTCCTGCGGCGGCGGCACTTCCGACTCTACCCAAATCATCCTAACTTGCTTCTTTTTTAATAGACTATTGCCCCCGTATCTCCGTTAACGGGGCAGCGACACATGAAAGACATCCTCAAAAACTATCGGCGCAGGCTACTCAACATAGGCTCCAGCAACAGAGCCCTGCTGCTGCTGCGCCTGTCGCGGGAGATGCACCTGGATGTGGAGGCGCTCGATTTCCTGAACAGCCAGCCAGCCTTTGCAGTGGTGGAGAAGCTGCTGTCGGGCAAAGCTAGCATCAGCCTGAGCCCTTATGCCGACAGCCGCCATGCCCCGGTGGCAGCGGTGAGCCAGCGGCTGCGCTATATCCGGCGCAAGGCGGAGATAATTTTTGAGGAGCGCGGCAGCCGCGAGTTATATATAGGCTGGCCTTTCGTGCATGGTAAATTCTCTGACGGCACCGCCGTGCGTTCGCCCTTGCTGTTCTTCCCGGTGCAGCTGCAGGTGAACGCGGCGCAGGAGTGGGAGGTGGTGCCCGATGCCTCGCAGCCGCCGCAGTTTAACCAGAGCTTTCTGCTGGCTTACGCGCACTACATGGGCACGCCGCTGGCGGAGGCGCTCACGGAGTTGGATATAAGCACGCTGCCGCGCCAGCCGCTGGAGTTCCGGACGAAGGTATATGAATTGCTGAAGGAGCACCAACTGGAGCTGAACGTGGGGAGCGGGTTTTTTGCAGACAAGCTCACGCCTTTCCGAGATTATAAAAAAACAGAATACGAGGAGGCGCTGCAGCCGGGGCAACTCCATCTGGTGCAGGAGGCGGTATTGGGTATATACCCGCAGGCGGCCTCCTACCTGCTCGCAGATTATGATGCGCTGCTGGAACGGGGCGAATTGCAGGAGATGGAGGACCTGTTTGCGCCGGCAATGGCTGAGAACACACCGGCCGTGAACCAGGCACAGCAGACTTTTACTGTGTTTGAGATGGATGCTTCGCAGGAGGCGGCGCTGCAGGCCGTGAAGCAGGGGAAATCGCTGGTGGTGCAGGGGCCGCCGGGCACGGGCAAATCGCAGCTCATCTGCAACCTGGTGTCGGACTTCACGGCGCGGGGCAAGAAAGTGCTGGTGGTGAGCCAGAAACGCGCCGCCCTCGACGTGGTTTATAAGCGCCTGTCGCAGAAAGGGCTCGGTCCGTTCGCAGGGCTGGTGCATGACATCAACGCCGACCGCAGCAGCATATATGGCCAGCTGCTCCGCCAGATTGAAGCCATAGACGACTATAAAAAGCAGAACCTCGCCCTCAACAGCCTCTACACCGACCGGCAGTTTTTGGAAGTGAGCCGTGACATTAACAGGTGCCTGATGAAACTGACATCTTTCAAGCAAGCCCTCTTCGATACGGGCCGCTGCGGCTGGTCTGCCAAAGAACTGTACCTGCGCAGCAGCCTGCAGCAGCCGCACATCCTGCTCCCCACAGACTTCAGGTACTTTACCGCCACCACCGTCTCCGAGTTTCTGCCGCGCCTGCGGGAGTACCTGCAGAAGGCCGTCCCTTTTCAGCAGGAAGATTTTATATGGAAGGAGCGGCACAGCATGAAGGGCTTCGGCTGGCCGGAGCGGCAGCAACTGGAGCAGGCGATAAAGAAGCTTCCGGAGCAGTATGCCGAGTTACAGCAAAGCATCAGCAGCCTCAGCGGCTTCCCGTTTACCTTAGCGAATTTCACGGCCTATAAAGTGGCGCTCCAGAACATGACCGAGCTGCAAAAGCTGCTGCGCTTGCCGGATGTGCTGCCAACGGTGCAGGCGCTCGTGCAGGGGCAGGTAAAACCCGAGGAGCTGAAGTTGTTGGCGGTAAAGACAGAGAAGCTTTATACGGCCACGCCTGCCCCGGACACCACGATTCCTGCCTTGCAGCTGCCGGCCCTGAAAAAGGCGATTGCCGCCTACGGGGAGCAGCGCACCGACTGGCTCAAAAGCATCAGCTGGATTTTTTCGGAGGATAAAAAGCTGCTGCAGCAGGCGCTGGGCCTGTATAGGCAGGAGCTGAGCGAAGAGAACGTGGCCCTGCTGCAGCAACGGCTAATCCTTCGCCAGCAGGCGCAGGAACAACTGCAACAGCTGAACAAGAGCGTCAACTACTCCCTGCAGGCTACGGAGCCGAAAGAGGCGGTGCTGCAAAAGCTGAAGGCAGTGGAGCAGGCGCTTGCAGCGCACAAACTGCTGCGCCAGCTGCACCGCGAAAGGGTGCTGGAAGAGAAAATACTGCAGAAAGTAGATTTGGTCGCGCACCTGAAGGCATTGACGCAGGCCATCCAGGCTTTTGCCACGCAATACAACGCGTGGCTGAAGTGGCTGCCGGAGGCGCAGGTAAAGGCGCTGGTGGCGCAGCCACAGCACGGCAACAGGCTATTGCAGGAGCTGGAAAAACACTTCGAACCGCTGGTGGCGCACGACACCGTATATGCCGCGCTCACCAAGCCCGAGCGGGAGGTGGCGCAGCTGCTGATGGCAGAGTGCGGCGCCTCGGCGGAAGCGGGAGAAAAGCTGTTCCTGAACAGCCTGTACCTGGCCTGGATAAACGAGCTGGAGACCGAGCACCCTGAACTGCGGATGCCTTCTAACGGGGAACTGGAGCGGCTGGAGGCGGAGTTGCAGGAACTGTTGCAGGAAAAGCAGCGCCTGAGCACGGAGATTGTGCTCTCGCAGTTGCGGGAGCAGACCTACAGCAATTTGGAGCAGAACCGTTTGGGCAACACCGTGACGTACCGCAGGTTGCAGGCGCAGGTGATCAAAAAGCGCAGCCTGTACCCCATCCGAAAACTGTTCGCGCTGTTCGCCGCCGAGATGCTGGACCTCGTGCCCTGCTGGCTGGCCTCGCCCGAAACAGTGTCGGCGGCGTTGCCGCTGGAGGCCTGCTTCGACCTGGTGATTTTCGATGAGGCCTCGCAGTGCTATGCCGAGTCGGGTATACCTGCCATGCAGCGCGGGCGGCAGGTGGTGGTGGCCGGCGACGAGCAGCAGCTGAAGCCGTCAGACCTGTACCGTGCCCGCTGGAGCGCCAGTGGGGGAGAGGAGGCAGAGGAACTGTCTGCCGAATCGCTGCTGCAGTTGTGCGGCCTCTACCTGCCCCAGACCATGCTCACGCAACACTACCGCAGCCGCTACCCGGAGTTGATAGATTTCTCAAACCGCTTTTTTTATGGCTACAGGCTGGAGTTGATTCCCGAGCTGCAGGACGCCAACTCCCGCACGCCCGCCATTCAATTTGTGAAGGTTCACGGTCTGTGGCAGGACAATACCAACCTGCCGGAGGCGGAGAAGGTGGTGGAACTGGTGCTGCAGTTGCTGCAGGCGGGGCAGGAGGAGGTGGGCGTCATCACCTTCAACTATGCGCAGCAGATGCTGGTGCAGGACCTGCTGGAAAACAAGGCACAGGAACTGGATATGGTTCTGCCTGCATCCGTGCTGGTGAAAAACATTGAGAACATTCAGGGCGATGAGAAGGAGGTGATTATCCTGTCGGTGGGCTACGCGCCCGATGCACAGGGGCGGCTGGCGATGCAGTTTGGCAGCCTGAACCAGGCCGGGGGCGAGAACCGCCTGAATGTGGCCATCACCCGCGCCAGGCAGCAGGTGTTGGTAGTGAGCAGCATCCGGGCAGAGCAACTGCAGGTGGAGAACACGCTGCATATGGGGCCGAAGTTGCTGCAGGCCTACCTGCAATATGCGCAGCAGGTGAGCCGCCGGTATTTTGAATACAAACCGAAGCAGACACCGCTGGCCACGCAGGTGCCGATGCTGAAGGAGCGGCTGCAGGAGGAGGTCGGGACGCTGGAGCAGGAAGTGCCTTTCGCCGACCTCACCAGTAAGCACGACCAGCAATATACGGGCGTGGTGCTGACGGATGACGATTTATACCACAGCCACCTCTCGGTTCGCCACTCGCACGCAGACGTGCCCTACCTGCTGCAGCAGCGGCATTGGCCCTACCTGAAAGTATATAGCCGCCAGTTCTGGGCCGATCAGGAAGAAGTGCTGCGCAGGCTGCAATCTATGTAACGCATATATAAAAAGGAAACGTTTTAGGCACTATGGCGAGCAAACTGTATATATAACTGCTCAACTTCAAAGCCGCTCTTGCTGTGTCTTTTGGCCAGCAAGCTGTTGGTGAGAACACGAAACAGCGGCGAAGGAGGATAGTTAAGCCGGAGTAACAGGATAGATATATAAATGCTGATTAAACTCTTTACTGTATATGTGTACCTGCAGGCCGCGCTCTGTGGCTGTGGCTCCGACAGGCGCAACAGCGACTTCGAACGCCTGCGGAAAGATTACCACGTGACGGTGCAGCGTATCGCCCGCCTCGACAGCCGCATCTCCGAAAGCTCCGGGCTCGCCCGCGCCTCCGACAGCACCTTCTGGACGCACGGTGATGGCGGCTCTCCCAGCAGTTTATACCGCTTCAACCTGCAAGGGGAATTGTTGCAGACGGTGCCGTTGCAGCTGCCGAACCATGATTGGGAGGATATGGCGCAGGACGGAAGGGGGAATTTATATATTGGCGACGTGGGCAACAACTTCAACAACCGCCGGAACCTGCGCCTATATACCCTGCAGCAGGATGCGAAGACGGTAACCGACACCATCCGCTTCCGCTACGCCGACCAAACAGAGTTCCCGCCACCGCCACAGCAGCGGCACTACGATTTAGAGGGCTTTCTCTACCACGCCGACAGCCTGCACCTGTTCACCAAAAGCCGCGCCCTCCGCAAGACAATCACCCGGCACTACACCTTGCCAGCTAAAGGCGGAGAGTATACTGTCGAGCCGCAGGAGGAGCTTCGGCTAAAATCGCCGGTGACGGCGGCGGGCATATCCCCGGCCCAGGACCAGTTCGCGCTGCTGGGCTACGGGAGGCTGTACCTGTTCGGGATGGAAAACGGGAGAGTAGACTTCGGTGGAAAGCGGAGGTGCCTGCCCATCGGCAAAACCGGCCAGGCCGAGGCCCTGACGTATCTCTCGCCTACCCAACTGCTTCTCACCAACGAAAACGGAAAAGTGTACCTGGTTACCTTGCGGAAAAAATAAACCGGCACAATCCGGTGTATATATAAGGGCACGAACAGAACCGGGACTAAGCCGTAGTAAGAGGAAACTATACTCAGAATCAGATATGCATAATACGATATTGGTAACAGGCGCTACAGGCACAGTGGGCAGGGAGGTGGTGATACAGCTTTCCATCATAGACGGCGTGCGGGTGAGGGCTGGGGTGCATTCCATCATAAAAGGCGAGAACCTGAAGCGCCTGCCCGATGTGGAAGTGGTGGAGATGGATTTCAGGAACCGCGATTCGCTGCACGCGGCTTTCACGCACGTGGATAAAGTTTTCCTGATAACGCCCTTCTCGGATGAACAGGTGGCGATGGCGAAAACGCTGATAGATGAGGCAAAGGCCGCAGGCGTAAAGCACATTGTGAAACTCTCTGTCATAAAAGCGGACGCTGTGCCGGAAACGATGATCGGCCGCTGGCACAGGGAGGTGGAAAAGTATATAGAGGACAGTGGCATTGCCTATACCTTCCTGCGCCCATCATCTTTTATGCAGAACTACTCCAACTACGACGCGGCCAGCATCAAGCGCGACGGCAGGTTCTATCATGCCACGGGTAGCGGCAAGGTAAGCTGCATTGATGTGCGGGACATTGCCGCCGTGGCCGTGGAGGTACTCACCGGGGCAGGGCATGAGGGAAAGGCATATGAACTGACCGGGCCGGAGGCGCTGTCGAACCAGGAGGTGGCGGACATGCTGAGCGGGGCAACCGGCAGGCAGGTGGCGTTTGTGGATGTGCCGGAGGAGGCCGCCAGAAACAGCATGCTGCAGCAGCATATGCCGGAGTGGATGGTGGATGCCATGCTGGAACTGGAGCAAGCCTACAAGCAAAACCGGTTCAGCGAAACCACCGACACGGTCGGGCAACTGGCTGGCAGGCCGCCACATTCTTTCCGGCAGTTTGCGCAGGACTACCGGGAGTGTTTTATATAGCTTCCGAAACGGCTTCCTGCATCTGTCCTATATATAAACCTATAAAAAAAAGCCACTCCCAAAACAGGAGTGGCTTTTCTACTTATACTTTATTCTCAGGCAGGGCTGTTATTCTCCTCTGCCCATGTTTCTGTAGCGCTCGCTGCGGCGGGATTCGAAGCGATCCTGGTCGCGCCCGGTGTTTCCTTGGTTGGAGGAGCCATAGCCCCCCTGATCCTGATTGCCGTAGCTGCGGTAGTTCTCGCGGGAGTTGGAGCCGCGGTTGTCGCTGTAGTATGAGGTGCCGCTGTCCATAGCGCCATATCGGCTTTGGTCGCCGCCACGGCCGCCCTGCTGGTAACCCCCTGCGCTATAGCCACTCTGGCCGTAGCGGCCAGAGAAGTCGCCGCCCTGGTTGGAACTGCCTGAACCGTAACCGTAGCCACCGCTTATGCCGCGGCTGCTGTTGCTGTCGCCGTAGCCGCCCCTGTCTTCTCTGTCGGAGGATGAGCCGTAGCCACCGCCTCTACTGGCAGAACTACCGTAGCCACCAGCAGAACCGTAGCCCCCCTGGCCGTAGTCGCTGCCCTGGGAGCCGTAGCGGGCGGAGCGTCCGCTGCTGCCATACTCGTCGTTGTAAGAGCCGCCCCTGGAGCCGCCGTAGCCGCCCTGGCTGCTATATCCGCCCTGCATCGAGCTTTGGGAGTCATAGCCCCTTGCCGAGCCCTGGTTGTCGTGGTCGTATTCGCTCATGCCTCTGGACGAGCCGTAGCCCTGGGAGCCATAGCGGTCTCTGTCGCCGTAGTTATTGCCGCTGTTGGAGGATCGGCCTGAACCGTAGCCACCCTGCGAGCCATAGCCGTATTCCTGCGAGGCAGAGCCATAATTGCCTTGCGAGCCGTAGCCTCCCTGGCCGCGTGAGCCCTGCTGGTTGTAGCGGCCCATGCCGCCCTGGTCGTTCATCATGCCATATCCTCTGTCACGGTCCTGGCTGCCGCTCTGCCACGATCCGCCCTGGTTGCTGCCGTAGCTGCTTTGAGAGCCGTAGCCACCCTGGTTTCCGTAGCCTCCTCTATTGGAAGAAGATCCGCCCTGGCCCCCCCTCGGTCCCTGGTTGCTGCTGGAGTAGCCGCCCTGGCCGCTCTCGTAGCTGCCATAGTTCCCCTGCGAGGAGTTGCCTTGCGTGCCAAAGGCACCGGAGGTACCGCCCGAAATAACACCACCCTGGCTGTCGCCTTCCCTATCCTGGTAGCCGCCCTGCATGCCGCCTCTGCTCGCGCCAAAGTCCTGGTCCTGGTTCCGAACGCGGTTACCCTCCATGCCGCCCTGGCTGCCATAGTTAAAGCCGCCCTGCGAGCCGCCGTAGCTTCCCTGAGACCCGTAACTGCTCTGGCTGCCGTAGCCGCCGCTCTGGTTGTAGGAGCCTCCATAGCCGCTTCCGCTTCCACTCTGCGAGCCATAATCGCCCTGGTACCCATAGCCGCTCTGTCCGCCGTAGTTACTGTTCTGCGAGCCGTATCCGTAGCCTCCCTGCGATCCGTAGCCGCTGTTCTGGTTGCCCTGGCTGCCGCCCTGGCCATAGTTCTGGTTGCCATAGCTTCCCTGGCCCGTGCTGGTCTGGGATGTTTGGTCTGAACTGCCGCTGCTGCTCATAGAGCCGTAGTTGCCGTATTCAGAAAGCTGGCCTTGGCTGCGGTTCGAGTCTGAACCGCTTTGAGATGATTTACTGCCTGAGCCCGTTGCCCCTGCGGATTTCGCGCTCTTGGAATCGGTCGTTTTGGCCTCCTTTTTAGAAGTAGAAGAGGCGCCTGACTTGGCTTTTGAGGAAGATGACTTTGAGCTGGACGCAGAGGCTTTGCTGCTGTCGTCTTTCGCTGATGGAGATGACGAGGACGAGCCGGATGTAGCGCCCATGCCGGAATTCTGGTTCGATCCGAACCCGCTGCTGCTTCCGCCGCTGTTGCTGCTACTGTTGCTTGCAGTGCTGCCTGAGGATGATGATCCCTGTGTTCCGAACGAGCTATCCGAAGAGGTCGTCGCGTCGTTTGAGTTCTGATTTCTCTCTGTGTCTTTCATAGTTTGGTCTCCTTGAGAATAATAGTTTAAAATTAAGTTTGTTGCAGGCCCCGCACACGTTAGCCACAGGGGCAGCAGATGTGGTAAAAAATAAGATTCCGTTACACTAAAATGTAAAGCATTTATGCTGTTTTTATAGTGTGACTGAATGTCTTAGCTATACGAACCGCACGGCACATGGTTATTGTGGGGAAGTGCTTCTGCCGCGTGATGGAGGCCGCCCGCAGGCTGGACAGGATAGGTAAAGCAGAGGCCGCCGTGCGGCGACGGGAGCGACACTGAAGCACCGGGCGGTTTGTAGAAAATGCCGTCGGGAACCGGGTAAGTGGCTGGCGTTGTACGGCTTAATTATTTTTTGAAAGAGGCTGTTATTTCAGAACTAATACTTACCTTTGCTATATTAATTAATTAATTTTTTATAATGAAAACAGGTAAAGTAAAGTTCTTCAACGTTTCTAAGGGTTTCGGTTTCATTGTTGCTGATGACACTAACCAGGACATCTTTGTGCATCAGTCTGGTCTGATCCACGAAATTCGCGAGAATGACCGTGTGTCTTTCGAAGTGAAGGATGGCAAAAAAGGATTGAATGCTATTAACGTAGAGCGCATCTAAGTTAAAGACATATAGTGCCGAAAGGCAATCATTCCATCTATTTTGACCCGCTCAGTTCTACTGAGCGGGTTTTTTATCTTCCTGCTTTTCCCGGTTGCGCTCCTCGCCTTTCTCCAGCCCCTCCTGTATCAGCTCATTCGCTTCATGGCGGTCTTCGTGGTCAGCTACGGGGTGCTCCTGCTCTTCTTCGTGCTGCGGTTCGTAGTTCAGCGTAATGGCAATCGGAAAGTGGTCTGACCCGAACTTGTCCAGCCTCCTCAGGGACACCAGCCTGAACTCGGGGCTGTAAAACACGTGGTCGAGGGGGTAGCGGAACAGGGGGATATAGGCATTGTAGGTGTTGTAAAAGCCACGGCCCACACGCGGGTCTATCATGCCGCTTATCTCTTTGAACAGCTTTGTGGTTTTAGACCAGGCCACATCGTTCAGGTCGCCGGCCACCACGCTGGGGTACTTCGTCTTCTTAGACTGCTTGGCTACCAGCAGAAGCTCCGCCTCGCGCGTCTCGGTGTTCTTCATCAGGCGGGGCGGCTGTGGGTGTACGGTGAAGAAGTCGAACTTTTTTCCGCTGGGGAATTCCACCACCGTGTGAAAGGATGGGATGCCGTCTTCCACCAAGAATCTGATTTCGCTTTCGTGCAGTTTCAGTTTGCTCCAGAACAGCATGCCGTAGGTGTTGGGCAGCGGCTTCTTGATTGTGTAGGGGTAGCGCTTGTCCAGTTCCTGCCGCACGTACTCGTGCCAGGCATCGTCCGGCTCGTTCATCACCAGCATATCCGGGTCCTCCTTCAGCACCAGCTGCAGAAACTTGTCGTACTTCTTGTTCACCATGCGCACATTCGAGATCATCAGCGTGAATGCGTTCTGGGGTGTGGCCTGCTTGGTGCGCAGCGCCTCTACTTTTGCCATGGGGGTAAAGTGATATATATAGCGGACCTCGTTCAGGACGCCCAACACCCAAAGTGAGATCATCGCTATCCCGGCTGTTCCCTCCACCCCATATATAGACACATAGGCTATGGTGGTAATGGACAGCAGTATGGCAACGTGCAAACGCGGAAAATCAAGGACTCTGATCCACCACAAGGGTGTTCGGATAAGCGGGAGAAAGGAGAACAGGGTGAAAACAAAGCCAAGTATGACGAGGGTGTTTTTCATTCTTTCAGAAACTTATGATGGGATAGTACATACTCATGTGAAAAGCGTTTTGTTGTCGATGTAAAAGCTAGTACGGAATACGAACGGCGCCAGGTAAAAATAAGGGCGCTTATATGAAGGACGCCTATATATGAACAGCCCCTGGCAGGTTTGCGCTGCCAGGGGCTGTTCATATATAGGCTGTGATGCTACCGTTGCCCGGATGCTTTGGCCACCCGCGCGCCAACTGCCAGCACCTGAGGCAGCGGGTCGCGGCGCATGTACTGCGTCAGCTTCAGTTTGTAGGTGCCCGCCTTCGGGAAGCGCACTTCTTTTAGGGCCAGTGTCTGCAGATCGTACGTGTCGCTGAAACCGCTGCCAAGCGGTTTCCCCGTTTTAGGATCCATCAGCAGCAACTCGTGCAGCGACGCCGACAGCTGCCTGCCGTCAGGTCCTACCAACTGGTGGCGCAGGTACAGGTTGTAGTAATCGTACTGCAGATTGTAGCGCACATTGAAAAAGATGTTATAGGCCGCCGTTGTGTCCTCAATCTCGAATTCGAGAACAGGGGCGTTGTCAATGTACCAGTCGCCCCCGGGCAACTCCACGTTCTGCTCATATATCCGGTCCGGGTCGCAGCCAGCCAGCAGCAGCAATACCGCCGCCCATGTCACCACTGTTCTAAGCATCGGTGCGCGGGGGATTAGGTTGGTCCGGCTTCCTGCCCCGGAAGGGCTTGCGTGGCCGCGGTTTCCGGTCGGGCTGCTGCCCTTCCGCTCCTGGCTGGCCTGCAGGTGGCCCCGGCTTGGCTGCCTTAGGCGGCCTGTTGTCTCTTCCTTCGCGGCTCTCACGTGGGGCACGGTTTTCCCTGTCCTCGCGGGGAGGCCTTCCCTCCTTATTCCGGTTGCGGTTGCGCGGCGGGCGTTGCTGCCTGGCCGTTGCCTCGCTCTGCTTCTCCGGCTGGCTCTGGCTTCTGTCCTGCTTCAGCGCCGGCTCGCGGGGTTCCGCCTGCTCCGGCTGGGCAGCATCGCCGAGAGGCTTTCTGCTTTTCTTCTTTTTCTTCTTTTTGCTCTTGAACTTGTCGTCGAGCCGCTCGAGGTTCCCCTCTACCTGTGCCACAAACTCATTCTGCTTCGGCTCATCGGGCACTTCCAGCAGCAGGGCCTCCACGGCCACCCCTTTGGCGTTTGCCGCGAGGATCTCCTGCACCCGCTCCACCGGCACCGGATACCAGGTGTTGTCGCCCTTGTAGCCAAACCACATCATCCGCTTAAAGATGTCGGTTTTCTGCAGCACGGCGTCGCCTTGCTGCGTCTGCAAAGGGCGGTGTACGCTTGGTATATCCTTCAGGGCCGTCATATAAGTCTCCAGCTCATAGTTGAGGCAGCACTTCAGGCGGCCGCACTGCCCCGAGAGTTTGCTCGGGTTGAGCGAAAGGTTCTGGTATCGGGCCGCCGTGGTAGACACGCTCTTGAAATCGGTGAGCCAGGTGGAGCAGCAGAGCTCGCGGCCGCACGAGCCAATGCCGCCCAGCCGCCCGGCCTCGTGGCGCAGGCTGATCTGGCGCATCTCAATGCGTACTTTAAACTCCTCTGCCAGCTTCTTGATCAGGTCGCGGAAGTCCACGCGGTCGTCGGCGGAGTAGTAGAAGGTGGCTTTGCTTTTGTCTGCCTGGTACTCCACGTCCGACAGCTTCATCCGCAGCCGCAACTGCTGGATAATCTCGCGGCCGCGGTACATGGTGCCTGCCTCCAGGTCGCGCACCTCCTGGAACTTCTCCATGTCGCGCTCGTTGGCGATGCGGTAGATAGAGCGGATCTCCTCGTTGTTGTCCACCTTCTTCTTCAGCATCTGCAGGCGCACCAGTTCGCCCTTCAGCGACACGAAACCGATATGGTGGCCGCTCGGTACGTCTACCACCACCGCGTCGCCAGTGGTCAGGTCCAACCTGTTGGTGTTGCGGAAGAAGTCCTTGCGCCCTCCCTTGAATCTTACTTCTATGATATCGAACTCCTCAAACGACGTGGGCAATTCCATGTCGCTGAGCCAGTCGAACACATTTAAACGGTTGCAGCCCCCTGTGCTGCACCCGCCGTTGCTTTTGCAGCCGCTTACGCCGGTGCTGCATCCGCCACTAGAACATGAACTACATCCCACTTTTATATCGCTTTATAATAGCCAGGCTATTCGTGTTTTCTAAATCAGTTAATTAACAAATATAATAATTTTTCAGGCTTTTTTGCGATAAGCCCCAAAACTACCGGGTTTCGTAACAGCTATGGGTCGCATTTGGTGCGACAACAGCAAAAAAATCGTATATGGCGGGCAGGCACTAAAAAGGCTCCGGGTAAGTCCGGGCTGGGAATTAAAGCATAATTTTAGGCGATGCTTCGGAAACTTCTCTCACATGCGGCCATATATGGGCTGGCGGCGCAGGTGCCGCGACTGGCGGGAGTGCTGGCATTGCCCATCATCACCCGCTACCTGACCACCACCGACTATGGCGTTGCCGGTGTGGTGGCCGCCTACGTCAGCGCCCTGGGCATCCTGCAGTCGCTGGGGCTGTCGGTGGTGATGGTGAACAGCTTTGCCCGCTACCCCACGCGCTACAGGTGGGTTTGGCGGCAGTTGCACGGGTTCACGCTGCTGTGGTCGGTGGTATATGGCCTGGTGCTGGGGGCTGTGCTGTACTGGGCCATACCGGACAACGCAGCCGGGAACAGATGGCTTATCGTGGCCCTGTATGCGTTGCCCGCTATGTTTTTCAACGGCGTGGGGCTGTTCGGGGGGCTCTATTTCCAGATGCAGCAGCGGCCCCTTCCTATCGCGCTGAACTCTTTTGTGGCAGGGGCGCTGGTGGTGGCGCTTAACATCTACACCATTGCCCACCTCCGGCTGGGCTATATGGGCTGGTTTTATTCTAATTTTGCGGGAGGGGCGCTGAGCTTTCTCATATATGGCTATATGATGTACCGGCACGAGCAGATGTGGCCCATCCTCAGGTTCAAGTGGCACCGCATCCGGCAGTCGCTTCATGTGTCGCTCCCGGTGGTGCCGCACCATTTCTCGTTCTTCCTGCTGGATACCTCTGACCGCCTGGTGCTGGATGCGCTGCGGGTGCCCGTCTCCCGGATAGGACTCTATAACATCGCCTCCAGCTTCGGGCAATATTTTTCTGCGGCGTCCAGTGCCATTGTGCAGGCGGCGGGGCCGCTTTATATGCGTCTGTACGCGGCTTCCGCAGACCGGGAAGCCGCGCTGCAGGCAAGGCAGCTCACGTTCTCGCTGCAGGTGCTATACCTGGCCGGGACCTCTTTGCTGGGGCTCTGGATGAGGGAGATATTTACGCTGCTGATAAAGAACGAGGAACTACAGGCTGCTTATCCCCTGGCCATCATCATCCTGATGGGTTATAACTATAAACCCATGTACCTGGCGGTCATCAACCAACTGGTGTACCGGGAGAAGTCGAAAGCCCTGTGGAAGATCTCAACCGTGGCAGGCGCCAGCAATGTGGCGCTTAACTTTATCTTTGTGCCGCTGTTCGGCATGGAGGCAGCCGCTTTCACCACATTTGCGGCCCTGATGTACATGGGCTACGCCGGCTACCTACTGAAAGAGTACCGGCAAATCAGGCAGGTGGATTACCTGCCCTGGCTTTGGCTGCCGGTAAACGTAGTGGCCCTGCTGGGGGTTTATTTTCTGGCGGATGTGGATATGATGGTGAAGCTCTCGATAAGTGCTGTTTTAATTATGGCTGTACTATTTTACCTATACAAAAAGAAAAACATAGATTGATATTAGGCCTTTGATGTAAGCTCCGCAACGGCTGAAATACAATGTCCAAATACTGATAGAGAAGGGGTTGCGACTTGTATGTGCAAGACTGATAAGAATGGGCGAAAGGCACTATTCCTCTTCAGCTATGCCTTTGTTCAGTTTCAGCGCATGATAGACCTGTATTCTTATATCTCGGATAAGTCTGATCGGCAGGGGCAACGCATTATGATGCAAAGCAAAGTACTTCACCTGTGCTGCACCAAAGCTGGCGTAGAAATAGTCGATCTGTTCAATGGCAGGGCTTTCAAAATCAAATATACAGGCTGAACCAGCGTGCTGCCGGATTACCTCGTCAAGAATTAATGTCCTCCCATTTAATGTCCGCCCTATCAGGTCCGCGGCATTGAAGGTGTAACTGATTTTGCCTTTATATATAGTGAACAGGCAACCGGCGTTTAGCACACCACCTTTTGAGGTATAGAACAGTTTCCCCAGGCCGTTTGTTATCATTTTTGAATACAGGTCGCGCAACATCTGGTAGGTGGGTTCGGCTACGCCTCCAACTACTTTATGAGCAACGTGCGCTTTAAAGAAATCCAGCATCGGTTCTATGTCGTCACTTTCCGTCATATTTAAACCTGCACGCTTGGCACGCTTCAGATTCATTTTTCTGTCGCGGTTGTAGCCTTTGTATAGGTTGTCATAGGTGCTGCTTAAGTCCAAATAGCGGGTGTGGCGCGAAGAGAGATGGAACCTCGTTGATAGCTGCGCCAGCGCATCTGTGTTGCCTGTGATGAATTTGTAGTTGTGAACAAAGCGGAAATGCCGGACGGTCTCTTTTAGGAACTGCTCTGCTGTTAAAGCGTCTACATGCGGTCTAATAGAAATAATGCCTAACTGCTGGCAAAAATGGGGAGAGCCAAGCCGTGCGAAACCCATCTTGGAGCTACCGGTTAAAGGCATCACAGACATATATATACCATTCTCCTTATCTACCAGGGCATTCCAATTCGGGGAGACGATATCCAGGTACCATGAAAGAACACATATTACCCCTTCCTTGGATGCCTCTATGCAGGCATCCCACTTTTGCTTGTCTATCTGGTGATGGCGGAGGTAATGGATCATAGATTTGTGCTTTGAGTCAGTCTGTACAGAAAGCGCTGATTAGGCACCTTAAGTTACTGCTGTTAGCCGGATTTTAAGATAAAGCCGCAGCTTAAATATATACCAGAGAACATGATAAACCATTACAGCAGTAATATGCTCTTTAATATATAGAACATGCAGTCAACGCTGGTAAAGTGGATTCCTTTTGCCTAGCTTTGTCTTAGTAATCAGGCTGCAGTATATCAACAGATTAGAACAACATGAGTTCATCAGGCAAATGTTTACCAAAAATGCGCTTTCCTGGCAACAGGCATTAACCTGTATATCTATCGGGCGATGAAGCACTTATTCTATATCCATAGCTACATCACGTATTTTGTTGGTTTGGAGGTAATAAAGTACAAGCAGTTAAATCATGCTGATTGTGTCTTTATGTATGGGAGAGGGTTCAGACCTGCAAGGGCGGGAGCTGTGGCTTTAGAAGTAGATCTTCCATTTACGCACTACCCCCAAAGCTCTTTCCCGATGGAGAGGCAGTTTTGGAAGAGCTGGTTTAGACTAACCACCTTCGACAAATACGTACGGGGCCTCACGCAGGATTTAAATTTTCATATATACACGAATCAGACAGGCCTGGATTTTATCAGGCTGTTTATCAGCCACAGGAACTGCCGAGGGTTTTCTTTTATAGAGGAAGGTCTGTATTCCTACTATCCCTTTGATTTTATCAACACGGTGCTTTGCCCCCCTGTTGGAAAACCAAGTTTATTTTACAAACTGCTGATTCTTCTGAACTATGCGGGAAGGCTGGAGCAACAGAAGTATTTCCTGGCTTCGGGCTATGCTGCTGTTTTTGGCATTAGTCCAGAGGCTTTTCCGGGGTTCAGGAACAGGAATATTGTGCCTTTTCCGTTTAAGAAGGTTACGAACGACAGCACTGCCCCTGCTGATGCAGTGTTGGTGCTGGATTCTTTTCTGGATTATGGGGTTATAACCTGGGAACAGTTCGGAAAAGCGCTTGAGGAAATATTCCAGTACCTTCAGGAAGAGGGATACAAGAAACTGCTGATCAGATTTCACCCGAAGCAATACAAGGATTCCGTACAGCTAAGCCGCTCAAAAAATCTCATCGATGAGATTAAAAAGAGCATTACAGTTGTTGAAGTTAGACAAAACCAAAGCCTGGAGGAGTTAGCAGCAGACCCCGATGTTAAAAATCTTAACTTTTATGTGTTTTTAAGCTCTGCTGCACTGTATGCTGCGTTGTGCGGAAGAAAGACATACTCATTCGCGCTGTTTCTTGCCGAAGATGACGCTGCCTATAAGCAGCGTGTTGATGAGGTGCCAAGGATTTTCAAAGATTTGGTACGCTTCATACCCAAGCCCTGACTCATGTGAGTCAGGACTGGATATAAAGTGATAATTTTTACGGCTTCAGCACCACCTTCACACAGTTGTCTTCTTTCTTGTTAAAGATGTCGTAGGCGTGGGAGGCCTGCTCCAGCGGCAGCGTGTGCGTGATAATGTCGTCCAGCACAATTTTGCCTTGGTCCACCCAACTGTACAGCTCGTCCACAAAGAGCTGCACCGGCGCTTGCCCGGCACGGATGGTGAGGCCTTTGTCGAAGACCTGGTACAGCGGGAAGTTGTCGTAAGGTGAGCCATATACCCCCACCACCGACACAATGCCGCCCCGGCGCACCGCGCTGAAACACATCTTGAGCGCGTTAATGGTTCCTTTTTCCATATGCACCACAGACAGGGCACGGTCGAGAATAGACTTGTCGGCCTCCATGCCCACGGCGTCGATGCAGACGTCGGCGCCGCGGCCATCGGTCATGTCGCGGATGGCCTCGATGGGGTCCACGTCTCTCAGGTTGATGGTTTCTGACTTGGCGGAGCGCCGCGCCATATCGAGGCGGTAGTTCTCCAGGTCTACGCCTATCACGCGCTTCGCGCCTTTTATCCAGGCCACTTTCTGCGCCATCAGGCCAACCGGGCCGCACCCGAACACGGCCACCGTCTCGCCGCCTTTCACCTCGCCCCAATGCACCGCCGTGTAGCCAGTCGGAAAGATGTCGGTCAGGAAGAGCACCTGCTCGTCTGTGAACTGGTCGGAGATTTTTACGGGGCCCACATCGGCAAAGGGCACCCGCACATACTCGGCCTGCCCGCCGGCATAGCCGCCATATAGATCCGTGTAGCCATATAGGGCGGCGCCTTTTTCACTCATCAGGCCGCCCTCGGGTCCGTAGTTTTCGGGGTTGGAGTTCTCGCAGTGCGGATAGTGCCCTTGCTGGCAGAAGAAGCAGCTGCCGCAGGAGATAGGGAAGGGCACGATCACGCGGTCGCCCTTTTTAATGTTCCGCACCTGCGCGCCGGTCTCCTCCACCACGCCCATAAACTCGTGGCCCATCACCATGTTTTTCGCCTGCGGAATCATCCCGTTGTAGATGTGCAGATCGGAGCCACAGATGGCGGTGGAGGTAACCCGGACAATGGCATCGCGCGGATCAAGGATTCTGGGGTCCTCCACGTTGTCCACCCGGATGTCTTTCATTTTGTGGAATACTGCTGCTTTCATAGCTATTGCTTTAGTTTGAAGATGCCTTGCCGGCTGCGCTGGCAAAGTGTAGCTACTATAAACGGCGCTCAGGTAAGGCAAGTTATATACCGGCACAGTGGCGGCAGAGGCAACTATCTTTCTGTGGTTAAACGTAGACAGACTACAGCCTTACCGGATACAGCAAGCATGCCCGACTTTCGATTTAACTTTCTCGCGGAAAAAGACCTGCCCCAACTGCACGAGACGTTTCTGCAGGCGTTTGCGGATTACCTGATGCCTGTCCACCTGAGCGCGGAGCAGTTCAGGGCTAAAATCAAGCGGGAGGGAATCGTGCCGTCCTTCTGTGTGGCGGCTTATGTGGGCACCGGGATGGTGGGCTTCGTCCTGACAGGCCTGGGGGAGTGGCAGGGCAGGCCGACGGCCTACAATGCCGGCACGGGCGTGCTGCCGCAGTACAGGGGCTACAACCTGACGCAACAGTTATATGCTTTTATGCTGCCCAAGCTAAGGGAGAGCGGCATGGAGCAGTGCCTGCTGGAGGTGATACGGGAGAACGCCCCCGCGCTGCGGTCTTACAAGGCCATCGGGTTCAGGGTGACGCGCACGCTGGATTTGTTCAGGGCGCAGAAGAGCGAGTTGCTGCTGGGCGTGGCGGAACCGGAGGGTATAACCGTTGCCGCCACCACAAGGCCTGATTGGGAGGCATATAGCCGCTTTAGGGATGCGGAACCATCGTGGCAAAACACGGCGGAGGCCATCCGGAAAAGCCCCGATGAGAAAATAATGCTGGAGGCCCGGGATACGGAGCAGGAAATTGCCGGCTATATCGCTTTCTTTCCCCATACTGGTTCTGTGGCGCAGTTTGCCGTAGACGCCCGCAGACGCGGCAAAGGCATTGGCACGGCCCTGCTGCGCGAGGCGGTGCAACACACTTCGGCTCCCGCGCTCATGTTCGTAAATATTGATCTTGACACCACCTCCCTTGTCTCATACCTCGGGCGGCGCCACTTCAGCCATGTGCTCCGGCAATACGAGATGCTGCTTCCGATCGTCGTATAGGCCGGGCACTTTCTATATACTTTGCGCTCGGGTTATATATAAATTTATATATGCTGCCTGTGCCACAGGCAGGTTCATTTCATGCAGCTCGAATACGCCTGGCTATATATAACCAGTGTGAACCCGGCGAATCTATTTCGTATCTTTGCGCCTCAACTAAACCAACACCTGAGAAATGAACATGGCGTGGGTATACCTGATTCTGGCGGGCATCTGTGAGATTGGCTGGGCCTTCGGGCTGAAGTACAGCGAAGGGTTCACGAAAATAGGCGTGAGCGTGGTAACCGTTATCGTGATGATTCTGAGCTTTGTGCTGCTGGCGCAGGCGATGAAGCACCTGCCGCTGGGCACCGCCTACGGCATCTGGACAGGCATCGGGGCGGCGGGCACGGCCATACTCGGAATGGTGTTTCTCAACGAGCCGCGCGACCTTATCCGGGTCATTTGCCTCCTGCTGATTATAGCGGGTGTGGTGGGGCTGAAGGTGTTTTCCGGGGCAAAGTAACCGTTACTGCCAGTTATATATGTCCACCGCGTCGTCTGTGAAAAGGTACAGGTGGTTATCCCCGGCGAGGGCGGTTATATATAACTTCTGCTCCGGCAGGTCGATGCTTCGCTTTTCGGAGGTATATAAATCATAAAAGTGCAGCTGCCCCTCCTGCACAAAGAACAGCTTGTTTCCCCGGAAGCCGATATGACTGATGCCCTTTAGCGGCATGCTTTTCTTGTAGTTGCCCAGGTTGTCGAACACATAAATGCCGTTGTTGTAGTCCAGCAGGTAGAGCATGTTCTGGTACTCCCGCAACTGCCGCACATCGAAGCGGGCCTTGTCCAGGATAAGGTTGAGGGGTGTTTCCGCGGATACGCTGCGCAGGCGCAGGTCCAGCTTGCTCAAGGTGAGGTTGGTTTCGTCGAAGAGCCAGAAGCCGTCATCGGCAGCGAGCGTGGCAACCTTGGCGATGCCTTGGTAGTTGAGGTCGCGCAGTTCGGTGCTGCTGATAGGGCGCAGGAACCTGTCGAGCAAAAGAAGCGACTGCCGGTCTTCATAAAAAAGCAGGATTTTCATCGGGTTCCAGGCCTCTATGTTGCTGATGCGGCCACGGGTAGGAGGGGAGAAGGTATCCACGGGGCGGCCCACCGAGTCGAGGCGCGCGAGGTTGTGCAGCGGGTCCAGCAGGTATATATAGCCGTTGCGGTCCTGCGAGATAGTGGTTGGGGAACTGATCGGGAAGCTGTGGCTATAGCGCAACTGCTGAGAAAAGGAGGCATACCCGGGAGCCAGAAGCAGCACCAGCAGCAGCAGGTATTTATATGCCTTAGTCTTCAAAGGTCTTCAGTTGTAGCGTGTCGCCGTCATATACGGCGTAGGTGCAAAAATTGACCCACTCCCCCAGGTTCAGGTAGCGGCTGCTGTCGCCGATGGGCAGGTCGAGGGGCAGGTGGCGGTGCCCGAAGATATAATAGTCATGGTGCTGCACTTTCTCCACCTCGCGGCAATACTGGAGCAGCCACTCCTCTTCGCCCATAAAGGCCTCATCTTTCTTGTTGTTGCTGATGCGGCTCCTCCTCGACCACCTGTTCGCCACCCCGATGCCCAGGTTCGGATGCACCCGCCCAAACAGCCACTGGCAGGCCTTGTTGTCAAACACCCGCTTCAGCAGCTTGTAGGTGTGGTCACCGGGGCCGAGGCCGTCGCCGTGTCCTATATAGAATGTTTTGTCTCCAAAAGTAGTGGAAATAGGCTCGCGCAGCACCGGTATATTAAGTTCCGTGGGGAAGTAGTCGAACATCCACATGTCGTGATTGCCCGTGAAGAGCAGCACCGGAATGCCACTGTCCGTCAGCTCGGCCAGCTTGCCCTGCAGCCGCACAAAGCCTTTCGGGATGGTGTGCCTGTACTCAAACCAGAAGTCGAAGATGTCCCCGACAAGCAGCACTGCCGCCGCATCCTGCCGCGCCGTCTCCAGCCACCGCACTATCTTCTGCTCCCTTGCCCTGCTGGTCTCGGCATCGGGCACGCCCAAATGGAAATCAGAGGCAAAGTATACTTTCTTTCCTGGTAAGAGTTCGTTAATGCGGAAGGTCATCAATCAGGAACAGGACTAGCTGCTTCGGGCCGTGGGCACCCATCACCAGCGTCTTCTCAATGTCAGCTGTGCGGCTTGGCCCACTCACCACCGAAACCATGGATGGGAAATTCTCTTTATACTTGTTGCGCAGGCGCTGCAGGGCGTCTTTTATATCCGGCACCAGTTGGCTGCCCTGCGCCACCACCATGTGGGTGGGCGGATAGATGCTCAGCCGGCGGCCTCCGGCGTTTGCCGAACTCACCAGAATGCTGCCCGTGCGGGTGATGAGGGACTCGCAGGTGGTGAGGCTGGCCTCCGCGTCTTGCACAAAAGTTTCGTCATTGTCGCTGAACTCGATGCCCGCATGCGCGAGGGCTGCCTGCAGGTTGCGCTCCCATACGTACAGGTGCTGCAGGTGCTGCTCTTTTTTATATATATAAAGCTGGTCGAAGAAGTCTTCCTGGTTCTCGCAGTAGATGAACACCCCGGCATTGCGGATAAAGTTCTCCGCGAACAGGATGGACATATCCTCGATGGGCACCACCGGGTACAGCGGCGAGGTGAAATCAGGGGTAGGAGGCAGAAAAGGCGCCGACTTAGCCAGCGCCTCTCTTACTCTTCTTAAAACTATTTCTTTTGATTTTGCTTCGTACATGCCTGTTCAGGTCAAGCTCTTCTTGAGTTTACAGAATCGTCCTGCTCCGCGGGGATGTTGCCGTTGCCGTTGAGTGGAGTGCCCGGCACCTGGCCTTCTTCCTGCTCCGGGTGCTGCGTCAAGCCTTGCTCCACGGGAGCGTGCTGCTCCACTTCGCTCAGCGTCTGGCTGCGGTCCGTACCGGCGGTGTGTGCCTGGTAAGCGGTGAGCGCCTCAAACGGACGCGGACCCACCAGGCGCTCCAAATCGCTCTGGAACAGAATTTCCTTCGCCAGCAGCTCCTGGGCTATTACTTCCAACTCCGGACCCTTATCCGTCAGCAGTTGTTTGGTGCGGTCGTAAGCCGCCTGGATGATCACGCGCACTTCCTCGTCTATTGTCTGGGCAGTAGCTTCGGAATAGGGCTTGCTGAAGGTATAGTCGGAGCTTTGCTTCGAGTCATAGAACGACACGTTGCCGATCTTCTTGTTCATGCCGTACATCGTCACGATGCTGTACGCCATTTTCGTGATGCGCTCCAGGTCGCTCAGGGCGCCCGTCGAGATTTTGCCGAACACAAGCTCTTCTGCGGCACGGCCGCCAAGTGCCATGCACATTTCGTCTATCAGCTGCTCAGTCGTATATAAGAACTGCTCTTTCGGAAGATACTGCGCGTAGCCTAATGCCGCCACACCGCGCGGCACGATGCTCACCTTCACCAACGGGTCGGCGTGCTCCAGAAACCAGCCAGCCACTGCGTGACCCGCCTCATGGTACGCCACAATTTTCTTCTCTTCCGGAGATATAATCTTGTTCTTCTTCTCCAGACCGCCAATCACACGGTCAATCGCGTCGTTGAAGTCCTGCTGGTCTACCGCTTTCTTGTTCCGGCGGGCCGCGATAAGGGCCGCCTCGTTACAGACGTTCGCGATTTCGGCGCCCGCAAAGCCCGGGGTCTGGGCGGCAAGTTTCTTTGCGTTCACGTCCGGGGCCAGCGTCAGTGGCTTCAGGTGTACGTTAAAGATCTCGGTGCGGCCGTTAATGTCGGGCTTGTCGATGCTGATCTGGCGGTCGAAACGGCCGGGGCGCAGCAAGGCAGAGTCCAGTGTGTCAGGGCGGTTGGTCGCGGCCAGGATAATCACCCCGGAGTCAGTGGCGAAGCCGTCCATCTCCACCAGCAGGGAGTTCAGGGTGTTCTCCCGCTCGTCGTTGCCGCCGGGCGTCGAGCCGCGGCTGCGGTGGCGGCCAATGGCGTCAATCTCATCGATAAAGATGATACAAGGCGCCTTGGCCTTCGCCTGCTTGAACAGGTCGCGCACACGGGCAGCGCCCACCCCCACAAACATCTCCACGAAGTCGGAGCCGGACAGCGAGAAGAACGGTACGTCCGCCTCACCCGCCACGGCTTTCGCCAGAAGGGTTTTTCCTGTACCCGGAGGGCCCACCAGCAACGCGCCTTTCGGTATTTTACCGCCGAGTATGGTGAACTTAGATGGCGTCTTCAGGAACTCCACGATCTCCTGCACCTCCTCCTTTGCCTCTTCCAGGCCCGCCACGTCCTTAAACGTGATCTTTACCTTGTTCTCCGCATCAAAAAGGGCCGCCTTCGACTTGCCGATGTTGAATATCTGGCCTCCTGCGCCACCCGTGGTGACACGGCGCATCAGGAACCAGAAGCCGAACACCAGCAGAATCAGGAAGCCCCACTGCAGGAAGAAGTCGGCAAAGCTGGAGCGGGTATCCAGGGTGTAGCCCACCCGCTGGTCTTTCGGGACGTTCTCCTGCATCTTCTCCAGGTCTTCCTTAAAGGTTTCAGCAGAGATAATCTGGAAGTGGTAATGCGGTCCCTGCTCTATCCCTCCGAGGGCATCCTGGTTGTTCAGCTCCGTCTTGTACTTGTCGTTCTGCAGCGCCTCTTCCTTCAGGGTCACCTCCACGGTCTTCCCGTTCACGATGGTCAGCTTCTTCACGTCGCCGCTCAGCAGCATCTCCTCAAACTCCTGTTGGGTGGTTTCTACGGTGGAGTTGCTCTTGTTCAGGTAAGTCAGCCCGAAGATCAGCAGAATGAGCACCGCCAGCATCCACAACTGCATGGTGGGCCGTGGCGGCGTGTTCGGGATCATCGGCTTTTTCTTCTTGTTGTTGCCTTTGTTATTATTTTCTGCCATTGATGTTTAAATTCAGATACATGAGAAACACAGGCCTGCACGAAATGTTCGGGTGCGGCCATAAATGTTTGTTATGACGCTACGTGCTCTATTTTGGCGTCGCCCCAAAGCTCCTCCAACGCATAAAACTCGCGCTTGTCTTTCAGGAAAATGTGCGCCACTACGTTTACGTAGTCCAGCAGCACCCACTCGTTGTTGGTGCGGCCCTCGCTTTGCCACGGGTTCTGCCGCACTGATTTGAAGACCTCCTCTTCGATGGAGGTGGCGATGGCGTCTATCTGCGTGTCGGAGTTGGCGGATGCTATGACGAAGTAGTCGGATACAGCGTTTTTAAGCGATTTGAGGTTGATCACAACAATATCGGTCGCTTTCTTTTCCTGCATTCCCTTTACCACTAGCTCTGCCAATATGTCTGAAGTAGCCTCAACCTTGGTTTCTTTCATTTGTGCTCTTTAAATTTGGTCTACAAAAGTACTAATTTTACGCGTATATATGTTGCCTCATACACTGTTTGTAGGCCAGCAGCTTTATTTTCTGCCAGTTTGCGGGTCTACCAACGCAGAAGCTCACCTGCTCCTTATCAAAAACGAGGCCACAGAGGGCTGCACCATTGTGGCCGGCCACCAGACCCAGGGGCGTGGGCAGCGCGGCAATACATGGGAGGCCGAGCCGGGAAAAAACGTGACCCTCTCTGTGATCCTGTTCCCCTCGTTCCTGGCCGCCCGGCGGCAGTTTTACCTCAACATGGCGGTGTCGCTGGCAGCGCTCGACCTGCTCCGTGAGCAGGGCCTGACGGGGGCGCAGGTCAAGTGGCCAAACGATTTATATTTTCAAGATAAGAAACTCGGCGGGATTCTGATAGAAAATTCTGTCAACGGTCATAGGCTACAACACAGCATCGTCGGGATTGGTTTAAATGTGAACCAGTTACGGTTCGAGAGCCCCACGGCCACTTCGATGGCCTGCGCGGCGGGCGCTGCCCTGGAGGTGGAGACTGTGACGGTGCGGCTGCTGGAGTTGCTGGAAAAGCGCTACCTGCAGCTGCGCAGTGGCCAGGCCAGCGAGTTGCGGCACGCCTACCTGCAGGCACTTTACCGCTATCAGGAGGTGCATGCCTACAGCATCGACGGCCGGCAGGTGCGGGCCCAGCTAGTGGGCGTGGACGAGGAAGGCCGCCTGGCGCTGGAAATCGGGAACAGGCTGCGGTACTTCGGCTTCAAGGAAGTCAGCTATATCCTCTGACCGGGTGCTTTTGGTCCAGCCCCGGGCTTTCCGAGCCAGTTTTATATATGGCCTGAGTTATATATAAGCTGCCTGAGAGAGCCAAACCAGTGAAGAAGCGGGCTTCAGTCCGCGGTTCAGCTGCTTCTAAGCGGACTGAAGCCCGCTTAGAAGCAGCTGAAACAATCGTTCCCTGTAAAGTTACATAGGCTTTTGTGCCCGGGTTATATATGGCCGCCCGCTTACAGGTACGGGTGCGGTGACGTTCCTTGCCCGCGGGCGCTGTGCTTTTTTATTTATAAAGAATGCAAGTCCGCCAGAAAAAGGCATGGTAGTTGATGATCCTGAAAGGGGGGCGGGGGCGCTTAACGGTAGAAACTGGCTGTTAGTATGGCGGGATGACAGATATTTAAAATAACGTGCGGGGTTTTAAGTTAATTTAGGCTATATTTGGAGTACGTGGGTCTTATCTTCGACGGTTTATAAAAGCGAGCTATACATGAGAATTTTTACAAGAGCAATATTAGTAGTGACACTTATCGCCACGCACCTGCTGAGTTTTGCGGCAACCGGCGTGAACGGGAGCGTGGCTCCGGCAAGTAATGGCGGAGGCACCATCTGGAAGCTTATGACGGAGAAGGGCGGCGGACAGCTGGTTGTTTCTGCGAATAACTCCCGACCGGCCTTTGTAGCGAATCCACAGAAGCACACCTGCTCCAGGCTATATGCATCTGCCGTAAGCCAGGCGTTTCATGTGGTGGAGGCAAAATCAGATAAGGCGGCATATGCCCGCATCACCCTGGCTACGCTGGCTCCGGGGCGTGAAATCAAGCCGGTGCCTTCCATCAACGCGTACCCTAACCCGTCGCGCGGCATCACGCGCCTGGCGCTCAGCCTGCCCGGCGACAACAGCTACAAGATCCGCATCTCCAACACCATTGGCCGCGTGATCAGGGTGCATGAGCTGGCGCCAGCCGAAACCATGGAAGTAGAGCTGGACCTGAGCAGCTATCCCTCCGGCGTGTATTTTTACAGCCTGCTGGTGAACGACAAAACGGTGGAGACAAAGCGCCTGGTGCTCCAAAAGTAAGGCTGCTCTGATCCGCAATGAATATATAAGCCGACCAACTGGTCGGCTTTTTCTTTATAAACATCTAATTATTACGCAGCCGCTTTACATTATTTATTATTTTCGGGGCTGAATCAATTACCGTTATGACGAATTATCGGAAGATAAACAACATCGTGGGCTGGGTCGTTTTCTTTATCGCGACGCTAACCTATGTTCTCACGCTCGAGCCGACGGCCAGCTTCTGGGATGCCGGCGAATTTATCGCCAGTTCCTATAAGCTTTTGGTGCCGCACCCGCCCGGGGCTCCTTTCTACCTGCTGGTGGGCCGCCTGTTCTCCATGTTCGCCTCCGAGCCGTCGCAGGTGGCCTGGTGGGTGAACCTGCTTTCGGCGCTTTGCAGTTCCTTCACGGTGCTGTTCCTGTTCTGGACCATCACCATACTGGCGCGCAGGCTGCTGGTCAGGGAGGGGGCGGAGCCGACAACAGGCAACGTGCTGCTGATTATGGGCAGCGGCGCCGTGGGAGCGCTGGCCTACACTTTCTCCGACTCGGCCTGGTTTTCGGCTGTGGAGGCGGAGGTATATGCCATGTCCTCCTTTTTCACCGCCATCGTGTTCTGGGCCATGCTGCGCTGGGAGGCGAAGGTGGGGGAGGCCCACTCTGATAAGTGGCTGATCCTGATCGCTTACCTGGTGGGGCTCTCCATCGGGGCGCACCTGCTCAACCTGGTCACCATCCCCGCGCTGGCATTCATCTATTACTTCCGCCTCTACAAGCCCACTTTCTGGGGAGGCGTCATCGCCTTTGCCATCAGCGCCGTCATCGTGATGGCCATTCTCTGGGGCATTATTCCGGGCCTTCCGACGCTGGCGGGTAACTTCGAGGTGTTTTTCGTGAACTCCTTCGGGCTGCCGTTCGGCTCCGGGCTCATCATTTTTGTAATCCTGCTGGTGGGGCTGATCATCTTTGGCCTGCGCTACTCTATCAAACACAGCAACCGCATCCTCAACACGGCCCTGCTCTCCTTTGTGTTCGTGCTGATTGGCTACTCATCCTATATGATGATCCCGATCCGATCCTCCTACGACCCGACCATCGACGAGAACGACCCGGACGATATCCTCTCGTTTGTGTCGTACCTCAAGCGCGAGCAGTACGGCGACCGGCCGCTGCTATATGGCCCGCAGTACAACGCCCAGCCGATTGCGCAGGAAGAGGGCGAGCCGCGCTACATCCGGGGCGAAGACCGCTATATACCCACCAGCCCCAAGATCGAACCCATATATGACAGCAAAGACAAAACCCTGCTGCCGCGCATCTACAGCGACCAGTCGCAGCATATAGACGCCTATAAAAAGTGGGTGGACCTGCGCGAAGGCCAGGCGCCGACGTTTGGGCAAAACCTGAGTTTCCTGATGCGCTACCAGTTGGGGTTCATGTACTGGCGCTACTTCCTCTGGAACTTCGTGGGGCGAGAGAGCGATGTGCAGAATGCCGGGGTGCTGTGGTTCCCAAATAATGACTCCAGCATACCGGAACGTGTGCTCGAGAGCGAGGCCCGCAACTACTTTTTCCTGCTGCCGCTGCTCATCGGCGTGCTGGGGCTTATATACCAGGTGCGGAAGGCGGAGCGCGACGCTTTTGTGATCGGCCTGCTGTTCTTCTTCACGGGCATCGCCATTGCCCTCTACCTGAACCAGCCCCCCGTGGAGCCGCGGGAGCGCGATTATACCTTCGCCGGTTCGTTCTACGCCTTCAGTATCTGGATTGGCCTGGGCGTGATGGGGCTGGCTGACCTGCTGGGGAGGTTCCTCCAAAACAAGCAGGCGCGGGCGGTCACAGCCACCGTCATCGGCTTGGCCGTGCCGGCCATCATGGCTGCCGAGGGATGGGACGACCACGACCGGTCCGGCCGCTACCACTCCGTGGACTCTGCCAAGAACCTGCTTGATTCCGTAGCCCCGAATGCTATCCTGTTCACGAACGGCGACAACGACACGTTCCCGCTGTGGTATGCGCAGGAAGTGGAGGGCTACCGCACCGACGTGCGGGTGGCCGTACTCAGTTATCTGAACACGGACTGGTACATTGAGCAGATGAAGCGCCCGTCTTATGAGTCGGCGCCCTGGCCGCTGACGCTGGAGATGAAGAACTACCGCCAGGGCACCAACGACTATCTGCCCTATGTGGAGCGCCCGCAGGTGGCCTCTGGCATCGACCTCGACCAGTACATCGACCTCGTGAAGCAAAACCACCCGGCCCTGCAGGTGGAGTATGGCCAGGGCACCACGCTGCTCACCATGCCCACCAAAATATTTAGCCTGAACGTAGACCCGGAAAAAGTGCGGGAAATGGGCTTTGTGGCCGACGAGAAGGAAGACGAGATTGTGAGCCGCATGCAGTGGACCATCAACAAGTCGCTGCTGGAGAAGAAGCACCTGGTGATGCTGGACCTGCTGGCCACCAACGACTGGGAGCGGCCAATCTACTTCTCCACCACCGTCAACAGCGCCGACTTCATGGGGCTCTCCGACTATTTCCAGCTAGAGGGCCTGGCCTACAGGGTGGTGCCTGTCAAGTCAACGGATCCGGAGGAGGCGGGCTTCGTGAACAAGGAGGTGATGTATGAGAACATGATGAAGGAGTTCGAGTTCCGCAATTTCGATGACCCCGACATCTTCTACGACGAGAACTACTACCGCTTCTCGGCCAACGCCCGCGACAAGTTCGCCCGCCTGGCAGAGGCTTACCTGGAAGATGGCAACACCGCTAAAGCAAAAGAGGTTGTAGATTACGCCTTCAAGGTATTGCCGGGCAGCACTGTGCCCTACGACTACTACACGCCGCAGTTCATCCCTATATATGACGCCCTGGGAGAGCCTGAGAAGGCTGAGCAACTGCTGAACGAGATGGCGCAGGACTCGCAGAAGGCCCTTGACTACTACTTTGCCAAGGGTGCCCTGTTCGACACCGAGATACAGACAAACATGGTGGTGCTGCAGCAACTGATTGGCGCTGCCGAGAGCCTCGGTCTGCAGGACCGCGCAGCGCAGTTGCAGCAGCAGTTTATGCAGTACCTGCAGCGCATGCGCCGCTAAACAAAACCGCTGCAGATGCAGTAAAAAAGGCCGGATAGTAGTACTACTGTCCGGCCTTTCTGATTGATGCTGGTACCTCATATATAACCGGAAATGAAAAACACCGCTGCGCTCCTCCTTTTGCTGTTGCTGATGACAGGATGCGGTGGCGGGCTGCCGCCCGAGAGGCTACAGCCCGTTGTCGTGAAGCAGGAGTCGCCGGAGATGATGATGCAGCACAGCTATTACGCCAGCAACGACAGCCTGCACCTGATCCTGCGGATTGAGGATGCACGACAGGTGCTGGACCCCCTGCAGGCCGCCACCTCCTATGAGTACGCCATAAGGGCAGGGGGCTCAGAGAAAGACGCGGTGGTGGCCAGCGACTCCGTGGACATGCCCAAAAGAAAAATAACAGATAAGGAAGGGGAAGTGACGGTGGAGGTGGCGCTGCCGGCGCAGGTGGTACAGGATGGCCATGTGCTGCACTTCCGGCTGTGGCAGCAGTTGATGGGGCAGGAACTGATGGAAACGAAGTTCAGACTGCCCCTGCACAGCAGCATGCTGCAGAAGAACTACCTGCTGGTAAACGCCACCACCGGCCAGCCGCTGCTGCAGAACTACGCCACCACGTCCGATAGATTACGGGTGCAGCATTTCGGGGCAGATTCAGGTACGGTAACGGTGCAGCGCTTCGAGCCCGACTTTATGCCCGCCGCACCGCCGATGTCCATGCGGGCCCCTGCGGGCCCGCGCACGCTCTCCGCAACCGACACGTATACCATCGGGGCCGCGGACACTGTGGCGCTGCGGCAGGAGGGGATATACCTCCTGGACCCAAACACAGCCTTTGCCAGGGGCCTGCTGGTGATGCCGAACCGTTTCCCGCTGATAACGCGGCCACAGGAAATGCTGCAGCCCCTCGTGTACCTGACTACCTCAGAGGAGCGGAAGGCGCTTTCGGAGGCGAAAAATGCCAAGGCCGCTATGGACAGGTTTTGGCTGCAGTTGGGCGGCAGCAAGGCCGAAGCGCGCGCCCTCATCCGGGAGTTTTATAAGCGCGTGGAACTGGCGAACAGGCGCTTCTCCTCGCACAAGGCGGGCTGGTCCACCGACAGGGGCATGATTTACATCGTCTTCGGGCAGCCCAGCCAGGTTACTGAAAACGGCTCTGATATCACCTGGATATACCGCGACGCGGCGGAGCGGCCCTATATCAAATTCGTTTTTACCAAAAAAGAGAATACCTTTACCCGAAATCATTATGAGCTGATACGGCGGCGCGAGTACGGCGACAGTTGGTACAGCGCAGTAGCAAAATGGAGAGCAGGCAGAATAAGTACATAGGCAACCGCCCCGGTGGCCCCAGGACATCAAGGGACGATAAAAGTGAGATGATTTTCGGGACCCGCCCCATCCTGGAGGCGCTGTCGGCCGGAAAAGAGCTGGAGAAGATTTTCCTGCAGCGCGGGGCCAGGAACCCGGCCACCGACGAGATTGTGCAGCTGGCGAAGCGGTTTGAGGTGCCGGTGGTAACCGTGCCGCTGGAGAAACTCAACAACCTCACGCGCAAGAACCATCAGGGCGCCGTGGCCCTTATTTCGCCCATCTCCTATGTGCCGCTGCAGGAAACTGTGACGGCGCTGTTTGAACAGGGCAAGAACCCCCTGCTGCTGATCCTGGACCGGGTGACGGACGTGCGGAACTTCGGCTCCATCGCCCGTAACGCCGAGTGCATGGGCGTGCACGCCATCGTGATCCCGAGCCGCGGCGGCGCCCAGATAAACGCGGATGCCGTGAAGACCTCCGCCGGGGCACTGCACCTCATGCCGGTGTGCCGCGAGCCGAACCTGAAAGACACCATCGACTATCTAAAGGAGTCGGGCTTCCAGGTGGTGGCCTGTACCGAGAAAACAGAGCAGAACCTGACGGATGCGGAATTAGATATGGTAGGCCCGACCGCCATCATCATGGGCAGCGAGGAGGACGGTATATCGCCGGAGTACCTGAAACGCGCCGATGCAAGGGTGCGCATCCCGCTGATGGGCCAGATCGGGTCGCTCAATGTATCCGTGGCAACCGGCATCATCCTGTACGAAGCCATGAAGCAGCGCCTCCATGACAGCAGCAGCAACACCAGCCACTGAAGCCGGTAACAGCGTAAGTTATATATAAAAGGATCGTAACAGAAGAAGGGCAAGGGGCAAAGTGCTATCATGATTAAGCACCTTGCCGCTTGCCCTTCTTCCTTTGTCAAAGCAGGCGGTTGTTTCCGTTTAAAACCAGTTGCCTATATATAATCCGGCCCTTTTTTGGACTTGGCGTCGGCCATAAAGTCCTTCACTTTCTGCTCTTCGCCCTTCTTACAGATCATCAGCACATTGTCATACTCGGCCACGATGTAATCCTCCAGGCCCTGCAGCACCACCAGTCTTTCCTTTGGCGTTTTCACGATGCAGTTTTTGGTGTCATACAGCATCACCTCGCCGTCCACCACGTTGCCGTTCGCGTCTTTCTCGTTGATGGTGTAGAGCGAGTTCCAGGTGCCCAGGTCAGACCACCCGATGTCGGCCAGCAGCACAAACACGTTGTCCACCTTCTCCATAATGCCGTAGTCGATGGACACGTTACGGCAGTGCGAGTAGGCTCTCGTAATAAAGTTCTGCTCCTCCGGCGTGTTCATGGCCAAAGTGCCCTCCTCGAAAATCTCGCTTATTTCGGGCAATTGCTGGCGGAATGCCCGCAGAATGCTCTGCACGTTCCAGATAAAGATACCCGAGTTCCAGACAAAATCGCCGCTGTCCAGGAACATCTGGGCCAGTTCGAGGTTCGGCTTCTCAGTAAAGGTCTTCACCTTTTTGATGCGCTGCGCATCGTCGTTGATGTACTGTATATAGCCGTAGCCGGTGTCGGGGCGGCTTGGCGTGATGCCCAGCGTAATCAGCACATCATCCTGGGCGGCGGCCTCCACGGCTTCCTTGATCACGCTGGTGAACTCGTTCTGCTTCAGCACCACGTGGTCGGAGGGCGTCACCACCAGGTTGGCGTTGGGGTTTAGCTGCGCGATTTTGTAGGAGGCGTAGGCGATGCAGGGGGCGGTGTTGCGGCCGATAGGCTCCAGCAAGACCTGGTTTTCGCTGAGGTCCGGTAACTGCTGCTGCACCAGGCCTTTGTAGTCCTTGTTCGTCACCACAAACACGTTCTCGACCGGGCATATGTCCCGGAAGCGGTTCATGGTCATCTGCAGCATGCTTTCGCCTGTGCCCAGCACATCGTGGAACTGTTTCGGGTAATTGGTGCGGCTGAAGGGCCAGAAGCGGCTTCCGATGCCGCCCGCCATAATGACCACGTAAGTGTCGTTTCTCATATCTATATAAGTCCTTCCTTTAATAAGTCGTGCAGGTGTACAAAGCCCCCAAATTTACCTGAATTTGTCACAATCAGCTGTGTTATGCTTTTATGCTGCATGAGGGCCAGGGCTTCCACGGCATAGGCCGACGCCTCGATGGTGAGCGGGGCCGGTGTCATGATGTCGGTGGCGGTGATGCCTTCAACCGAGTCGTACTTGTTGAGCATGCGCCGCAGGTCGCCGTCCGTGATGATGCCGACCAGTTCTTCCGTATCTGCTGCCAAAACGGCGGTGGCCCCCAGCCGCTTGGAGGAAATCTCAATGATAATCTCTTTCAGCCTGGCGTTCTCCGATACGTGCGGCGCCTCGTGCTGGGTATATAAATCGCCCACTTTCAGGTAGAGGCGCTTGCCCAGCGAGCCGCCCGGGTGCAGGTGCGCAAAGTCGTCGCTGCTGAACCCCCTGGCCTCGAGCAGGCATATGGCCAGCGCATCGCCGAGGGCAAGGGCCGCCGTGGTGCTGGTGGTGGGGGCCAGGTTAAAGGGGCAGGCCTCGCGCTCCACATGGGCGTTCAAAACATAGTCGGCGCACTTGGCGAGGTAAGAGTCGGTGCTGGAGACCAGGGCGGCCAGTTTGGAGTCTTTGCGCTTCAGCAGCGGCACCAGCACCTTTATCTCCGGGGTGTTGCCGCTTTTGGAGATGCAGATAACGAAGTCGTCCTGCTGAATCATGCCCAGATCGCCGTGTATGGCATCGGCGGCGTGCATAAAGAGGGCGGGCGTACCCGTGGAGTTCAGCGTGGCTACTATCTTCTGGGCGATGTTCGCGCTCTTGCCGATGCCCGTCACCACCACGCGCCCTTTGATGGAAAGGATGGCCTTGACACACTCCTCAAACCCTTCGTCAATGAATTCTGCCAGCCTGGCGATTGCCTCTGCCTCAAGTTGTAAGACTTTTTTTGCGGTGAGGGTTATTTTATGTGAGAGATTCAAATTAAATTTGTATAGTATACTCTAAGGGAGTACGTTGCTGCCTGATTAATTTTAGTACGGTTACATGTCAGTAAAACAAGAGATCAATCTCAAGAACAAATTAAAAGAAGTTTTTGGGTATAATCAATTCAGGGGAAACCAGGAGTTGATAATAAACAACATTATCAACGGCCGGAACACCTTCGTGATCATGCCGACAGGCGCGGGCAAGTCGTTGTGCTACCAGCTGCCTGCCCTTTCGTTGCCGGGCACCGCCATCGTCATCTCGCCGCTCATCGCGCTGATGAAGAACCAGGTGGACCAACTGAACGCGTTCGGGGTGAATGCCCAGTTCCTGAACTCCACCCTGTCGAAATCCGAGATAAACAAGGTGAAGAAAGAAACGCTCTCCGGCGAGGTGAAGCTGCTGTACGTGGCGCCGGAGTCGCTGACGAAGGAGGAAAACGTCGAGTTCCTGCGCAGTTCCAACATTTCTTTTGTGGCCATCGACGAGGCGCACTGCATCTCGGAGTGGGGGCACGACTTCCGGCCGGAGTACCGCCGCATCCGGGGCATCATCGACCAGATCGGCAACCTGCCCATTATCGCGCTCACCGCCACGGCCACGCCCAAGGTGCAGCTCGACATTCAGCGCAACCTGCAGATGGACGAGGCCTCGGTGTTCAAATCCTCTTTTAACCGCACCAACCTGTACTATGAGGTGCGCCCGAAGCACCATACAAAAAAGCAACTCATCCAGTACGTAAAAAAGCACAAGGGCAAAAGCGGGATTGTGTATTGCCTGAGCCGCAAAAAGGTGGAGGAGATTGCCGAGCTGCTGCGCGTGAACGACGTGAAGGCGCTGCCCTACCACGCCGGGTTGGATGCCAACATACGGATGGCCAATCAGGATGCTTTCCTGAACGAGGACGCCGATGTGATTGTGGCGACCATTGCCTTTGGCATGGGTATCGACAAGCCGGATGTGCGCTTTGTGATCCATTACGACACGCCAAAGTCCATTGAGGGCTACTACCAGGAGACCGGCCGCGCCGGGCGCGATGGCCTGGAGGGCAACTGCATCATGTTCTACAGCTACGACGACATCGTGAAGCTGGAGAAGTTCAACAAGGACAAGCCGGTGACGGAGCGCGACAATTCCAAGCTGCTGCTGCAGGAGATGGCCGCCTACGCCGACTCTGCCGTGTGCCGCCGCAAACAGCTGCTGCACTACTTCGGGGAGGCCTACGAGAAAGACTGTGGCTTCTGCGACAACTGCCTGCACCCGAAGGAGCGTTTTGAGGCGCAGAAGGAAGTGCAACTGGCGCTGCGGGCGGTGGAGCAGACGGGCCAGCGTTTCGGCATTGACCATATCACAGCAGTGCTCACCGGCCTGCGCAACCAATACGTCACCAGCTACGACCACGACAAACTGGAAGTGTTTGCGGCAGGAAAAGAGCAGGATGCCCAGTTCTGGAGCTCCGTCGTCCGGCAGGTGCTGTTGTCGGGCTACCTGGAGAAGGACATTGAAAGCCTGGGAATCGTGAAGCTGACGCAGAAAGGGGAGGAGTTTATAAAGAACCCACAGCCGATTCAGCTGACAAAAGACCACAACTACGAGCAGGAGGTAAAAGAGGACGAAGAGAAGGAAGAGACACAGGCCTCTGCCGGGCACGACGAGGTGCTGTTCGACCTGCTGAAGAACCTGCGCAGGAAGCTGGCGAAGGAGAAAGGCCTGCCGCCTTATGTGCTCTTTCAGGACCCGTCGCTGAAGGAGATGGCCACCGTATACCCGACCACAAAAGATGACCTGGCGCATATAGGCGGCGTGGGCATGGGCAAGGTACAGAAATTCGGAAAGCCTTTCCTGGACCTCATCAGCAAGTATGTGGATGAAAACGATATTGTGACGGCGGCTGACGTAGTGGTGAAAACCACAGTCAACAAGTCGAAAATCAAGATCTACATCATCCAGCAGATTGACAAAAAGGTGGAGTTGGAGGAAATAGCGGCGGCCAAAGACCTGACCATGCAGGAGCTGATAGAGGAGATTGAGCATATATGCTACTCAGGCACCAAACTCAACCTGAACTACTACATCAATAACGTGCTGGACCAGGAGCGCCAGGAGGAAATCTACGATTACTTTATGAGCGCCAGCACCGACAACATCGCCGCAGCGGTGAAAGAACTCGGCACCGACGACTACACCGAGGAAGATCTGCGCCTGATGCGCGTGAAATTCATGTCGGAGTACGCCAATTGAATGGCTGAATGGTTGAATTGTTGAATGGTTAAATTGTTGATTGTCGGGGTATATATGGCCCGATATTGCCGCTGCCCAAACAGTGACCAGCCATTTAGCCATCCAACCATGTAGCCATTCAGCAACCCAACAACCAATAATTAACAACTCAATTATCCCCCAATGAACGTACTGATAATAGGATCCGGTGGGCGCGAGCACGCCATTGCCTGGAAACTGAGCCAGAGCGAATACTGCGACAAGGTGTTCGTGGCTCCCGGCAACGCGGGCACCGCACAATACGGCACCACCGCCGCGGTAGACATCCACAACTTTGATGAACTGGCCAAGTTTGCCACCGATTTCAACATCATGATGATTGTGGTGGGCCCGGAGAACGCACTGGTGGAAGGCATCCATGATTATTTCCAGAGTTCTGAGTACCTGAAGCAAATCCTGGTGATAGGGCCGAAAAAAGCCGGTGCCATGCTGGAGGGGAGCAAGGACTTCTGCAAGGAGTTTTTCCAGCGGCACGGCATCCCGACGGCCCGTTACCAGACGTTCACCGAGGACACGTTCGCGCAGGCGGCGGCGTACCTGCGCACGCACAGTTTCCCGGCGGTGCTGAAGGCCGACGGCCTGGCCGCGGGCAAGGGCGTCATCATCGCCAAGGATTATGACGAGGCGGTGGACGCCCTTGAGGACATGCTGCGCAACAAGCGCTTCGGCAAGGCCAGCAGCAAAGTGGTGATCGAGGAATACCTGCACGGCATCGAGGTGTCGGTGTTTATCCTGACGGACGGGAAAGATTATGTGCTGCTGCCGGAGGCGAAAGACTACAAGCGCATTGGCGAGGGCGACACCGGCCTGAACACCGGGGGCATGGGCGCTGTATCGCCGGTGCATTTTGTGGACGACGTGTTTATGCAGAAGGTGAAGGAGCGTGTCATCAACCCCACGCTGCGCGGCCTGCAGGAAGACCAGCTGGATTACACCGGGTTCCTGTTTATCGGGCTGATGAACGTGAACGGCGACCCCTACGTGATTGAGTACAACGTGCGCCTCGGCGACCCCGAGACGGAAGCCATTCTCCCCCGCATCAAGTCCGACCTGTTTGAGCTGTTCCGGGCGCTGCACGACCATAAACTAGGTGAGTTTGAACTGGAGGTTGACCCGCGCACGGCCACCACGGTTTTCCTGGTATCCGGTGGCTACCCCGAGGGGTTTGAGAAGGGCAAGGAAATTACGGGAATTGAGAACGTGCCAGCGGATGTGCTGGTGTTCCATGCCGGTACCAAAATGGTGAACGGGAAACTGGTGAACAACGGCGGCCGCGTGATTGCCGTCACGGCCCTGGGCGACACGATGGAGGAGGCGCTGAAAAAAGCGAATGCCGCCGCCAGCGCCATCCAGTGGCAGGACCGCTACTACCGCCACGACATTGGCTTCGACCTGCAGGGCACCCACGCCTGACAGACAGGTATGGCAATATAGCGGGATATACAAACACGAGAAAAAGGCGAAGGCCGGTGAATTTCACCGGCCTTCGCCTTTTTCTATAAGCCGCTATATACTTAGCAGTAAGCCTCGAAAGCGCCCTGCAGGTTGTCCACGATGCGGTTCAGTTCGTTGCCCTCGATGTGGTAGCGCTCAATCATGTGTACCAGTTCACCGTCTTTGAAAAGCGCGATGGAAGGGGATGACGGGGGATAAGGCAGCATGTGCTCTCGCGCCTTGGCCACGGCGTCCTGCTCCATGCCCGCAAATACGGTTACCAGCTTCGCTGGCTTCTTGGAAGCGGAGGCCACCGCCATTTTAAGGGCCGGGCGCGCCTTTGCGGCGGCGCAGCCGCATACGGAGTTCACGGCCACCAGTACGGTGCCCTCGGATGTAACAGCCTGCTCTACTTCTTCAGGTGTCATTAGCTGCTCAAAGCCTGCGGAGGTAAGGTCCTCACGGATAGGCGCAACCATATATTCAGGATACATTGCCATAGGAATACTGTATAAATTGTTAAGGTGCTGCAAAGTTAACAAATCAGAACCAAAAAAGATAGATGCAAATGGCGGCGGTAGGGAAGACAACGGCGGGAATTGCACTTGTTTTTAATATTAATTTAATTATATATAGAATATGCATAAATGTA
The DNA here is from genome assembly GCF_009931655.1 of Pontibacter russatus. NCBI lineage: Bacteria > Pseudomonadati > Bacteroidota > Cytophagia > Cytophagales > Hymenobacteraceae > Pontibacter > Pontibacter russatus. The sequence continues at coordinate 1,879,258 of NZ_CP047984.1, read as the reverse complement.
TTTATAAAGCATAACTCTTTCAGGGGTAAGTAGGTATAGCCTATCATCAAAGCTGAGGCCGCAATTTTGAGCTCGGAAAACTGGAGCATTCTTTACGTGTTTGCCGGTAGCATATAGCCTGTGTGCGCTGCCAGCCAACAATGTAGAACACGCAGGTTGCCGTGGCGGCAAAGGTGTGCCTCCAACTAAAACACTGAAACACTGATCTAGAAACACCCTTATCTGACATGCTTACTTTCAACACCCAAAGCAAAAGCCCTTGTGTGCGCTACTTTTACCTCCCGGCCAACCCTTCAAAGCAATCAGAGATTATCGAGGTGCTGAACAGCAGCTCGGAAGTGGTGCAGGTGCCCATGCGCGAGGAGGACATGGAACTGACCGCCTTCTTCGAGCGCAGGCTGACCGCGCGCGAGAGAGCCTCCTGCAAAAACAGCGAAACCTGGAAAGTATTTACCTCCTGGGACGACATTCTGGACGACCATATACGCCTCGGGCTGAAGGACGAGGTGCTCCACATCCTGCAGGGCCTGAAGTACCGCTACGCTCTTGAAGAGGAAAGCATGGCTGTCTCGGCCTGACTTGTTGCCTGCCATTGAGCCACCCATATATAAAGAGGCCGCTCTGCATAAATGCAGAGCGGCCTCTTTATATATGGGTGAACTTACTTAATTCACCTGTATCTCATCCAGCAAAATCCAGGCTTTTTCGCCTGCGCCCGGCTTGCCATCCGGCACGGTCTGGATGTTCTGTATGGCTACTTTCACGAAGCGCGCCGTGGCGGGTTTTATATCCACTTTCATGATAACTTTGGGGCCAGCCGTCTCGGAAACGGTGTCTGTGGTGCCCAGCGGCTGAAAGTTTTTGCCGTCGGCGGAGCCATATATCGCCACTGTCTTTGGCGGGTACACATAGGCGCCGTTTGAGTTGATGGCATGCACTGCCACGCTGCTTATCTCCTGGGGTGTCCCCATGTCGATGGTTGCTTCCACGTCTCTTCCGGCATAGCCCAGCACTTCAGAGCCCCGGCTGTCGTTTTTGTTGATGAAACCATTGTTGAGCGTGAAAGCGCCTTTGCCCGGATAACTTTTGGATGGCGGCTCAGCGAGTGTTATTTTCTTACCGGTAGCTTTGTTGAAGTTTAAATTAACAGTTACAGAATCAAGCAGCTTGCTGTCTTTGTAATATAAAGCGGTTACATCCGAGGTCTGCTTCAACACAAGCGGCCCCGTATAGGGAGTCTCGGCCTGTTGGCCTTTGATGGTATATAGCAGCTTGCCCAGGTCTTGCTTGCCGTCCAGCTTCAGCATGATGCCTTCGTTGCCTGGTGCCGGTAGCACTTCCGTGCCGACATCGTAGAACGCCTGGCTGTAGCTGGCTCCCCACAGGTCGTAGCGCCTGAACTGCGTCAGCAGCCGCTTTTCAAAGTCCTCCCAGTTTTTCTGCTCCGGGGCCGTCCACAGCACTTCGCTCAGGGCGCTCATCCTCGGGAAAACCTGGTATTCTACTTTGGCCGGGTTATTCATATACTCTGTCCACACGTTGCCCTGCGCGCCCAGTATATACTTTGCCTGCGCTGCCGTCAGTTCCTTCGGTACAGGGTTATAGCTGTAGGTTTTCTCAACTGTGGTGAAGCCGCCGATGGTCACGGAGTCTTCGCGCTGGCTCTGGGAGTGGTCTAAGTACAAGTGAGAACCGGGAGTCATGATGACGTAGTGGTTTTGCTGGGCCGCCGCAATGCCGCCCGCCTCGCCCCGCCAGCTCATCACGATGGCATTGGGCGCTAAACCGCCTTCCAGAATCTCATCCCAGCCGATGATGGTTCTGCCTTTGCTGTTGAGGTACTTTTCCATGCGCTGGATAAAGTAGCTCTGCAGTTCGTGCTCATCTTTCAGGCCTTCCTCCTTAATGCGCTTCTGGCACAGCGGGCATACCTTCCAGTTGGCCTTGGGGCTTTCGTCGCCGCCGATGTGCATATACTTCGACGGGAAAATGGCCATTACCTCGTCCATCACATCCTGCAGGAACGTGAAGGTAGAGTCTTTGCCGGCGCAGTACACGTCATCAAAAACACCCCACGTTTGCTCTACTTTGTAAGGGCCGGTGCCGGGGCAGCCCAGCCAGGGGTAGGAGGTGAGGGCGGCGCTGGCGTGGCCGGGCATCTCAATCTCCGGTACCACCGTGATGTGCCTGTCGGCGGCGTACTTCACAATCTCCCTGGCTTCTTCCTGGGTGTAGAAGCCGCCGTAGCGCTTATTGGTGTTGCCGGTGCCGGGGAAGCGGCCGATGATAGTGCCGTCGCGGTAGCCGCCCACTTCCGTCAGCTTCGGGTATTTCTTGATCTCGAGCCGCCAGCCCTGGTCTTCCGTCAGGTGCCAGTGGAAGTAGTTCATCTTGTGCAGGGCCAGGTAGTCGATGTACTTCTTGATGAAGGCCAACGGGAACATATGGCGGCCCACATCCAGGTGCATGCCGCGGTAAGCAAAGCGCGGGGCGTCCTGTATGGCCACTGCTGGTATCACGAGCGAGGCACTTTTCTCCACAGGCAGCAGCTGAATCAGCGACTGCAGGCCGTGGAACGTGCCGGCATGCGTCTCGCCTTCAATGGCCACGCCGTCCTGCGTCACGTTCAGGCTGTAGCCGTCTTTGGCTTCCGCAGCGGGCTTGCCGGTCGAGAGGCGTATATAGTCTTTCTTCCCCTTCTTTTTGATATCCAGCTGAAAGCCATATACCTCCTGCAGGTACTCGTTCAGAAACTCAGCTGTTTTGCGGTCTGCCTTGTCCTTTACAGCGATGGTGGTGTTCCGGGTAATGGTGAAGTTTCCGGGCTTCACCTGCACGCTGGAAGGCTTCGGGATGATGCTCACTTCCTGTGCCGCCGCGACGTGAGCCAGCAGCAGGAACAGGAAAAATAATTTTTTCATGATGCTGTTTGTAGGATGGTTTGATTACAGAGGGAGGCTGCCTGATACCGGTTGCTTTGTCCTGATCTTGTGTCCGTATACCGCGAAGTACAAAATCACGAGGTAGCAGGGCACCATAATCCAGTAGGCCTGCTGCGGATCCACGGTGTCGGCGAGCCAGCCGTAGAGCAGGGGCAGAATAGCGCCGCCCGCAATGCCCATGATCAGCAGCGAAGAGCCTATTTTGGTGAAGCGGCCCAGGTCTGCGATGGCCAGCGGCCAGATGGCAGGCCACATCAGAGCGTTGGCCAGGCCCAGCAGCGACACCGACATCACCGAGGTATAGCCCTCAGAGAAAATTGCGACAAGCGAGAGCACCACGCCCAGCACCGCCGATACCTGCAGCGCCTTGGCCTGCGATATATACTTTGGAATGGCGAAGATACCGATGACGTAACCGACCAGCATGGCGATCATGGTATAGGTCGTGAAGATTTTTGCATCCACCAGATCAATTCCCTTGGAGGCGCCGTAACTGATAACCGTGTCGCCTGCCATCACTTCCACACCCACGTACAGGAAAAGCGTGAAAGCGCCCAGCAGCAGGTGCGGAAACTGCGTGATGCTTGTTTTGTTTGTGTTGGCAACGGCCACGGTCTCATCCTCCTGGTCGGTGTCAATTTCGGGCAGGGCTGAGAAGGAAACCAGCACCGCCAGCACCACCAGTATGCCCGCCATCACCAGGTAAGGGGTGATAACCTTCGTGGCCAGTGCGTCGAGGGCTGCCGCCTGCTCCGCCAGGCTCATGCCGCTGAGGCTGTTTGTCAGGGCATCGGCGTTATCCAAGATAATGGCCCCCAGGATGAACGGCGCGAGCGCGCCGGCCACTTTGTTGCAGATGCCCATGATACTGATGCGCTTTGCCGCGCTCTCGCGCGGCCCCAGTATGGTGACGTAAGGGTTCACAGCCGTTTGCAGCACGGCCAGACCCGTGCCCTGCACAAAAAGGCCGATCAGGAAAATGAGGTAAGTCCGCGTCATGGCGGCCGGAATAAAGATAAGGGCACCCAGCGCCATCACGCCCAGTCCCACCGACATGCCTTTCTTAAAGCCCGTTTTTTTAAGCACCCAGGCGGAGGGGATGGCCATCACCAGGTAAGCAACATAAAAAGCAAAGGCCACGAGGTACGACTCAAAGTTGTTGAGCTCGCAGGCGATTTTCAGGTAGGGGATAAGGACGGAGTTGAGCCACGTCACGAAGCCGAAGATGAAGAACAGTGCGCCAATGATCAGCATCGACCGCATTGTGCCGTTCCCCTGCGAGGCTGTGGCTAATTTTTCTTCTGTTGCTAATGAGTTGTTTGCCATCGGATAGTGCTGTTTATTTGATAGGTTTTGGATGAATGATATTGGCCGGAGCTGTAATATGGCATATTCTGCGGCATATTCAAAAATTGATTATAGTGCAGCCACGCTTGCTTTCTCCGCGCTTCGCAGTTGGTAAAGCGCTGCGGCTCCCAGCAAGGCTGCATTGTCGATGTCGGATGGCTCGATGACCAGCCTGTCTGTCACCCGCTTGAACGGGAAAGCCCGCAGGCACTGGAACATCGCCTCTTTAAAGAGCGGATAGGATTTGCTCACAGATCCCCCCAGGAAAATCGCTTCCGGGGAAAGGGTATATAAAATGAGGTTGACAACGCTGCCAACGTGCTGCCCATATTCCTGGAAAGCTGCTATCGCCTCCTTGTCCCCGCCCGATGCGCGCTCCCTGAGCACGCTGCCTTCCAGGCCATACCTGCTCAGGAAGAATTTTCCGCCGCAGTACGAGTCGTAGGTTTTGTCTAAGTAGGGAACACTGCCGAACTCCCCGGCGCCGGAGAGCGTGCCGGTGTAGAGGCTGTTGTTGATGATGATGCCTGCGCCCATGCCTGTGCCAAGCGTTATCCCGACCACATTTTTGTAAGGCTTCGCCTTGCCGTACATTTTCTCGCCCAGCACAAAGGTGTTGGCGTCGTTGGTCAGGTACACGGGTATATGGAAGCGGTCTTCGAGGTACTGCCGCAGGGGCACCTCCTGCCACGACGGGATGTTGACGACGTCATATACGCAGCCGGCCACATCGTCCACCAGGCCTGGTACACCAATCCCAATCCCCGCCACCTGCGCATCGAGCAGCGGCGCGATGCCCGCCGCTATCTCGGCCAGCACCTGCTCCTGCGATGCGTGCGCGGAGGTGGGCAGTCTTACCTCTGTCAGGAGCACTCCATCCTGCACGACGCCTATATGGACTTTGGTAGCCCCCATGTCTATGCAGATGATCTTCTGGCTTTTCATATTGCTTTCTATATGCTGAATGGTTTAGGAGTGGCCCCTATATAGAGGGCCACTCCGGCATTCCTTTCCGGTTTGAGTTAAAAACTTTCGGCTTCCTCCTATATAGCCTTTGGCTCTTCGAGCGCGGGTTTATAGATGGCTGTGGCGCTGGTTGTCAGAAGTGATACCTGACAAAGGCCTCCATCGCCTCGTAGTCGGCCAGCCCCAGGTCGTCGTAGTCTTTGGCGGTTTCGCGGTTTCGCTCCTCGGCCCTCACCCAGAACTCGCGGGCATCGTCTCCGGGGAACACCGGCCGATCTTTCTGCGACTGGTGCTTGAAGATGGCGTTGCGTTTCCGCTCCACCTCCTGCGGCGAGAGCGGCACGGCCATCTCAATCTCGTGTGTCTCGAACTCGTGCCAGGCGCCGCGGTACATCCACAGCCAGCAGTCCTCTATCCACTCCTCTGTCCCGGATTCGCGCAGGCGGCGCAGGGCCTCTAGGATAATGCGGAAGCAGACAATGTGGGTGCCGTGCGGGTCGGCAAAATCACCGGCGGCGAACAGCTGGTGCGGCTTCACCTGGCGGAGCAGGTCCATCGTCATCTCAATGTCCTCGTCCGTCACGGAGTTCTTCCGCAGCTTGCCCGCCTCGTAGAAAGGCAGGGCCATGAAGTGGATATGGTCGTCGTCGAGCCCGGCGTAGCGCGCGGCGGCGATGGCCTCGCTCTTGCGGATGAAGCCCTTCACGTTGCGCACTTCCTGGCTGTCGGGCTGGTTCGGCTGCTTTGTCTCGAAGAAGGTGCGCATCTCCTCATATATAGTCTTGAGGCGCTGGCTGTCTTCCCCGATGCTCTTGTCGAAGTCGATGGCGAACTCCATGTAGCGCAGCACGTCATCGTCCCAAACGGCCGTGTTGCCGCTGGTCTGGTAGGCCACGTGCACATTGTGCCCCTGGTCCACCAGGCGTATGAACGTGCCGCCCATCGAGATCACGTCGTCGTCGGGGTGCGGGGAGAAAATGATCACGCGCTTGCGGGCAGGCTCCGCGCGCTCGGGGCGCTGGGAGTCGTCGGCGTTGGGCTTGCCGCCCGGCCAGCCCGTGATGGTGTGCTGCAGCTTGTTGAAGATATGGATGTTGATGTTGTAGGCAGGGCCTTTCTCCACGGCCAGCTGTGCCATGCCGTGGTTGTTGTAGTCTTCCTCGGTCAGCTTCAGTATCGGCTTCTTCATGGTGTTCGAGAGCCAGATAACCGCCTTCTTGGTCATTTTCTCGTCCCACACGCAGTCCTTCACCAGCCACGGCGTGTCGAAGCGCGTCAGGGCGGAGGCGGCGTCCATGTCCAGCACAAACTCCACCTTGTCCGACAGCTGCAGGTAGGTGGCGGGCACGTCGCTGGATATCTCCCCTTCCACAGCCTTCTTGATGATGGGCGCTTTCTTCTGGCTCCAGGCCATCAGGATGATCTCGCGGGCCTTGAAGATGGTGCCGATACCCATGGTGATGGCTTTGGTGGGCACGTTCTCCTTGCCGCCGAAGTCGCGGGAGGCGTCGCGGCGCGTCAGGTCGTCGAGGGTGACGAGGCGGGTGCCGGAGTTAGGGGCCGAGCCCGGCTCGTTGAAACCGATGTGGCCGGTCCGGCCGATGCCCAGTATCTGCAGGTCCAGGCCGTTTGCCTCTTCTATCTTTCGCTCGTAGGCCAGGCAGTAGGCCGCTATTTCCTCCTTCGCCAAGGTGCCGTCCGGGATATGGATGTTCTCCCTCGGGATGTCGATGTGGTCGAAGAGGTTCTCGTTCATGAACGTCACGTAGCTCTGGGCGGCGGTGGGACTCATGGGGTAGTACTCGTCGAGGTTAAACGTGATGACGTTCTGGAAGCTCAGCCCTTCCTCGCGGTGCATGCGCACGAGCTCGGCATATACCTCTACGGGGGTGGCGCCTGTGGCAAGGCCCAGCACCGCCTGCTCCCCCTGCCGCTGCTTGGAGCGGATCAGGTCCGCGATGCGTTGCGCCACTCTCACCGAGGCAATGTGCTCATCGGGGTATACCGTCACCGGCAGTTTTTCGAAGCGTGTTTCTTCCAGAAGATTTAATCGGGCCATAGTTTTGTACTGCTATTCGTGGTTGTTGATGTGATTACCAGGGTATATATATGGGACGGGGTGCGGCGTGTCGGCACCTGTCACTTTACGGATGCAATCTGCTTTTCAAAAATGTTCTCCATCACCGTTGCCACGGAGCCCAGGATACCGGCATCGCTGCCCAGGTCAGACAGTGCGAGGGTGGTGTTTTCGCGGAGCTGCGTCATGCAGTAGGTGTTGATGGACTGCTGTATCGGGATGGTGATGTACTGCCTTGCCTCGGCAATCTTGCCGCTCAGGATGATAGCCTCCGGGTTGAACAGCTGGATCAGGATGGCGATGCCCTTGCCCAGGTACCGGCCCGTCTCCGCCAGGATGTTGATGGCGTACTGATCGCCCTCGTTGGCGGCGTTGATGATGAGCCCCGGCTCCAGGTCCTCCTCTTCCAGGTACCGCAGCATGGTGCTCTGCCCCGACCGGATGCCCTCGCGGGCCATGCGGGCCAGGGCAATGCCGGAGGCCACCGTTTCCAGGCAGCCGCGCTTGCCGCAGTGGCACAGGGCGCCGCCCTCTATCAGGGGGATATGGCCGAACTCCCCGGCAAAACCGGAGGCGCCGGTTCGCAGTTTGCCGTCGATGATGATGCCGAGCCCGAGCCCCCAGTCCATCGACAGGACCAGCACATTCTTCATATTCTGGGCCTGCCCAAACCGGTACTCGGCCAGCGTCGCGCTCTTCACGTCGTTCTGTATATAGACGGGCTTGCCGAATTTCTTCTCCAGCACTTCCTGCAGGGGTTCCTCTATGTGCTGCGTCAGCAGGTAGGTGTGGTTTTTGCCGCTTGCGGAGGCCACCAGGCCGGGCATGCTCACGCCAATGCCCATCAGCTTCTCTGTATTAATACCAGACTCCTGAATCAGTTTGCTGGCATGCTCGTACAACTGCTCCACAGCGCTCAGGTCTTTGGATATCTGCAGCGGGTACGTTTGGGTGGCGGTAATTTTGTTGTTGTTGTTGTCGAAGATGGTCATGCGCGTCCTGTACCGCTCCATGTCGATGCTCAGCACGAACAGCGAGTTGTCTTTCAGGCCGTACAGGTCCGGCTTGCGCCCGCCCACGGATTTGCCCTGTCCCTGCTTCTCCACAAATCCCTCCGCAATCAGCTCGTTCAGGATGCCCATGGCGGTGGGAGGGCTGATGTGAAACCGCGTGCATATGTCTGTGGTGGTCTTGGCCCCCTTCACATAAAGGTGCTTGATAATTCTGAGTTTCTGCAAGTGCTTCTTGCGCTCCAGGTTATTTAGGCTCCCTAAATGCCTCTCTTCTATAAGTGAAGGCTCCATCATGGCATAAATTTATGCTAAATTGATTAATTTTCGGTTATTAGCAAAGGCTTTGATAATTTTTTTTCAAAAGTATTTAATATTATAAAAACCTTATTGCTTAGTTCGGTTGGATATAAACACCCTGTCTGCAAATAAATGTATTTTAGACAATATATAAACTTTGCTCTTATCCAAATAAAAAATATTTAAATTCTATAGCGGATATCAAATTTTAGTATATATTTGGGAATGCAAAAAGAGTTTGAGCGCTCAATTACCACATATGCATCCCGCAATCTCCCCCAGACTGTCAAGCCTCCTTCTGTATCACACTCTCCTTTAACTCATATGGCTTAAACAGGTGCCGGGTACCTACGCATAGATAGTAAAGGAGCGCTCTTATCAGGCTTTTCCTAAATAATGAAATGTATTCACTAATCCCAAACAATCTAGTATGAAACAGAATTACTTTAATACATGGATGCTCTCGCAGCGCAGCCATGTGAAAACCGTGCCTCAGAAGAAGGTGCTCGCCCTCCTGCTGGCGGCCGCCTGCCTGTCGCAGAGCCCCATGCAGGCGGAAGCCTTTGCCCCTGACGCGTTCTTCCTGTCAGGTGCGGCCTTTGTGCAGGGCGTGGAAGTGAGCGGAAGGGTAGTAGGCGACGACGGGCAGGGGGTGCCCGGTGCCACGGTGGTGGTGAAAGGCACCACTGTGGGAACAGCCACGGACGCCAACGGTAACTTCACGCTAACGGTGCCGAGCGGCAATGCAACGCTGGTCATATCCTTTATCGGCTATGAGACGCAGGAGGTGCCTGTCAACAACCGATCTACGATTGACGTTAGTCTCTCTACGGATGTGGAGGCCTTGGAAGAAGTGGTAGTGGTGGGCTACGCCACGCAGGAGAAAAAGGACCTGACGGGCGCAGTGGCCGTGGTAGACGTGAGTGAGATGACCAAGCAGCCGGAGGCGCAGGTGACAAGCATGCTGCAGGGCAGGGCCGCCGGCGTGACGGTGCTGGGCTCCGGCCAACCGGGCGCCTCGCAGCAGGTGCGGATACGCGGCTTTAGCACGTTTCAGAACAACAGCCCGCTCTACGTAGTGGACGGTGTGCCTACGCAGAACATCAACGACATCAACCCGAACGACATCGCCTCGATGCAGGTGCTGAAGGATGCCGGGTCTGCCTCTATATATGGCTCGCGTGCAGCCAATGGGGTGATCATCATCACCACCAAGAGAGGAAAGAACAAAGTGACGGTGCAGTACGACGGCTACTACGGCACGCAGCGGCCGCCGGAGGGCAACGTGTGGGATCTGGCTAGCCCGCAGGCGATGGCCGAACTGAACTTCCGGGTTGCGCCGAATGAGACGCTATATGGCGCAGGGGCGAACCCGGTGCTGCCGGACTATCTGGCTGTCGGCAGTCGTACAGGCCTGATGGAAGGAGACCCGGCCACGGACCCCTCGCTCTACAACTTGAATCCGTTCTACACAGGCGGTAGTACAGAGCTTGGCTCCTTCTACCGCATCGTGCGGGCAAACAAGGAAGGCACCAACTGGTTTGAGGAAATCTTTGATCCGGCGCCTATCCAGAGCCACAATGTGGCCGTGAGCGGCGGTAGCGACATGGGCAATTACTACTTCTCTGCAAACTATTTCGACCAGCAGGGGGCTCTGATGAATACCTATTTTAAGAGGTACACCATCCGGGCAAACAGCACCTATAACGTGTCTGAGAACATCCGGGTGGGGGAAAACCTGTCGTACTCCATCATCAGCGACCGGCAGGTTGGCGGCGGCGAAAACCCCATCAACATGGCCTACCGGCAGCAGACCATTATCCCGGTGTATGACATCATGGGCAACTTTGCCGGTTCGTTTGGCAATGGCCTTGGCAACGCCCGGAACCCGGTGGCGCAGCTCACAAGGATTGGGGACAACAGCGGGCTCGGCAACCGCCTTTTTGGTAATGTGTTCGCGGAGGTAGACTTCCTGGAGAACTTCACGGCCCGCACCAGCTTCGGTGGGGAGATGTACAGTGGCTCTGGCAGGTCCTTTACCTATCCGGAATACGAGAATGCCGAGAACAACACCGTGAACCAGTTCAACCAGAGCGCCAGCAACGGCTACAACTGGACCTGGACCAACACGCTGGCCTATAAAAACACCTTCAACGAGATCCATAACCTGGGTGTAGTGGTGGGAACGGAGGCCTACAGCAATTTCTGGAACGAGGTGGGCGGTTCAACACAGGGCTACTTCTCTTTTGATCCGAACTTTACCACGCTCAGCACGGGTTCGGGCACTCCAACCAACTTCAGTGGCAGAAGCGAGGATGCCCTCTTCTCCCTGATAGGCAGGGTGGATTACAGCCTGATGGACAAGTACCTGCTCGGGTTTGTTATCCGCCGGGATGGGTCTTCCCGTTTCGGGGAAGAGAACAGATATGGGGTGTTCCCGGCGGTGAGCGCCGGCTGGCGTATATCCGAGGAAGCCTTTATGCAGGACATTCCCTGGATTACAGACCTGAAGATTCGCGGGGGCTATGGGGTGATGGGTAACCAACTGAACGTAGATCCGCCCAATGCCTTCACCACTTACGGTTCAAGCAGAACTGTTTCCTTCTACGACATCAATGGTACCAACAATAGCACTGTAGAAGGCTTCCGGAAGAGCCGTATCGGTAACCCGGCTGCCAAGTGGGAAACCAACATTAACAGCAACATTGGTATTGACGCCACCTTGTTCAACGGTAAGATTGATGTGACCGCCGATTATTATGTGAAGGAGATACAGGACCTCTTGTTCAACCCGGAGCTTCCGGGTACCTCAGGGGCAGCTACCAGGCCGTTTGTAAACATTGGCAAGATGCGGAACCAGGGTATTGATGCCGCGGTGACCGGTCATATCGAAGCTTCTTCAGACCTGAGATTCGACATTACGGGTACAGTAACGACGTATAAGAATGAGATTCTGAAGATATCCAACGGTGCGCAGAACTTTGACCTGGAGTCACGCCGCTTTAACGGAAGCAACATTATCCGCAACCAGGTGGGCGATGCCATGAGCTCTTTCTTCGGCTATCAAATCGAGGGCTTCTGGGACGACGAGGCAGAGATTAACAGTGCCAACGAGGCAGCGCAGGCAGCTACAGACAATCCTGATGCCGTTTACCAGTCAGATGTGAGCGTTGGTCGCTTCCGCTATGCCGATACAGACGGAGACGGCATCATTACGCCTGATGACAGAACGATATTGGGAAGCCCGAACCCGGACTTCACATATGGTCTGAACATTGCGGCCACATACAAGAGCTTCGACTTCAGTATGTTCCTGTACGGTAGCCAGGGCAACGAAATCTGGAACCAGGTAAAATGGTGGACGGACTTCTACCCGAACTTCCTGGGCGCGAAAAGCAACACCGCCGTGTATGATGCCTGGACCCCGGAAAACCACGATGCCACAGCGCCGATTCAGGAGAACGTGGGATCCTTCAGCACCTCGAACGTTCCGAACTCCTATTACGTGGAGAATGGTTCTTACCTGCGGGCGAAAAACGTGCAGCTGGGTTATTCCCTGCCGACTGAGCTGATAAGCAAATACGGCATGGGCAGCTTGCGGGTGTATGTGCAGGCCGCTAACCTGTTTACTATTACAAACTACTCGGGCATTGACCCGGAGATCTCGGGAGGCACCACAGCCTTCGGTATAGACGAAGGCAATTATCCGAACATGCGCCAGTACCTGGTGGGGCTCAATGTTTCCTTCTAATTTCTTATCTTAATTAATCCGATATATGAAAAGGTTTAAATATATAGTTTACGCGGCCATGGTGGCTACTATGCCGCTGTTTACCTCCTGCGGCGATGAGTTCCTGGAGAAGCCAGCCATTGGTGCCCTGAGCGACAACGTGCTGGCCAATAAGGCGGGGGTGGAGAAACTTCTGATAGGCGCCTACGCCGCCCTGGATGGAATAGACATAGGCAACTGGGAGGTAGACCCTACCAACTGGGTGTATGGCAGCGTGGCCGGTGGGGAAGCCCACAAAGGCAGCAACGGCGCGGACCAGCCCGCCATCAACCCGATCGCGACGTTCAACATAGACCCCAGCAACGGTTTTATAAACCTCAAATGGCGGGCGATGTACGAGGGTATTTCCCGCACAAACTCTGTGCTGAGTATACTCCCTCTGGCAGAAGACATGTCGGATGCCGACAAGCAGAGAGTGGCAGCGGAGGCCCGCTTCCTGCGCGGGCACTATTACTTCGAACTGAAGAAGATGTTTAACATGGTGCCCTGGATTGATGAGACAACCACTGAGTTCAACCAGCCGAACAACGTGGACATCTGGCCGAATATCGAGGCGGATTTCCAGTTCGCTTTCGATAACCTGCCAAACTCGCAGGCGGAGGTCGGCAGAGCGAATAAGTGGGCCGCAGCCTCTTACCTCGGCAAAACCTACCTGTATCAGCACAAATATGCGGATGCGAAGGCGATGTTCGACCGCGTTATTTCGGAAGGCGTTACCAGCAACGGCCTGACGTATGGTCTTGTAGACAAGTTTAAAGATAACTTCGATGCCAGCGCCGAGAATAACAAAGAGTCGATTTTTGCGGTGCAGATGGTGGCCAACGACGGTACCAACACCATTGCCAATGGCAACCAGGGCCAGATGCTGAACTTCCCGTACAACAGCCCTTTCCGCTGCTGCGGCTTCTATCAGCCTACCCTGGACCTGGCAAACTCGTATCAGACGACGCCGCAGGGACTTCCCCTGATAGACAACTACAATGCTGACCCGCTCAAGAACGACCAGGGCGTGACCTCTGACAAGGCTTTTGTACCGGACGATCAGTCCGTAGACCCTCGCCTGGACTGGACCGTAGGCCGTCGCGGCATTCCTTTCCTGGACTGGGGCCTTCACCCGGGACAGGCCTGGATTCGTGAGCAGTCTACTGCCGGCCCGTACTCTGCCAAGAAGTTCATCTACTGGCAGGCCACAGCAGAAACCTTCTCAGACCAGAGCTCCTGGGCTCCGGGTTCTGCCATCAACGTGCTCATCATCCGTTTTGCGGACGTGCTGCTGATGGCGGCCGAGGCGGAGGCGCAGTTGGGCAACCTGGCGCAGGCGCAGGAGTACGTGGATATGGTGCGTGCCAGAGCAGCGAAGCCTGAGAACATTGTGCATACCTATGTAGATCCGAAAGAACCATTGGAAGGCTTTACAAGCCAGCCGGCAGCCAATTACAACATAGCGCCTTACCCGGCAGGTTATTTTGAAGGGCTTGGCAAAGATCAGGCGCTGGAAGCCATCTACTTTGAGCGCAAACTGGAGCTGGCGCTGGAAGGCCACCGCTTCTTCGATCTGGTGCGCTGGGGCAAAGCGGCTGAGGAACTGAATGCTTTCTTCGAATATGAGGGAGCCATCCTTCCGGATGTGGAGGGCGGTTTCTTCCAGGAGGGCAAAAACGATTACTACCCAATCCCGCAACGACAGATAGACCTGCAGACGGTGGGCGGAGAATCTGTGTTGACACAGAACCCTGGGTATTTGTAACCTGCCCATGGCATTCTTTTCTTTTTGACGTAAGTTGGAAGAGAATCATAAAAAGAAGCCTCCGGAGCATTAGCACCGGAGGCTTCTTTTTTCTTTAGCCCGGAGTATACCGGCAGTTCAGAATTTCGCCCTAATTATGCATATTGCCTGTTCTAAAGAACCTAATAAACAGAGGTTTGGTTTGTGTGATAGTGAGAGCCAGGTGGCCAACATGCCTTGTCCGTTTCCCTTATATATGATGCGCCTTCCTCAAAACACCCTTCTTTTTCTGCTTGCCTTTTTTGCGCTTGCTTTGCCAGCCTGCAGGCAGCAGGAAGCGCGCCTCTTTGAGCGGATGCCCTCTGGCGAGACAGGCATCACCTTCTCAAACCGTATCACGGAATCCGACACGCTGAACGTCCTGAAATCGGAGTATGTCTACAATGGCGGTGGCGTGGGCATCGGGGATTTCAACAACGACGGGCTGCCGGATATATACTTCACGGGCAACATGGTCTCCAACAGGCTTTACCTGAACAGAGGCGATTTTGCTTTTGATGATGTGACGGAGAAAGCCGGTGTGACCGGCGAGGGCAAGTGGTGCTCCGGGGTGGCGCTGGTGGATATAAACAATGACGGCTGGCTGGACATATATGTGGGGGCCACCATGAAAAAGGACTCGCTGAGCCGGGCCAACCTGCTCTATATAAACAACGGGCCGGGCAAAGACGGCGTGCCGACTTTCACGGAATCAGCGGCCATATATGGCATCGCCGACACAGGCTACACCACCAATGCCGCTTTCTTTGACTATGATAACGACGGGGACCTTGATTTATATGTAGTCATCAGCGTCATCAACGCAGGCGTGCCCAAAACTTACCGAAAGAAGCTGACAGATGGATCTGCCCTCAACACCGACCGGCTTTACCGAAACAACGGGGACGGAACGTTTGCCAATGTTTCGCAGGAGGCCGGGATTCTGATCGAGGGCTTCGGCCTGGGTGTGGCCGTCAACGACATTAACCTGGATGGCTGGCCGGATATATACGTCACTAACGATTATCTCTCCAACGACCTGCTCTACATCAACAACCAGGACGGTACCTTCACCAACAAAATAGCAGACTATATAAAGCACACAAGCCACTCGTCTATGGGCAACAGCGTGGCCGACATCAACAACGACGGGCTGGTGGATATTCTGGCGCTGGACATGCTGCCCGAAGACAACAAGCGCCAGAAAATGATGCTGATGGCAAACAACTACGCTACCTACCTCAACAACGATGCCTATGGCTATGAGCACCAGTACGTCCGGAACACGCTGCAGCTGAACCAGGGCATGACGCCGGCGGGGCACCCGGTCTTCAGCGAGGTGGGCCAGTTGGCGGGGCTTCACCAGACCGACTGGAGCTGGACGCCTTTGGTGGCCGATTTTGATAACGATGGACTGCGGGATGTCATCATCACCAACGGCTTCCCCAAGGACATAACAGACCAGGACTTTGGCGTGTACCGGAACGGCCCCGTCGGCAGAGTAGGGGGATATGAATACATGGCCGACTCTATTCCGGTGGTCAAAGTGTCGAACTATGCCTTTAAGAACAACGGTGCCCTGTCTTTCAGCGACGAAACCCAAAGCTGGGGCCTGGATATTCCGTCTTTCTCAAACGGCGCCGCCTACGCCGACCTGGACAACGACGGCGATCTCGACCTGGTGGTCAACAACATCAACGACAGCGCCCTGGTCTACCGGAACACGTTATATATGGCGGAAACTGGTCCGGGCAAGGAGCACTTTCTCCGTTTGAAATTTAAGGGAACTCCCCCGAACGGAGCCGGTCTGGGCGCAACCGCCACCCTGTACTATGGCGGCGGCAAAACGCAGTTCCATGAAAACAGCATTTACAAAGGCTACCTGTCTACTGTTGAGAACGTCGCCCACTTCGGGTTGGGCGATGCGGACAAGGTTGATTCTGTGAGGGTGGTATGGCCAAACGGAAAGTGTCAGCTGCTCAGAAACATAAAGGCAGACCAGGTGCTGACACTCGACCAGAAGAACGCGACACAACAGCACGTTTTCCCCGCTCAGGGCGGAGGCCAGCCGCAGCAGGCACTTTTCAGGGAAGTTTCCAAAGCGCTCGGCATTGCCTACAAAAGCCAAGAGGATGATGCCGTAGACTTTAACTGGCAGCGCACCCTGCCGCACAAATTGTCGCAGTACGGGCCCGGCATTGCTGCCGCCGACATCAATGGAGACAGTCTGGACGACTTTTATATTGGCGGAGCCGCGGGCAAGGCGGGCGGCCTTTTCCTGCAGCAGCCGGACGGGACCTTCCGCATGGCGTCAGGTAACATGCCGGGAGGTAAAACCGGCGAGGATATGGGGGTGCTGTTCTTCGACGCGGACAACGACGGTGACCCGGACCTCTATGCCGCCAGCGGCAGCTATGAATTTGAGGCGGGCTCGGAGGCGCTGCAGGACCGGCTATATATAAACGACGGTAAAGGCAATTTCAGAGTGGATGCGGCTGCGCTTCCCGCGCTTACGGCGAGCAAATCCTGTGTGAGGGCGGCCGATTACGATAAAGACGGCGACCTGGATTTACTAGTGGCGGGCCGGGTGGTGCCCGGCAAGTACCCGCTGGCGCCGGAGAGTTATATACTCCGGAATGACGGCGGCCGCTTTGCGGATGTCACGGCATCGGTGAGTCCCGGGCTGAAGAACCTGGGCATGATAACCGACGCCCTGTGGTCTGACTTTAACGGAGACGGGAACGTGGATTTAGTGGTGGCAGGGGAGTGGCTGCCAGTCACCTTTCTTCAGAACAAGGGAGGGAGGTTCGCGGATGTAACGGCTGCGACAGGCCTCTCGTCCTATACCGGCTGGTGGAACAGCCTCAGCGCAGGAGATTTTGACAGCGACGGCGATATAGATTATGTGGCCGGGAACCTGGGCCTGAACACAAATTACGTGGCCTCAGTAAACCAGCCGCTGCGCATCTTCGCAAAAGACTTCGACAGCAACGGCAGCATCGATCCCGTGCTGTCGTGTTACCTCAAGGCCGAAGATGGCACCATGAAATCTTTCCCGATGCATACCCGCGATGATCTGAACGCCCAGATGCCCCGCACCCGCAGTATTTTCCGCCGCTATGCCGACTATGCCCGTGCCACGATAGATGAGGTGATACCGCAGGCCGAGCGCCAAGGGGCTTTGATTAGGCAGGCAACGCACTTCGAGAGCAGCTATATAGAGAACCTGGGCCAGGGCAAGTTCAAGCTGAAGGCGCTTCCCGTGGCGGCGCAGATTGCGCCCATATATGGCATGCAGCCCGATGACATGGACGGAGACGGCAACCTCGACCTGCTGCTGGTGGGCAACGACTATGGAACGGAGGTGTTTACGGGCCGTTACGATGCCTTTGCCGGACTTTTTCTGAAAGGAAACGGCAGGGGAGGATTCCAGCCGGTGGCGCTTGCCAACAGCGGGTTTTTTGTGGATGGGGATGCCAAAGCGGTGGCGCAGCTCTTCGGCACCGACGGCCGGCAGCTAACACTTGTCACCCAGAACAGCGACAGCCTGCGGGTTTTTGCGCCTGTCGGCAAGGCGCAAGATCACACAGAAATACTAACGCTCCAGCCGCTGGACTGTAAAGTCACCATCACCTACAAGAATGGCAAACAGCAGGTGAAAGAACTCTACTACGGCCATACCTACCTGTCACAGTCGTCGCGGAAGCTGGCCCTGGCGAGCAACATGGCCTCTGTGCTGATACAGGATTTCAGTGGGCGCACCCGGCAGGCGCTATAGTAGAAGGGAAAACGAGAGAAAAGCGCGTGCATCAGGCAATGCATATATAAATCTCTGACATGCAACCCTGGTTGGCCCTTTTGCTGGTTGGCAAGGAAGCACTAGGGGGAGGCTTCCCCGGCGGCGGCAGCAATCCGTAGCCGGTAGAGCCCGGGAACTGCGGTGCCGGAAGGGTAGGGGTGGGCAAATTTCTACGGCGAAAGTAAATCGCAACTTGGTTTATATATAACCATGCAAAATCCGCCTGCATTGTCCACAAAAGCGCGCCCTGTCATCCGATATATCCGCCGTTAAACAGGCTCTGAAAAGTCTTGTGTCTTGCTACCTGCTACTGGTGTCCTGTTGCCTGTCTGCGGGAACGCAAACCTCCTACAAACCGGAGAAAAGAGTGGAGGTCTGCACCAAAGCAACTTTTGGGCAGGCAAGTCAGCAAATTTCGTTTCAGGTTTGCTGAGAGACTTCGGGAGCGGACTTTGAAACAGGCCATATAGTTCTTCCGGGCATAGGCAGTCAGCAGGTTGGGCGCGATAAATACTTGTTTTGCCCTGCCCCCGCGCCTGGTTTATACGTATTTCGCTCCGGGGTACGGAACAAAGTAAACTTCTATTTAACTTCTTTATCCGTAAATCGTAATAGTCGGTTATAGCTGTCCGATGCGCGCAGCTTTTCATCGTGTTTAAGTATATCCGTTATATATTTTAGTACTGCTGTACCTGAATAGCAGAATTAGAAGATACTTTGCCTCCGTTACAGCGTCTGTGCTACATGCGGCATTTCGTGGCGTCCCACCCAAGCACTTAGCGCCTAATAATGCCTCAAGGCAAAACAGACGGTGTTGTTTTTTTGTCTGAAGAGAGGATAACCTTACAAGCAACAGCGGGAATGCGGCATCACAGAGGCTTTTCTGCCGAAGTGCCCACCACCGGAGCCATGCTATACCCGGTACGGGTACAGCTATAGCGAAGCGTGAACGCGTTGCTGCAGAAGTCAATAAAAAAACCAGAAAAAATTATCGGATACCGATACACTATTGTTGATCTATTTATCATAGATTTGGAATAAATTAGGAGGTTGAGCGCTCAATCAAAATGCCTGTTCTGTCTATGCGTTTTGGTCCGTGAGCCTTTGGCATTCTTATTAGCCTGCGTGTAAATCTTATTGGCATACCTCTAAAAGGGTGTAATTGTCAAAGTGAGCGTTATCAGTAAAATCATAGTTCTAATCTCAAAACACAACGTATGAACAAGAGGTACTTGAATACGTGGCCGACCTCAAAGAACGGCCATAGGAAAACCTTACCGCAGAAAAGGGTGCTCGCCCTGCTTCTGGCGGCCGCTTGCCTCTCGCAGGGCGCGCTGCAGGCAGAGGCCGGCACCCACAACGCCTATCTGGCCGAAGGAAACGTCTCCCTAACAGAGAAAGCCTTCATGCAGGGCGTGGCAGTGTCCGGACAAGTAGTGGGCGACGACGGGCAGGGAGTGCCCGGCGCGACGGTGGTGGTGAAAGGCACCACGATCGGCACGGCCACGGATGCCAACGGAAACTTCACGCTGAATGTGCCAACCGGCAGCGAAACCCTGGTTGTTTCCTTCATCGGCTACGAAACGCAGGAAGTACCCATCAACAACCGCTCTACCGTTACGGTTAGCCTCTCTACCGATGTGGAAGCGCTGGAGGAAGTGGTGGTAGTGGGATATGGTACTCAGGAACGTACCGATGTGACGGGTGCCATCTCATCAGTGCAGGGAGAAGCCCTTGAAAGGGTTCCAACCCCTACCATCGCGCAGCAGTTGCAGGGGCAAACGCCCGGTGTGCAGGTAACGGCTAACTCCGGTTCACCGGGCGCTGGGTCCAGTATCCGCATCAGGGGAGCCGGTACGCTCGGCAACAACAACCCGCTCTACGTGGTGGACGGCGTGCAGGTGGAAGGCAATATCAACTACCTGAACAGCAATGACATCGCTTCCATCGAGATTCTGAAGGATGCCTCTGCCACAGCCATTTACGGCTCCAGGGCGGCAAACGGCGTGGTCGTGGTTACTACCAAAAAAGGTAAAGCAGGCGCGGGTGAGGTAAACTTCTCAGCTTATACCGGTGTGCAGAATGCCTGGCGGACGCTGGACATGACAAATGCCGCCGAGTACGTGACGCTGGATAACCTGGCAAGGCAGGCCGCAGGCATACCCACCAACCCGGAGTGGGCCAACCCACAGTCCGTGGGCGAGGGCACAAATTACCAGGAGGAGCTTTTCAGAACTGCCCCTATCTCCAACTATCAGTTGTCATGGTCAGGGGGCGGAGAAAAATCCACCATGTACGTCTCCGCGGGCTATTTTCAGCAGGATGGTATTGTAATCGGCACTGACTTTGAGCGTTATACCTTCCGGGTGAACACCGACCATACCATTGGAACCAGGGTGAAGGTAGGAAACACCCTGCAACTGAGCTACACGGACGAGGCGCTGATTCCTAACAACGAAGACCTGAACACCGGGGTGCTGTCACGCGGTATCCGCCAGTTGCCCACGGTGCCTGTCTATAATGAGGATGGCTCTTTTGCCGGACCTACCGGAAACTTCGAAGGGGAGTCTGAGAACCCCGTGTGGCTGGCGCTGGAGTCTTACAACACCAACAAAAACTACCGCTTGCTGGGCTCTGTGTATGGAGAGGTGGAAATCATACCAGATCTGACCTTCCGCTCCAGCTTCAACATGGACTTCAGCTACTTCCGGAACCAGAACTTCGACCCGGCCTATGCCATTGGCAACAGGCGGAACGACGCCAACTCGCTGGGCATAAATAACAGCACCAACCGGGCGTGGCAGTGGAGCAACATTTTCAACTACAGCAAAACAATCGGTCTGCATGATATAGAGATACTGGCCGGTATCGAAGCACAGGACAATTATTTCCAGAATGCCTTTGCAAGAGGCGGCGGCTTTCTGAAGAATGCGGAAATCCAGTTCCTGAACCAGGCCACGAAAGACTTCTTCGTGAGCGGTGGGGCCAGTGAATATGCTATTTTCTCACAACTGGCCAGGGTAAACTACAGCTTTGCTGACAAGTACCTGTTCACCGCCAACATCAGACGTGATGGTGTATCAAGATTTGCCAATAACCGATACGGTGTGTTCCCCTCGGCCTCCATTGGCTGGAGACTATCAGAGGAGGACTTCTTCAAGAACAGTGTAAACTTTGTCAGCAACCTGAAACTGCGGGCCAGCTGGGGTGAAACCGGAAACCAAAACATAGGTGAACCTTACCCTACTTACGGTAGGTTAGTCGGAACCGGACGATACGCACTGGGTGCTGACCAGATTCAGGTACCAGGCTATTTTCAGCCTACGCAGGTTAACCCGGACATCCGGTGGGAGACGACCAAGCAAATTAACTTCGGTATAGAATCAGGCTTTCTGCAGAATAAACTGACTTTCGCAGCCGATTACTTCGTGAAAACCACGAAAGACTTGCTGCTGCAACTCCCGATTCCTGCAAGTACCGGTCCTGCCGCTGCCTATACTAACGCCGGTGAAATCCGGAACAGGGGCTTCGAGATTGCCCTGGGCTACCGCAACATGGAGAATGCCTTTGGGTATGGGTTTGGCCTGAACCTGACCACCATCGACAACGAGGTGATCGACATGAACGGGCTGGTGCTGACGCAGGCGAACAGCCGTACGCAGGAGGGCATGCCGATCGCGCAGTTCTATGGCTTCCAGACGGCAGGCATCATCAGAACGCAGGAAGAACTGAACGAGGTGAAGCCCGTGCAGCCGAACGCTGAGTTAGGTGATATCCGGTTCGTGGACCTGAACGAGGACGGCGCCATCACCGGAGACGACAGAACGTTTATCGGCAACCCTCTTCCTGACTTCACAGCAGGTCTGAACGGTGAGTTTACCTATAAAAACTTTGACCTGAACTTCCTGTTAAACAGCAGCTTCGGTAACGATATCTGGAGTGCTATCAGCCTCTACGGTTACTCCTCAGACCCAGGCAATAAGTTCTCGGTGCTGATCAACAACACGTATACCGCCGACAATCCGGGCGCGGAATACCCCAGGTTGATAGCCGGTGATCCCAACCAGAACCTGAGGCCGGATTCAGACAGATGGATAAGAGACGGCTCTTACGTAAGGTTGAAGACCCTCCAGCTTGGGTACAATGTGCCGGCAGCTATCTCAACAAGAGCAAAAATCGAGCGCCTGCGGGTATATGTAAGTGCTGCTAACCTCTTTACCGTAACAGGCTACGACGATGGATTTGATCCGGAAATTGGCTCTGCAAGATTCCTCGAAGGCCAGTCGAACAGTGTGCTTGAAATAGGGGTTGACCGTGGCATCTACCCGCAGTCAAGAACCTTCCTGTTCGGAGTAAACATCGGTTTTTAAGCAAAGTATTAACTCAAACAAATCATGATAAATTATAGAAAAACGATACAGCTGTCCCTTATTGCCGGTGGGCTGCTCGCGGGTGGGATGGTGCTGCAGGCCTGTGAGGAGGAGTTTCTGGATAGGAAGCCGCTGTCTGATCTAACAACCGCTAACTTCTATACCACGGCTGAAGACGCCCTGGCCGCCCTGAACGCCGCTTACGATCCCCTGCAATGGGATGTCCATTCCCGCATGGACTGGATATTCGGAGACGTGGTGGGCGGAGACACCGACAAAGGAAGCACGGACGACCAGGACTATGCCGAAATTCTGCAGTTCCAGTATTTTACGCAGGTGGCCAGCGCCCCGCTGCTGATGGACTTCTGGAGCCAGTCTTATGACGGGGTGTACCGGGCAAACCTGGTGCTGGAGCGCGTGCCCGAAATCGAGATGGACGAAACACTGAAAGCCAGAATCCTGGGGGAGGCCAAATTTCTGCGGGCGCAGTACTACTTCGATCTGGTGAAAGCCTATGGACGTGTTCCGATCATAACGAGCGTGCTTAATCCGGATGAAGTGTTTGTCGCCCGCCCGGCGTCTATCGAGGAAAACTGGAACCAGATGGAGCAGGATCTGCGGGAGGCCATTGAGGTGCTTCCTGAATCTTACTCAGGGGCGGATGTAGGCCGGGCAACGAAAGGCGCTGCCCGGGCGCTGCTGGCTAAAAGCCTGCTTTGGCAGTCTACTCCTGAAGGCTGTGCTGAAACGCCGTGGGCTACGCAAGACCAGTACGAGGAGGTGGTGGAACTGACAAACGCCATCATCAACTCGGGCAACTACAGGCTGATGCCTGACTTTGAGGAACTGTTCCTGCTGGAAGGGGAAAACAGCCCTGAGATTGTGTTCGCGGTGCAGGCAGTAGGCGGCACAGGCGGCTGGGCAAGCGAGAACGACGGCGTTATGCTCAACCAGTGGCTGTCGCCCCGTACTGCGGATATATCCGGCTGGGGCTTCAGCACCCCGATCGGGCCGAACACACCAGACAACTATGGCGGTAACCCCGACATCAAGGTGAACAACATATATGAGGCTTTCGAGCCCTGCGATCCGCGCCTGGAGTACTCTATTCTGGAGCCGGGTGATGAAATCAATGGACTGACGTATGCCGCTTCCTGGTCACGCACCGGTTACAGCATCCAGAAGTTCCTGATACCCGAAGATCAGCTGACAGGTGCCGGCAACTCCCCGCTCAACATACCGCTTATCCGCTATGCTGACGTGCTGCTGTGGAACGCAGAGGCGCTGAATGAACTGGGCAGAACAGAAGAGGCATTGGAGTCGCTGAACGCAGTCAGGAAGCGTGCCAGGGAAAGTCTTCCGGGCGCAACCTGCCCAGAGGCTGTCACCAGCGTGAGCCAGGCCGAACTGCGAGACATCATCATTCAGGAGCGTCGCAGGGAGCTTGCCTTTGAAGGGCACCGCTTTTTCGACCTTGTGAGGACCTGCAGAGCATCCGAAGTGCTGAACGCGATGGGAAGACCATTCCAGGTTGGCAAGAACGAGCTGTTCCCGATACCGCAGGCCGAGATTGACAGAAACCCTGCCCTGCAGGGCGACCAGAACCCCGGATTCTAGCCTGGCCATATCAGATTAAAGCGTAAAAGAATAAGGAAAAGGGTCGCGGTTTGCGATCCTTTTCCTATTTTAACGGAACTGTAAAATGAATATCAAAATGAAGAAAGTATATAACAAATTCAGCACCTGTGTTTTAGCTGCTTTTACCGGCCTGCTGGTGCTGCCGGGCTGCAGCAGCGACGACGACGCGCCTACTCCGGCAAGCACCGCCCAAAGCAGCATTACGGCAAAGGTGAACAACGCAGACTGGGCATCGTCAAAGGGAAGTTTTAAATTGGGCACGCGCACCGTATCCAATGGTGCCAGCGCCTTCACAGAACCCGGCGATACCCTTACTATTATCGGGGTGCAGGTGCAGGGCGCGGATACGACGGCCATTGTATTGTCGGTGAAGCTGGATGAAGACAAGGTGGGCACCTACCGGCTTGGGGGTGGAACTGACGCCAAAGGGAAGGGTTATTTTTTAACGCGCATTTCTAATGGCGCTTTGGAGGAGACGAAGGCAAGGTATGAGGGCGGCATCAGCAACGGGGAACTGCAGATTACGGAGTACAATGCGGCCGACTACAGCGTGTCTGGCAGTTTTGGGTTCAGCATGTCTGTGCCTGAAGAAACAACCTATACGGTGGTGGCCGGTAAAATCGAAGATGTCACTTTTTAGGGTACAGGGTTGTTGTCAGTTTTCAGGTGCTTCACCCCGGCAGACAAACGGGTGTAGCCTTCGCAGTTTACGAGCCACACAGGTACCATGATCCTGACTTTCAACAGCATCTCAGATTTGGTGAGAGCAATCCTTATTTTTCTTGTGGCGGTGGCATTTACAGGCTGCGGCCAGGAAGAAAGTATGTTTGAGCTGCGGTACCCGTCCGAAACGGGCATTACGTTCAAGAACCAACTCACCTCCAACGACTCCATCAACCTGCTCAATTTCGAGTACTTCTATAATGGCGGCGGCGTGGCGGTGGGCGATCTGAACAACGACGGGCTGCCCGATATATACTTCACGGGCAACATGGTGTCCGGCAGGCTGTACCTGAACAAGGGAAAATTCGAGTTTGAGGATATAACGCAGCAGGCGGGCGTAGAAACCAGCGACTGGGCGACAGGCGCCTCCATCGTGGATATAAACAACGACGGCCTGCTGGATATATACGTCTGCATGTCGGGTTACAAGGATGACCGCCGCCGGAAGAACCTTTTATATATAAACAAGGGCATCGGTGCGGGCAATGCTCCGAAGTTTGTGGAGGAGGCGGAGAAATACGGGCTGGCCGATACCGGTTACTCTACCCAGGCCGCATTTTTCGATTATGACCTGGACGGGGACCTGGATATGTACCTGGCCACCGTAAACCGCGCGAAGGTGAACCCAAATGTGCTCGCCTCCAAACCCGGGCAGGGCAAGGGCACAAGTGTGGACCGGCTCTATCGGAACAACGGGAACAACACGTTCACCGATGTTGCCAGGGAAGCGGGCATCACAAAAGAGGGCTACGGTTTGGGCGTGGGCATCGGGGACATCAACCAGGACGGGTGGCCGGATATCTACGTGTCGAACGATTTTATATATGACGACCTTTTATATATAAACAACCAGGACGGCACCTTCACCGAAAGTATCCGCGATTACCTGAAGCACACCAGCCACTTCTCGATGGGGACGGATATCGCCGATTTCAACAACGACGGGCTCCTGGACATCATTAGCCTGGACATGATGCCCGACGACAGCCGGCGGCAGAAGCTCATGAACGGGGTGAAGAACTACGATGAGTTTCAGCTGGCGCTGCAGCGGGGCTATATGCCGCAGTACGTCCGCAACAACCTGCAGCTGAACAACGGCAACGGCACCTTCAGCGAGATAAGCCAGCTGGCGGGCATCCATTACACCGACTGGAGCTGGGCGCCCCTGCTGGCCGATTTCGACAACGACGGCAACCGCGACCTTTTCATCACCAACGGCATCCGCAAAGACATCACGCACCTGGATTTTGCGACCTACTATGTCACGCAGATGAGGTCCAGCTTTGGCAACGAGGGCACCGGAGAACATCTGGTGAAGATGGCCGAGACCATGGAGGGGGTGAAAAAGCACAACTTCATGTACCGGAACAATGCCGACCTCACCTTCACCGACAAGTCCGTCAACTGGGGGCTGGGCCAGGAGTCTTTTTCGAGCGGGGCCGCCTATGCTGATCTGGACAATGACGGGGATTTAGATATTGTCATCAGCAACGTGGACGAGGAGCCCTATCTATACCAGAACATGGTGTCGGAGCGGCGCGGGGAAAAGGAAGCGAGCAGTAAAAACTACCTCCGCCTGAAGTTTAACGGACCTGATAAGAACAAAGCGGGCATCGGGGCAAAGGCAACGCTGCGGTATGACGGCAAAATGCAGGTGGCCGAGCAGTATCCTTTCAGAGGATTCCAATCGACAGTGGAGAACACGCTGCACTTCGGGCTGGGGTCTGCCGGGGTGGTAGAGGAAGTAGAAATCACATGGCCTGACGGCAAGCAGCAGGTGCTGAAAAATGTAAAGCCCAACCAGGTGCTTGTGGTGAATTACAGGGATGCTACAATCAAAAAGAGCAAGCCTGAAGATAAAGTAGCTCCCCTTTTCGAAGATATAACAGCGGCTGTAGGCATTGCCTACCAGGACAAAAGCCAGGAGTATATAGACTTCAAACTGCAGCCGCTGCTGCCGCACAAGTACTCGCAGAACGGGCCCGGCATATCGGTGGGGGATATAGATGGAGATGGATTGGAGGACTTTTATGTAGGCGGCGGTTCCACCCAAGCCGGAGCATTGTTTTGGCAGGGCGGCGACGGAAGCTTCAGCGCACGCGCACTTGCTACACAGGAGAAACCCGGGGAGGATATGGGCAGCCTGTTCTTCGACGCTGACAATGATGGCAACCTGGATTTATATATCGTGCGCGGCGGAAGCGAGTACCCCGCCGGAGACAGCGCCTATCAGGACCGGCTCTATATCAACGATGGAAAAGGTAATTTCATGCTCGATATAAAGGCGTTACCCCATATAGACGCAAGCGGTTCGTGTGTGGCGGCGGCAGACTACGACAAGGACGGTGACCTGGATTTGTTTGTGGGGGGAAGGGTGCAGCCAAGGCAATTTCCGCTGCCCGCGAAGAGCTACATCCTGCAGAACAACGGGGGCAAGTTTTCTGACGTGACCAAAACCGTCGGGCCGGTGCTCTCTGATTTAGGCATGGTGACCTCCGCGCTCTGGACAGACTTTGACAACGACAATGCCATCGACCTGGTGGTGGCGGGAGAGTGGATGCCGCTCACGTTTCTGAAGAACACAAACGGCAAACTGGAAGATGTGACCGCCACGACGGGGCTCCGCGGTACCAGCGGCTGGTGGAACAGCCTGGCAGCCGGTGATTTCGACAATGACGGCGACACGGACTATATAGCCGGAAACCTGGGGCTCAACTCCAAATTCAAGGCTTCGGAGGAGCAGCCGGTAAGCGTATATGCCAAAGACTTTGACAAGAGCGGCACGACGGATGCCGTGATGACGCATTATATCCAGGGAAAAGAGCAACTGGTACACGGGCGGGACGATATGACGGACCAGATGGTGTCGATGCGGCGGGAATTCAGGACCTACGAAGACTACGCCAGCAAATCGTTTGACGAGATATTTACGGCAGAGAGGCTGCAAGGTGCTTACGTGGCGAAGAGCGAGAACTTTAAAAGCAGCTACATCGAGAACCTGGGCAACGGAAAATTCAAAATGACAGCGCTCCCCATACAGGCGCAGTTCGCCCCGGTGTGCGGCATTACGGTGAACGACTACGACGGCGACGGCCACCTGGACCTGCTGCTGGTCGGGAACTCCTATGCAACGGAAGTGGTGGTGGGGCGGTATGACGCGTTTACCGGTTTATATCTGAAAGGCAATGGCAAAGGGAAGTTCGCCCCGGTTGCTATCAGCAAGAGCGGCTTTGCGGTGGATTCGGATGCCAAAGGCATGGCAGAACTAAAGGCCAGAGAAGGAAGTCCGCTGGTACTCATCGCTTCGCACAACGACAGCCTGCGGGCATACAAAAGTGCGCGTCCGGCGGCTGAACTATATGCTGTGCCCGTTCTGTCATCCGACGCCTACGCCATCCTCACACTACCTGACGGCCAGAAAAGGAAGCAGGAATTCTATTATGGCTCCGGGTACTTGTCCCATTCTTCCAGAACCCTGTGGCTGCCAGCCGGGACAAAGTCAGTTCAGATCATAAACAAGGCAGGAAAGGTACGGACAACGATAACAGACGTAGCGCAGGCGAAACACATTGCTACTAAAGGCAAGCCGACGAAGCCATAGGCTTACTCCAACTGATTCGGGAGGTGCGCATGGTGTAAATCGTGCGCACCTTTTTTCATCTGTAAATCCAGCTTCCGGATGTCAAGTCTCTTTACCTGGCTGTCTCCTTCTTTAATATATATAAACTGGTTGGCGGCTATATTTTCAAACACCTGTTTCCGGTTTGAGCCTGCCCACAGGATCTCCAACTTGTCAATTTTGGTAGCCCGGCCAAGGCCCATCTCAGCGCGCAGCGCAGAGGCTCCGAAACTTCCCCCGGAGTTCACGTCCCGGTATATGCTTCGCTGCTTTCCCTGCTCCGTAAACGTTATTTTCAGGCGGGTGCCGATGGCGGCTTTGTTGGCTTTTACTCCTTCCAGCTTTATTGATATCCAGTTATTGCCAGCCGTGGCGCTGCCCTGGTAGGTATTTTTAAACAGGGCGTTCCGGTAGTTGTCGCCTTCATATGCGCCGCCCATCACGGTATAGATATCCTGGTCGCCGTCGTTGTCTATATCCCCCACCGAAACGGCGTGCCCTTTCTGCAGGTGCCCCACACCCGCAGCGGTGGTGACATCCTGATACGTTTTACCGGCGTTGTTGCGGTACAGCTTGTTGGGGATGATAGACTCGAAACTGGGGTCGCCGGTGCCGAGGTACATATCCAGCCAGCCGTCGTTGTCCATATCCATGAAATTGCTGCCCATGGAATACAGGGCTTTGTTGATGCCCGCTGCTTCGGCGATGTCCGTGAAGGTGCCGTCGCGGTTGTTGCGGTAAAGCCTTGCTTTTTCAGCCTGGTTCGGCAGGCCCAGGTACTCGGCGGCCACATTGTAGGATACGCTGGGGTCTTTGCTGAACTTAAAGCCGGAGACAAAAATATCGAGCCAGCCGTCGTTGTCGAAATCATAAAACCAGGTGGGGAACGACATCATCGGCTTGGCCAGGCCCGCCTGCGCTGTCACGTCCTCAAACTTGAGCTGCTCGTTGCGCCCCAAGCCCAGGTTCCGGAACAGAAAGTTCTGGCCATATAGCGTGGAGACATATAAATCCTGCCAGCCGTCGTTGTCGAAATCGCCGGAGGTGACGCCTTTGACATACCGGTTCAACTCAAGGCCCACGTCCTTCGCGATATTTTTAAAAACACCCCGGTGGTTTATATATAGCTCGCTGGGGTTCGGGCTGAACTTGTCCGCCGTTTCGTTGCCGATGAACAGGTCGAGCCAGCCGTCGTTGTTAAAATCACTCCAGGTCGCTGTCTGGGTAGGGTAAAAAGAAAGCAGGCCAACTTCTGCCGTCACATCGGTAAAGGTGCCATCGCCGTTGTTGTGCAGCAGCGAGTTGGGCTGCTTGCCGTGCTGCTCAAACCAGGCACCGCGCAGCACCAGCACATCTATATAGCCGTCGTTGTTATAGTCCGCCTGCACCATGTTCAGGCTGTTGGTGATGCCTTTCAGGCCTGCCTTTCCGGTATGGTCCGAGAAGGTGCCGTCGCCCTCGTTGCGGAAGTACCGGATTTGGTCCCGCAATCCGTAAGAAGAGGCCATGATGTCGAGGTAGCCGTCGTTGTCGAAGTCCTCCACAATGGAGCCCCCGGAGATGGCGTCTACATCCACGCCCAGGTCTCCGGCCACTTCCTCAAAAGGGGCCACGGCGACTTCAGATTGGCTTTCTATGGGTATCAGCCATTGCGCCGGCACTTTGTCGGGGTATTCGCCCAGGGTCATATAGGCAATGTTCAGGAGCCAGCGGTAGTGCAGCGCTTCCGGGTTCCGGGTTAGCAGCGCGGTGTAGTGCTCGATGGCTTTGCGGGAGCCCTGCGGCAACTGGTGAAACCCCGGGCTGGCGATGGGGAAGAGGCAGGAGGCGGAGGTGTGGTTGATCAGGCAGTTTTCCTGCTCGCCGAAGCGCAGGTAAGCCTGCGCGATATCCGCCTGCAGCCTGTCGGCCAGTCCCTGGTCTTTCGGGGTAAAGCTGTAGGCCACCTGCGGCAGTTGCTGGTGCAGTTTCTCAAACAGTTTTGCCGCTCCTTCCGGGTCTCCTGACCGCAGCAGCTCGGTGGCTTTCTGGTACTCGTAATCAAATTTCTCCCGGCCTGCGGATTTGGCGGCCAGCGTGTCGAAGTGGGCGACGCGGGCATGGTTCGCAAACCGGTTGCCGGGTACGTAGAACTTCTGCGCCACCTCTTCAAGTAGCGTCACCATCGGGGCATTCCCGTCTTCCTGCTTTTCTTCCTTGCAGGAAGTCAGCAGGAGCAGGGCAGAAAGCAAAAGGCAGGGAATAACTCTGCTATATATAGGAGGCGGAAACATCGTATCTGTGCTATTTTTATGCCTTGTTAGCCGTTGATTTTTTAAGCTTCTCCATTTACATTCAATTCTAAAGTTTTTTTCTCGGAGAAGTTGATTAACATATTCCAGAAGCAATCTCCTCCGTCCAATACTGTTCCGAAGAGACTGTTCCGCCAATCAAACTTTTTGAATTTTAATTCATTCGTTACAGAATCGGTCACCAGTATTTCTCTTACTCTGCAGGAGGCGTTTATATAAACTAAAGAATCGCCATTGCTATCAACAAAGCAGACATATTGCTTGTAAATGCTTTCTATGCTGTCAGGTTTTAGGTGTCTGTTCCCAACGCCGGGGTCGTTTGCAATTGTTGTCTTTATTATGGCCTCAATGTCAAAGATTTGCTCTTCAGTCGGTTCCCAGAGCTTTTTACTCCCATGGGTAACAGCTATTGTTTCTGATGTGTCGCTTATTACTGTAAATCGGGAGTTTTTATTTTTTTGATAGTCAGCTTTTGAAGGTTTATTTGTAATGGATTCAGGGTTTTTAGTTTCACAGCCAAAAACTGCCATAATCAAAGCTGCTAATATTGATGCTTTCTTCATATATAAATAACAGCTAACTGATGAATAGTGCGAATAAAAAAGAAACCCACCCCTGCCCCTTCAAGGAGGGGAATTAGTTCAGTCGATTCAGGAATCCACTCCTCTGAAGGGCAGGTAAAAAACAGGGGCTTTACCCCCACAACCCATTTTACTTAACCTTTCTGCTCTTACCCTCAAAATCAAAAGCCACCACCGACACGGCATTCCGGGGGAGGGCAACGCTTCTGGTAGATTGTGAAAGATAACCGGAGCCGTAATAAAGCTCCTTCACGATTTTCTTTCCTGAATCAAGCATGATCTCCAGTCTTGCGTCTGAAGGATTGGTGTGAACAACCTGTGCCCCATTTCCGGTGCCCGCGGTATAAGCCAGCAGCGGGCCGTTGTTGTTGGCTGCCAGCACCAGCGTATTCCCGTTATACAGTGTCAGATTCGCCATGCCTTTCGCATCACCGTCCACCACGAAACCGCTTTGCTGCAGCGGCACAGGCTGGAAACCACCTTTGCCATTCCCTTTGAGATACAGGCCGGTAAAAGCGTCGTAAGCGCCGCTGATGACTTCCGGGGCCTGTGAGTTGCCCGTGAGCAGCGCGTCCAGGTTGCCGTCGCCGTCATAGTCATGCACCGTCATGCCATATACTGGGGCGAACTGGGCCTCCACAGGCAAGGCTTTTATCAGGAACTTGCCGTTGCCCAGGTTCTCGATATAACTCGAGTGCATGTTCACGCTTTTCAGCACGTAGGACTTGTTCAGTTCTGCGGGAGAAAGCACTTCCGTCACAGAGGCGCGGGCGTAGCTGTCGTAGGTGGCAAAGCGCCGGCGCATGGACACCATCTGGTCAAAGATATCATCCCGCGGCCGAACCGGCACGTTTTTGCCCATCACGTAGTGCGCCACGATGGGGTCCATGCTGCTGTTGCCGTCGTAGTCGGCGGCATATACGCTCACGGGCTCTGCCTCCGAGGCTTTCAGCTTGGTATTCAGCCCCAGGTTTCCGGCCATATAGTCTATGTCGCCGTCGCCGTCAAAGTCGCCGCCGGTTAGGCTGTTCCACCAGCCGCTGGTGTTAGGCAGCGTGGTGGCGGCCGTTACGTTCTGCAATTTGCCTTTAGTATTTCGGAAAAAAGTGATGGGCATGCCTTCTCCCGTCACAACCAGGTCAACGGCACGGTCATTGTCGAAATCAGTCCAGAGGGCGGCGGTGAGCATCCCCAGCTTTTGCAGGTCCGGGCACACCTGCGCGGTGGCGTTTCGGAACTTCCCGCCCTCGTTCAGCAGGATATAGCTCTCCGCCGGAGCCGGGTACTGCTGCGGCGACACCCTGCCACCAACAAACAAGTCCAGGTCGCCGTCTGTGTCCACGTCAGCCGCGGTCACAAACGAGCCACTGGCGGTGGTGTTGGGCAGCGCCTGCGCATCCAGGGTGAAGTTGCCTTTGCCATCGTTCCGGTAAAGCTTGTCCTGATAATAGGGCGAGTTGGCCGGGAACTCGTTTCCACCGCTCACGATATATAAATCCAGGTCTGCGTCGCCGTCTGCGTCGAAGAGCAGGCTGCCCATATCCTCTTCGTACTTCGTCTGGTCCGTGACGGCTGTGCTGGTGAAGGTGCCGTTCCTGGACTGCAGGAAAACCCTGCCGGGATATTTGAAGGCCCCGCCCACATAGAAATCATCCAGTCCGTCGCCGTTCATGTCGCCTACCGCTATGCCCGGCCCGTTTTGCGTGTACTTGTGCGGCAACAGCGGCTGCACCTTGAAATCTATATAGGGCTCCTCTATGTGCGTGTAGTCTATCCTGTGCGTCGCGTTTACCCGCTGGAACAACTGCGGCTCAGGTGCTTTCTTTGATTCTCTCACAGCGGCGGCATCTTTCTGCTGCAGCGTGAGCACCTGGTTGGCCTTCACATTCCCGAGGCGCTGCACTTTGCCATCCGGCCAGGTCACTTCCACGGCCGCCACCACCGAATCTGGCCCCAACCCGAAATGCAGGAAAGGCTCCACCGTCGACATAAAGCCCCGGTAAGGCGAGTACTCCTGAAACTGCTCCTTGCCGTCCAGCGTCAGTTTTACCTTGGCGCCATATCCGGCTGCGGTCCCTTTGTCTCCCTGCAGCTTTATCCGCAGGAAGTTATTGCCCAGCTGCTTCTCGGCATTGTTGCGGTACACAAAGGCTTTTTCGTTGATGTTGTTGGTAACCAGATCCAGGTCGCCATCATGGTCCAAATCGGCGTAAGCGGCGCCGTTTGAGAAAGAAGGCACATCCAGGCCCCAGGCGCTGGTCTGGTTGCTGAACGTGAGGTCGCCTTTGTTCCTATATATATAATTCGGCTTCCTGGCACTCGGCAGCTGCTTTATTATCTCCATCAGCTGCTTGTTCAGTTCGTCCATCGGCATGCTGCTGTTGAGGCCCTGCATGCGGTACATGATAAAGTCGCGGTTGGTGATGTCCTTCGGGAAGCCGTTGGTGATGTGCAGGTCCTTGTAGCCGTCGTTGTCGAAGTCGGCCAGCAGCGGGCTCCAGCTCCAGTCGGTGCTGTGTACGCCTGCCAGTTGCCCCATCTCGCTGAACGTGCCGTTGCCGTTGTTCAGCTGCAGCGTGTTGCGCATATACTGCGGTGTGTAGCCGTTCATGAGTTCCCCCACAAAGCGGTCGTAGTTCATGCCCGCGAACATCAGCTTACTCCGCAGGTTGTCTTCCGGCAGCATATCCACCGTGATGATGTCCACCAGCCCGTCGTTGTTGAAGTCGGCCACATCGTTGCCCATCGCCGACTGGCTCTGGTGCTTGAAGTAAGCCGCTGCCTTGTCGGTGAAGGTGCCGTTTTTGTTGTTCAGGTAAAGAATGTCGTTCGACAGGTAATCATTGGACACATACACATCCGGCCACCCGTCCCGGTTGATGTCGCTGATGGCCACACCCAGCCCGTGTCCCTCCACCAGTATACCGGCTTCTTTCGAGACGTCTGTAAAGGAATTGTTGCCGTTGTTGCGGTATAGCTTGTCTGTGTTTTTCCCGGAACCGTCTTTTAACTGGGGGCGCAGCAGGTTCGGGTTCTTTTCTTCCAGTGTGTGGTTGAGCAGGTAGAGGTCCAGGTCACCGTCCTTGTCGTAGTCGAAGAAAGCGGCGTGCGTGGAGTAACTGTCGTCGGCAAGGCCATATTGTCCGGCCGCCTCGGTGAAGGTGTTGTCCTGGTTGTTTATATAGAGCAGGTTCCGGCGTTGCTGCGGCGCTACTTTACCTGTCACGCAGACATAGATATCCTGGTAACCGTCGCTGTTCACGTCCGCCACGGCCACGCCGCTCGCCCAGCGGCCGGAGGTATTGATGCCTGCCTGCCGGGTTATATCCTCAAACTTTAAATCTCCTTTGTTAAGGTAGAGTCTGCTGGGCACCATGTTGCCCGAAAAGAAGATGTCCTGCAGGCCGTCGTTGTTAAAGTCGCCCATGGCCACGCCGCCGCCATTGTAGAAGTACTCAAACTCCAGCACGTTCAGGGTAGGCGTCTCTGTGAGCGTGTTCGCAAAGGTGATGCCCGTCTCTTCGGCCGGGAGGCTCTGAAACAGGGGAGGTGCTGTAGCTGTTGCCGGCTCTGTAGCGGCGGTTTCCTTTTCCGGCTCGGGGTTGCAGCTGGCAAGCAGCACAAGCATAGCAAGCGCTACATTCTTCAGCTTGTTAGGCAGGGCGATTTTGGTTGGTGCGTGCATGTGTGGTAATTGAAAAAAGCAGCATGCCGGCCTGTTAGCCAATGCAGACTGCTTTTCAATAATAAGTAATCATCAGGGTGGAAGAACTGGCTGCAAGCTACAGCTTTGCTGTCCGCTCACCGCCACGGGTTTTCAACTTCGTGACCACCAGGTCGCCTACCTCTCTGCCTTGCTCTGCGCCAAGGTCGCAGGCAGGGCGGAAGTGGATGCCCCCGTATATCCTGCTTTCCCCTGCCTCCAGCGCAGCCTCGTTGAAGGAGCTGAACTGGCGCGGCGGCAGACCAATGGCCATTTGCGTGGAATCAACAAAAGCATAGGCGTCGCCGAACTTGTGGGTGAGCACGGTGGCCGCCGCCGCTGATATGACGCTGTGCCCGCTCGGGAACTCCGGGAACGGAGGCGTCTGCAGCACCGGGTCCCAGTCTGCGTCGATGTAGCGCTCTATATAGGTGTCCGGGCGGATGGAGTTGTAGGCGTATTTGGCGTCCCAGCAGCTGATGAAACCGTCGGCTACCGCGGTGGCCACCATCACGTAGGTTTCGGCGGCCTCTATCATATTTAGTTTTTTGTCGCGGATGGCGGAACTGGTAATAGACATCCAGTGGCCCGGGGGCGTCAGCTTTTGCTTGAAGTAGGTCACGTGGCCGGTGGTGTACGACACGTTCGGGTTATCATCCCAAAAGCGGGCTATCAGCAGTTTGTCCTCGTCAATATTTTTCACAACGTCATATACCTCCATCGCCTCCTTGTAAAAGTCGGACGTGGCGAGGGAGTCGAAGGCGGTGGGCAAAGAAGGCTTGCACTGCGCCGCCGAGTCCATGACAAAAGGCCTCATTTTGCTCCAGTGCGGCTCCACGGCAGGCATATAGTCCGGGGCGGTGGGTTGCCAGGCGCCGGGCTCTTTGGAAATGACGTGGCGCGTGAGGGCGCGGGTTTCTGTGTAGCCATCCTTTTTAGACCAGGCCAGTATATGCTCGCCCACCTGCCGTCCGTAGGCGATGGAGTTGTTCAGCACCTCTTCCTTTATCCCTATCT
Organism: Pontibacter russatus; assembly: GCF_009931655.1. Taxonomy (NCBI): domain Bacteria; kingdom Pseudomonadati; phylum Bacteroidota; class Cytophagia; order Cytophagales; family Hymenobacteraceae; genus Pontibacter; species Pontibacter russatus. Next base: position 1,843,320 of record NZ_CP047984.1, on the reverse strand, counting down.
TTTTGATTTGCGCCAGGTATTTGGCCTCGTATTCCTCCATCTTCAGCTCGTCGAGGATGAGCTTTTTGCCAACGGTAGAGAAAGCGATGATGCTCGACACCGGCAGGTAAAGTTCCTGGGTGGTATCCGGCTGGGGCACGTCCGGCAGGCCGCTGAGCTGGCTGGCAAGGGAGCCGTATTGCGGGTAGGCAGGGGCCAGGGCCTCGTAGGCCGCAATGTTGGGGTAAGAATAGATGCGGCTGGCCACGGGCGGGTTAAAGATGTCCTTGATGATGATCTCGCTCAGGTGCCCGTTCCACACAATCAGCTGCGACTGCGAAAACTTGTCCAGCCCGGCTATATCGTGTTTTTCCTCACAGCCCAGCAGGAGGGGGATCAGCAGTAAGTACAGTAAAGATTTAAGACTCTTCATATGTGTTGAAAGGGTGTAGGTGTGCTATAATCTCTGTTAATTTGTTTCTGTACAAGGGTTTACAAAAACAAGCCACCATAGCAGTTGTAAGTAACCAATTACTTTTATATAAAACAAGTTCCGGCTCTGGCCACAAATATTCAGCACCACATGCTGGGGATAGCATTACTCTAGACAGCCTATCCAAAACAGCAGCACAGACCAGTTATCGGCTAAGGCCGGAGCGCCAGTTTGTCCTCCTGCAGGTCAACTTGCCTGCCCTTTCCGGCAAAGTCGTATATGGTTACGGCCCTCGCCCCTGCGGGCACCGCCAGTGTTCTGGACGACTGGGACAAATACGCGGAGCCGTAGTAAAACTCCTGCCGCATTTTCCGGCCATCCTGCAGTGTAACAGTTGCCCAGGCGTCGGAGGGCCGGAGTGGCAGGGCGCTGTGCCGCTGCTTATATATATAAGTTTTCACCGGCCCCTGGTTAGAGGCGGAGAGTACCAGGCTTTTTCCCTCCGGCAGCGCCAGTTCGGCCATGCCCTTCGCATCCGTATCCACAAAAAAACCGCTCTCCGTAACCGGAACAGGGGCGAAGCCGCCCTTCCCGTTTCCTTGCATATATAGGCCAATGGAGGCATCGTACCAGCCTGTCTGCACCTCCGTCGCGTAGTTGTTGCCCGCCAGCAGCAGGTCCAGGTTACCGTCGCCGTTGTAGTCGTTCACCGTAATGCCGAACACCGGGGCGAACTGCGCCTGTATGGGGAGCGCTGTCATTTTGAATTTTCCGTTGCCCAGGTTCTCGATATAGCTGCTCTGCAGGTGGGTGCTTTGCGCCACCACGGCATCCGCTAAATCCTCCTCCGAGAAAAGCTCGTTGTAGCCGATGCCCGCGTACTGCTCAAACGTCTGGAACTTCCTGCGCATCGACACCATCTGGTCGGTCATGGCGTCGCGGGGGTGGGCGGGGAAATTCTGGCCCATCAGGTAGCGGCCCAGCACCGGGTCGATGCTGCCGTTGCTGTCGAAGTCTTTTGCCGTGATGGTGATGGGCTCTTCGGGGGAGGCCTTGTAGTCGGAGTTGAGGCCGAAGTTGCCGCCTATATAATCCATATCCCCGTCGCTGTCAAAGTCACCCGCCGCCAGGCTGTTCCACCAGCCCACAGCCTCCTGCAGGCCCGTGTTTTTTGTCACGTCCTCAAACTTGCCGCTCTTGTTTTTGAGCAAAGTGACCGGCATCCACTCCCCAGCCAGCAGCAGGTCGATTTGCCCGTCCTGGTCTGCGTCCGTCCAGAGCGCGGAAGTAACCAGCCCGATTTGCTTCAGTGCGGGGCATACCTTTTCGGTCACATCCGTAAAGGTGCCGCCATTGTTCTGGAGAATGTAGCTGCTGGCAGGCAAAGGGTAACGCTGCGGCACCACCCGACCCCCCACAAACAAATCGAGGTCGCCGTCTTTGTCATAATCAGCCGCCACCACGCACGAGCCGCTGGACTTGATGCCGGGCAGCGCAGCAGGGGCCGGGGCAAATGAGCCTTTGCCGTCGTTCATATAGAGCCGGTCCTGGTACTCCGCCGAGCCGTCCTTGAACTCGCTTCCGCCGCTCACGATATATAAATCAAGGTCGCCGTCGTTGTCGGCGTCAAAGAAGAGGCTGCCCATGTCATCGCCGTGTTTTGGTGCGTCCGCCAGGGCGGCTTCTTTGAAAGTGCCAGCCGCTGCCTGCAGGTAGAGCTTTCCGGGGGTATCCGAAGAGCCGCCTATATATAAATCCTCGAGGCCATCTCCGTTCACATCGCCAACGGCCATGCCAGGGCCACCCTGCGAGTACTTCTGCATGAGCAGGGGCTGCAGCTTAAAGTCTATAAAGTCATGCTCCCTGTGCTGGTAACTGATGCCGGTGGCGGTGCTGTCCTGCGCCTTGAAAAGTGTGGCAATGGCAGCAGGGGCGGGGGAAGGGGCTGGCACGGTGGCATCGGCGTGGCGCAAGGTCAGCACCTGGTCGGCTTTTATGTTCCGGATGGTCTGCTGTTTGCCGTCCGGCCATATCACTTCCAGGGCGTCTGCCTGCGTGGCTTTGCCCAAACCAAAGTGCACCGCGTTCTCCACTGTGGACTTATAGCCGCGGTACACCGAGTGGTCGTGGTACTGCTGCTGGCCGTTGGAGGTGAGGGTGAGTTTGGCGCCGAGCCCGGCTTTGTTCAGTACATCGCCTTCCAGTTTTACGCGCAGGTAATGCCGGTCGGGCAGCGTGTTGGCCTCGTTCCGATATATAAAGGCGGCCTCGTCGATGTTATTCATCACCAGGTCCAGGTCGCCGTCGTTGTCGAGGTCGGCAAAGGCGGTGCCGTTGGTGTAGGAGGGAGCGTCCAGGCCCCACTCCTCAGACTTGTCCGCGAAGGAGAGGTTGCCGGTGTTCTGGTATATATAGTTGTGTACTTTCACGCCGGGCAGCTCTTTTATCAGCTTGGCCATCGCCTTGGACTGGCTCGCATCATCTCCAAACCGCCCTTCCTGGCGCTTGTATATGATAAAGTCGAGGTTGGTGACGTCCTTGCGGTACCCGTTGGTGATGAGGAGGTCGCGGCGGCCGTCGTTGTCGTAATCGGCAAACAGGGGAGCCCAGCTCCAGTCTGTCCGGTGGATGCCCGCCAGCTGACCGATTTCGCTGAAGGTGCCGTTGCCGTTGTTCAGTTGCAGCGTGTTGCGGATGTACTGCGGCTGGTAGCCCAGCGTGAGGTTGTGCTTGAAGCGGTCGTAGTTGGCGGCCCCGATCATGGTTTTTTCCCGCTGGTTGTCGGGCGGCAGCATGTCCACGGTCACAATGTCCAGCAGGCCGTCGTTGTTGAAGTCGGCTATATCCGTTCCCATGGCATTCCAGCTATGGTGCTTCAGGTACTGCCGCGATTTGTCGGTGAAAGTGCCGTCGCGGTTGCTAATGTAGAGGATATCGTTTGTGATGAAGTCGTTCGCCGCATATATGTCGAGCCACCCGTCGTTGTTGATGTCGGCAATGCCCACGCCCAGGCCATAGCCTTCCAGCAGGATACCGGCCTCCCTGGACGCGTCCGTAAACGTGTTGTCGCCGTTGTTGCGGTACAGCCTGTCGGTGCTCAGGCCCTGGCCGTTGGTTTTCTTTGGGCGCGAGTTGTTACGCGGGAAGCTCTCCAGCGCATTGGTGAGCAGGTACATGTCCAGGTCGCCGTCCTTGTCATAGTCGAGGAAAGCGGCCTGGGTGCTGTAGCCCGTATCGGCCAGGCCATATGCCCGGGCAGACTCCGTGAAGGTGCCGTCGCCGTTGTTCACAAACAGCATGTTGGGCTTTTCAGCCGTTTTGTTCGGCCCGGCCACGCAGACATATATATCCGTATGGCCGTCGCTGTTGATATCGGCCATCGCAACGCCTGTTACCCAGCGGTCGGTGGCAACGCCCGCCTGTTCGGTGATGTCCTCAAACTGCAGGTTTCCCTTGTTCAGGTACAGCCTGCTCGTCACCATGTTGCCACCAAAAAAAATGTCCTGCAGCCCGTCGCTGTTGATGTCCCCGATGGCCACGCCGGCGCCGTTGTACAGGTAGTCGTACTCAATGGCGTTGAGGGTGTCGTTTTCGGGCAGGTTGTTGCTGAAAGTGATGCCCGTATCGTCCGGCGACAGTAGCTGGAAGAGCTGGGGTTCCTTTTCCTCGCAGCTGCTCAGCAGAAACGCGGCGCCTATAAAAAAGAAAACTATATGCTTCATATGGTGTGGGGCAAATCAGGCGTAGGCAGAGCTTAAGGTATGTACAGACGCAAGAAAGCTTCCAAATTAGTACATCTTGCCGCAAGTTCAAATACACAGGTGCATGTATAAATCCGGTTCCCGGCGAGAGAGCCGGCTACTGCGAAATCGCTCTCCAGAAGTAGGATTCCTGATAACGGTGTAAAAGCTTTCATCCACGAAAAACAACTCAGCAGCCGCCTGAATGCTTAGCACTTATTGCAGAAATAAAGTTCATTTTTTGATTCGAAAGAAGCGGCTTAGGGAGATATGCGAACCCACCGTGGCACGGCCAGGACCGTTTTAGCCTGAAATCCTAAAGTAACTATCTCCAGTCATTCTGTTAAGAGACTTGGGTGATACAGAAGGGACTTTCCGAGGAGGCAAGCACTTGCCACTTGCCCACAAGATCCGTAAAGGATGACAAAAGTAGAGATGAAACGGCCCCGCCTCCAGGGCCTGTGTATGACTGAGGTGGGATGAGGTGAGGGAGCCGTTTAAGGTTCTTTGCGACGCGGCGCATCAGCCGGTACATCTTTCAGATAGCTGGTCAAGCCCGCCACGTCATCCGTGCCTATATAATCCACCCCCAGGCGCAGCAGTGTTTGCCAGGATGCTTCATTGTCGGGCGTTGCCCAGAAGCGGAATTTCCTGTCCAGTTGATGCACGCTGTCAATCGTCCGCTCCATTTTAGCTTGGTCCTCTTTGGCAATCGGCCCTTCGCCGCTCCACTGGGTATAGTTCCGGAAACTGTCGCTGAACAAGGCGATACGCTCTAATTCTGCTGGGGTATATGTTTCTCCTGGCCTGCCGTCGAAATAAATGAAATCCGGGTACTGCGACCAGGTGGCCGGGGCAGGCCTGTTGCCGCTGACCACCACCTGCACGGCGGGGTTCTGACTTATCCCGGGGTATTTTTCCAGCGTTTTCACCAGCACCGGCAGCGTTGCTTTCCCGTCCGTTTTCAAATCAATCAGCAATTGCAGCTTTGCTTCCGGCAGGCTGTAGGGCGCTCCGTTGTTCTGCTGTATCTTTTTCTGGAGGGGCTTCAGGTAAAGCGCCTCCAGCGTGCGGTCAGGCAGGATGTCCCCGGGGTCGTGCGCCACATATAACGCGCCGTTTTTCAGGAACACATCGGCCTCTATCGAGCCTGCCTGAGCGTCATAAGCCGCGAAAAAGGGCACGGGCTGCTCATAGTCGTTGTGGGCATGCACGTTGGCGGCCGTGTAAAGCTTTTGGGCGTACAGGCCCTGCCATATAAAAATGAGAAGCAGGAGCGGGAGAAATGTCTTTTTGGCGAACATCAGGGGTGTGGTCGAGACTTCGTTTATATAGTGAAATGTCTGTGGGTTATATATAGAGGCAAACCTTCGCGACTCAGTGCAGGGAAGGTTGCGGCGAGCTGTTTGTTCTGCCCGCTATCCCTAAAAATCACGGAGCGCTGGCGCAGCCGCAACTTATCCGGAAGCAGGAAGCACAAATGCACTTCCTGCTTCCGGATTTAATAAGTACGGGCTATGGCCGCAACGCTTCCGCGAACTTATATATAACTCCTAAAACTTGAGTGTGGGCGGGAGGTATTTCGCCACCAGGTCCTCGTAATAGGGGCGCAGTTTGTTCCAGTCTGGGGGCGTCGGGGTCTTGGAGTACAGATCATACGGGTTGAAGAGCCGCACCCACTCAAACATCTCCCGGTCGTGGCTGTCCAGCAGGTGGTCGTAGGCATTTTCGCGGTGCTGCGGGTAGAACGAATGGTAGCGGAGCATATATAAAGCGGGCTCCGGCAGGTGGTCCTTCATCATCTGGTACACATACTCGTCGTGGCCCCACGACATATGCACGTTGCGCAGGCCGCAGTTCGGGCTGTATACCCCGAACTTGGTATTGTAGCGGCTGTCGTTGTAGTCCGGGTTATCCTTGAAAAACTCTGAATAGACGATTTTGTCCGAGAAAGCGCAGCCTACCGGAAAGGTGTCTCCTACCACGGCCCATTGCGGCTCCCCGAACAGGCACAGCACTTTGCCCATGTCGTGCAGCAGGCCCACCAGCACCATCCAGTCGGGGTGGCCGTCGGCGCGGATAGCCTCTGAGGTCTGCAGCAGATGCTGCATCTGGTCCAGGTCCGTGTCCGGGTCAGAGTCGTCCACCAACTGGTTCAGGAACGTGAAGGCATCCCATATGGGCATCTCCTTCTTGTCGAATTTCAGGAACTCCTTCTCCTTCTGCAAGACAAAGTCGTAGGACTGGTGCAGGTGGTTGAGGCGGTAAAACTCCTTCACCGTTTCGCGGGCAGGCGTTTCATAGTTGCGGTACTCCTCCTTCGATTTGCCGGGTGCTTTGTCTTCCGGATCAGGGAAGCGTTCCAGCAGGTCCTCCTCCCAGACATCCAGGCTTTCCAAGGGGTTCTTTTCGTCTATATTGATGGCTTTCATAGTGTGATGTTTTTAAAATGAAAGTATTTTTTACCAGTTATATAACCTAATGTACTGAATTTAAAATATTTAATCCTGTAAATCCCTGTATTAATTAACATGAACTACGAAAATTCAGCTAATCCGTCGATTAGGGTACCGGAAACCTCACCCTCCAGGAAGGAATAAAAGCGAACGCGGCGCGGCATATATCTCCAGCCGCCATCGTAAACCGTGGTTGCTCGTGCCCGCCATAAGTCCAAATGGCGGGCCTTTCATTGGCCGCCTACCAGAAAAAGTAATACAGCGTGCCGATAATGGCGAGTATTCCGGCGGCGGCTACATTAAAGCCAGACTGCGTTTTGAACAGCACCGGGTCTGAGATAATCGCTTTTTTGTCGGCCGTGTCCAGTCGGGTGTTGGTGTAAACGATAATGCCGAGCATCAGGAAGATCATGGACATGGTATAGATGGACTCCAGGCCGAGGTAACTGTATTCGGCGGAGTAAAGCACCCCGATCACAAAGCAAACAAAGGCCAGCGCAAAAAGGATATAACTCGTCTGGAGCAGGCGCTTGTACCGGTTGCCTTCCGGTTTAGGCACCCTTACTTTCCTTCCCCGCTCCATAAAACTGATCACCGAGGCCAGCACGCACAGGAAGATAAAAACGTAGCCGATGCGCAGGATAAAGGGCATTTCAGGGTATATGAGTTTAAAGATTATCCCGGCCGGAATGGTGACAATGGCTGTCCAGAGTGCGGCGTTCTGTGTCATTTGCTTCCAGTAGAGCCCCATCACAAACACCACGATGGTGCCGGGGTATATATAGCCGGTGTACTCCTGTATATACTGGTACACCTGGTCCAGCGTCTGCAACTGTGGGGCAACCACGGCGGCGATGGCCAGGGCCAGGACGGCCACCAGCCTTCCTACGCGCACCAACTCCCTGCTTTCGGCCGCCGGCCGGAAGAACGTCTTGTACAAATCGATGGTGAAGATGGTGGACGTGCTGTTGATGATGGAGGCCAGCGACGAGACGACGGCGGCGGCCAGCGCCGCGAACGCAAGCCCCCGGAAGCCGGAAGGCACAAAGTTCTTCAACAGCCACGGGTACGCCTCATCCGACTTTTCGATGGTGCCGACAGCGGCCAGCGGTTTGCCTAAGATGGCGGCCAGTTCGCCGGGGCTGTAGTCGTTGAAGAGCACGTAGGCCGTGATGCCCGGAATAACCACGATCAGCGGTATCAGGATTTTCAGGTAGCCCGCAAACAGAAGCCCGCGTTTCGCCTCGGTGATGCTTTTCGCCGCCAGTCCCTTCTGGATGATAAACTGGTTGAAGCCCCAGAAGCCCAGGTTGGTGAGCCACATGCTGCCCAGGATAACGGCCAGGCCGGGGAGGTCCTGAAACGCGTCTTTCGTGCCGCCCGCGCCGTCGGGCACCGCTATCCGGCCCTCCGGCACAACCATGACAAAATGGTCTCTCGCCCGTTCGTATATATGGGCAAACCCAGCAAAAACGCCGTCACCCCCACCCACGGCATCCAGGGCGATATAGGTCGTGATAAGCCCGCCGCCCACCAGGAAAATCACCTGCACCACGTCCGTCCAGGCCACCGCTTTCATGCCGCCATATATGGAGTAGACACCCGAAAACACCAGCAAGCCCACGATGCCGAAAGTAAGCGGCACGCCCATTATTTTCTCCAGCGCCAGCGCGCCCAGGTAACTCACCGCCGTCAGGTTCACGAACACGTACACCAGCAGGTAGAAGATGGCAAAGGCCGTGCTCACCCCTTTGTTGTACCGCTCCTGCAGAAACTGGGGCATCGTGTAGATCCCCTTGTCCAGAAAAACGGGCAGGAAATACTTGGCGACCACTATCAGGGCGATGGCGGCAATCCACTCGTAGGCGGCGATGGCGAGCCCGATGGCGTAGCCGGAGCCCGACATGGCGATAAAGTGCTCGGCGGAGATGTTGGCGGCAATCAGGGAGGAGCCCACGGCCCACCAGGTGAGGGAATTGTCGGCCAGGAAATAATCCTGGGCTGTCTTCTGCACGCCTTTCTCAGACCTCGACACCCAAAGGCCCAGGGCTACGATAATCACGGCATACAGCACAAAAACAATATAATCAAGCGTAGAGAGCGTCGACGTCATAAAGCGCGGGTTTTTTCAGCAGTTGATTGAAAGGGCATACATAACCTGGTTTGGTGGTGTCGCGGCGGGGAGCGCGCGTATAGAGGCAAACTGACCGGGCTTTGGCTTGAGTGAAGCCGCGAGTGGTCTTGTTTTCCCGGTGAAGCCGGGGCGGTGCGGGTACAGGAGGCTGCCGCTTGCGGGCTGCCGGGAACTTTGCGGACGGGTGTGTTGTCTATTGCTGCTTGGCTCAAGGTTCGGCGGGAGTTATAGATAGGTTTATGGTTTTGCTCAGGCATTCATAGCCACCAAAGGCAGGTTGGCTGATACATCGGGTAAAAAGACAAGCAGCAGCAGGGCGTAAGCAGTTTCGTAGTCTCTGAATCTCTCTTTGATGAACTTCAGTGCCTTGTTCAGGTGGTTTTCGATGTTGCTGTTGCTGGTGTGCAGCAGTTGGGCAATCTCGCTGTTGCTTTTGCCTTCCAGGCGGCTCATCTCGAAAACCCGACGCCGGACGGGGGGGAGCGTGGCACAGGCTTCTTCCAGCAGCTTCACCAAATCCCTGTAAGCTACCGCCTCCTCCGTAAAACAGCCTGTTCCTGTGCCTGTGGCGGCCATATACTCCGTAAAGGCAAATTCATACACCCGGCGCCTCGCCCTGTTGTACACCATGTTCCGGGCTATGCTGTACAGGTAGCCGTCGAGGTTCTGGCCCTCGTCCAGCAGGTGCCGCCGCTCCCACACTTTCAGAAACACCTCCTGCACGATTTCCTCGGCATCCTCCTTTTGCCCGCAAAGGCGCAGGGCGAAGGCATATAGCTTCGGTCCGAGCGCCTGGTACAGATTTTCGAAGGCAGCCATATCGCCCTTCCGGAGGGCGGCTATGGTACTCGCCAAACATGCGTTGCTTCCTGTATCCATCATAAGCTTGTTACTGGGTCGGATAATACATCCTGGGCAGGCACAGCTATATATAATTCAGCCCTGAGAATATTTATATATTAAAGTAGACGATAATATGCACAACTGCAAAAGTGAGTGCTTAATTTTTTTCTTGGAGAGGTGGTGCCGGGTGCGCTTCAAGTGTAAGTTATATATAAACACCGTTGAAAACAGATGGACAAGGGCTTGCTCGACAGGTTTTACAGAGGCGAATGCACCGGGGAGGAGGTGCAGGCTGTGCTGCAGTGGTTCCGGGACAACAGATTGGAGCCGGAGCAGGAGCAGGACCTGCAGGCCCTGTGGCAGGTGGCCGGAGAAGGGGAGGCAACTGCGGGCGACACGCACGAGCCAGACAGGATTTTCAGTGGAATCAGGGCGCAAATAGAGGAGTCGCAGCAGCAGAACAGTAGGACAGAAGCCCATGTGCTGCCCTTGCGACAGCCGCAGTTCTGGCTTAAGGCAGCGGCTGCTGTTTTATTGCCGCTATGCCTTATCTGGGCGCTCGTGCAGTATGCCTCCCGACCCACTGCAGCACCTGCTGTATATGTATCCGTGGCGGCCGCGCCCGGTGTCAAGAAAACCATCAACCTGCCGGACGGCTCTGTTATCAAATTAAATTCGAACAGCACCGTCTCCTTTCGCAAAGGTTTTGCCGGCGCCAAGCGCGAAATAGAATTGCGGGGCGAGGCCTTTTTTGAGGTGGCCGAAGACAGCCTCCGCCCGTTCGTGGTGCATACCGGCAACATCTCCACCCAGGCACTGGGCACCTCCTTCAACATCAACTACAGCCCCTACGATAAGGCCACCACGGTGGCGCTGGCCACGGGCGTGGTGAAGGTTGATAAGCAGGAACCGGGCCAGCAGCGGCAAATTGCACGCTTGGCGCCGGGGCAGCAGCTCTCTTACAACAGGATAACGCACCTCGCTGCAGTCGCCCCTTTCGACGGCGGCGAGGTGCTGGGCTGGAGGCAAGGGGTGCTGAACTTCAGGCAGGACAACATGGAACAAACCATAAGAAAGCTGGAGAACTGGTATGGGGTGAAGATAGAAGTAGATACCAGCGGGGTACCGGATAAGGCATGGAATTACACCGGGAAGTATGACAACGAGCCGCTTGGCAGGGTGCTGGAGGGCATCGGCTTTGTGAAAGACTTCACCCACCAACGGACAGGCAACCAGGTAAAGATTGTGTTTCACCGGCCAACCGGGCAAAACTGAGCGGGCATGTTAACGCAAAGGCAACGTTCAGCCAACACTAGGATAACAGCACAGGCGTAATTTTGTCCCTGAAAAAAGGGAAATCGCAGGAAAACGCGCTGTGGTTAGGTCTGATGACATACTTAATCCTTAACATACCATATATGGAAGACGAGGCCGAATGAAAAAGCAGCCAGTCCCGGGATAGGTCTGGCTGCTTTGCCCCTCCAGGAACCTGTTGCCGCATTTTCCTGCCGAGGGGCTGTTGTTTAACAGTTTTACTTGCACTAAACACTTGAAATTTATGGAAAACGATTTTTACCACTTACTGAAGCGGGGAGCCGGAAGAGCCCTGGCCGTGGCGTTGCTGCTGCTGGCTACGGTGCTCGCTGCATCCGCCGCAGACACAGCCGCCTCAGTGGCTGAATTGCAAAAGGCAAGGGTGACGCTATCACTGACGGAGGTCCCCCTGCGGGATTTCATAAGCAGCGTTGAGAAGCAGACCCCCTTCCGTTTCACGTTTGATGAGCATGTGCTGCGCAGCAGAAAGGCGATAACCGTCAGGGCCACCAACGAGCCGCTGGATAAAGTGCTGGACAGGGTGGCAGCGCAGGCCGGCCTGGAATTTAAGCTCATCAACAACAACATCCATATCCGGCTCGCGAAGACCGGGGCGGCGCAGCCAGTGAGCCCGCCCACCGCCAGGCCACAGGCACAGGTAACGGTGACCGGGCGCGTGACAGATAGCAACGGTACCGGCTTGCCCGGCGTGACGGTGCTGCTGAAGGGCTCCTCCATCGCCGCCCCAACCGACGCCGACGGAAGCTACACCATAGCGGTGCCCGATGGCAGCGGCACGCTGGTGTTCTCCTATATAGGCTACCAGGCGCAGGAAGTGCCCATCGACAACAGAACCACGATAAACGTGACACTTCAGGACGATGCAAAAGCGCTGGAAGAAGTGGTGGTGGTGGGCTACGGAACACAGAAGAAAGCCAACCTCACGGGCGCCGTGGACCAGGTGACGGCCGAGGTGTTCGAGAACCGCCCGGTACCGAACCTTGCCCAGGGGCTCCAGGGCGTGCTGCCCAACCTCAACCTGGTCCCGACCGACGGAAAGCCCATCCAGTCGCCGACCTTTAACGTGCGGGGAACCACCTCCATCGGGCAGGGCGGCAGCGCTTTGGTGCTGATTGACGGCGTGGAAGGCGACCCGAGCCTGCTCAACCCCAACGACATTGCCAGCATCACGGTATTGAAAGATGCCTCTTCGGCGGCTATATATGGGGCCCGTGGGGCATTCGGCGTGGTCCTCATCACCACCAAGGACCCCTCCAAAGACAAGACAAGCGTCACCTACTCAGGTAACTACGCCATCAAAACCCCGACTGCCGTTCCGGATTACGTGACAGACGGCTACCTATTTGCCAAGATGTTCAACGAAGGCTGGACTGCCTGGAACGACTACTCCCAGACGCCGCAGAACGTGAACAAGACGGTGAAGTTCTCCCAGGAGTACCTGGCCGAACTGGAGCGTCGGGCGAATGACCCCAGCCTGCCGGATGTGGAGGTAGGCCCCAACGGCGAGTATATGTACTATGGCAACACCGACTGGTTTGAGGAACTCTATAAAGACCATACCAGCGCCACCGAGCACAACCTCTCTGTTTCCGGCAGCAGCGGGAAGGCGAGCTTCTACGTCACCGGCAGGTACTTCGGCCAGGACGGCCTCTTCCGCTACAACTCCGACGATTACCGGATGTACAACTTCAGGGCAAAAGGCTCAATCGAGCTGTTCCCGTGGCTGCGCATCGACAACAACACCAGCTACTCCAACATGACCTACCACAACCCGCTGAACGTGGGCGAGGGCGGCGGCATCTGGCGGAACATCGCGGACGAGGGGCACACCATGGTGCCCATGTTCAACCCGGACGGCACACTAACCTACTCGGCAGCCTATACGGTCGGCGACTTCTGGTACGGCAAAAACGGCATCGACATGAACGAGCGCATCATCCGGAACACGGCAGGCTTCACCGCCAGCCTGCCCGGCGACAAGTTCAAGGTGATCGGCAACTTTACGTTCCAGAATATGGATGACGACCAGACGCAGATACGCGTGCCGGTTCCCTACAGCAGGATTCCGGGCGTGATTGAGTACGTGGGCACGAACACGAACGACATACAGGAGACCTACCGGGAGACGCGGTATATGGCTTCCAACATATATGGCGAGTATGAGACCAACTTTGGCGATGCGCATTACTTCAAAGCCATGGCCGGCTACAACTACGAGCAGTCCACTTACCAGGGGCTGCGGACGCAGCGGAACGGGCTGATCTTTGAGGGGGCAGAGGACATCAACCTGGCCCTGGGGCAGTCCATCAGCACAGGGGGCGGCTGGGAGCGCTGGAACATCGCCGGGGGCTTCTACCGGCTCAACTACTCCTTCAGGGAGCGCTACCTGCTGGAGGCCAGCGGCCGGTACGACGGCTCCTCCAAGTTCCCGGCGCATGAGCGCTACGCCTTCTTCCCGTCTTTCTCCGTCGGCTGGCGGGTCTCCAACGAGCCGTTCTGGAAGGTGTCTCCCAATGTGATTTCAGAACTGAAACTCAGGGCCTCCTACGGCTCGCTCGGAAACGGCAACATCGCCTCTTACGCCTTTCAGGAGCAATTCGGCATCTCCCAGTCCGGCAGGGTGCTGAACGGCGTGAGGCCGCAGCAGACAAGCCAGCCGGGCGTTATCCCGGACGGGCTGACCTGGGAAACCTCCACCACGCAGAACGTGGGCCTGGACCTGAGCATGCTGTCGAACCGGCTGACCTTCAACGGGGACGCCTACATCCGCAGGACGACCGATATGTTTACCGTGGGCATGACGCTTCCCGCCGTCTTCGGAACAGCGGTACCAAAAGGGAACTACGCTGACCTGGAGACGAAAGGCTGGGAAATGGCCCTGAACTGGCAGGATGTTTTCCATGTCGCTTCCAAGCCCCTGAACTACAGCCTGCGTCTGACGCTGGCGGACTACACCGCCGAAATCACCAAGTACAACAACCCGGAGAGGCGCCTCAGCGACTATTATGCAGGACAGACCGTGGGCGAGATATGGGGCTATGTAACTGAGGGGTACTTCACCTCGCAGGACGACATCGCGAACTCCCCGTCGCAGGCGCTGATAAGGGCGTCTACCAGCGGGCAACTGCTGCCCGGCGACATCAAGTTCGCGGACATCAACAACGACGGCGTCATCAACGACGGGGACAACACCGTGGACAGCCCGGGGGACAGAAAGATCATCGGCAATTCCTCCCCGCGCTATACCTATGGCGTCAACTTGGGGCTGGACTGGAACAACTTCTTCTTTACCACCTTCTTCCAAGGGGTGGCAAAGCAGGACTGGTACCCGGGCAGGGAAGCCTCGACCTTCTGGGGGCAGTACAACAGACCCTATAACAAACTGCCTGAGTGGCAACTGGGCAACATATGGTCGGAGGAGAACCCCGATGCCTATCTCCCCAGGTACAGGGGGTATGTGGCGCAGAACAGCTCCGGCGAGCTGGCGCAGGTGCAGACCAAATACCTGCAGAACGTGGCTTATGTGCGGATGAAGAACATCCAGGTCGGCTATATGCTTCCGCAGGCGCTTGTTAGCAAGGCAGGCATGAGCAATGCCAGAGTGTTCCTGTCAGGGGAGAACCTCTGGACCTGGTCACCGCTCTACAAGCGCACCAGGGACCTGGACGTAGAAAGCATCAACGGGTCTGACAGGGTACTGACCAGCGGCACCAGCGGGAACGGGTATAATTACCCTATCCTGAAAAGCGTCAGCATGGGCCTCTCCCTCACATTCTAAACTGAAGAAAGATGAATAAATTCCTATATACCATCATGAAGAAGCGATTAATGTGGCTCGTCCTCTTCAGCACATTTCTGGCAGGGTGCGAGAAGCTGGACCAGGCGCCGGTGGCCACCGCCACAAAAGAAGCCGTGTTCAGCAGCGAGAGAGGCCTGGAATTATATGCCAACTCTTTTTACAATGTGCTGCCGAGCGCCAACGACGTGCATCGGGGCGATGCCATGGCGGATTATTCCGCCAGAACCCAGGTGCCAGATTTTCTGAGGCCAGGCGCCTTCGGGCCCCGCGAGAGCTCTGGCTGGGACTGGGGAGAGCTGCGCAACATCAACTACTTCATCGCCAACAACAACGACCCGGCCCTTTCCCCGGCGGTGCGGAGCCACTATATGGGCCTGGCCCGGTTCTTCCGCGCCTGGTTCTACTTCGACAAGGTGAAGCGGTTCGGCGATGTGCCCTGGATCAGCAAGCCGATGGCGGTGGACGATCCGGAGCTGTACAATGGCCGTGACCCGCGCGCGCTGGTGATGGACTCCGTGCTGGCGGACCTGAACTATGCCTGCGAGAACATTGCCACCACCGACGATGACACCCGCAGCCTGGTAACCAAATATGTTGCCTACGCCTTCAAGTCGAGGGTGTGCCTGTACGAGGGCACCTTCCGGAAGTATCATACGGACCAGCAACTCGGAAGCTCGGCGGATGCCTGGCTGCAGGAGGCTGTAGCCGCCTCGGAAAAGGTGATGCAGGAGAGCGGCTTCAGCCTGAACACAGCCGGGGGGGCGGAAAATGCGTACCGGCAGCTCTTCACGAGCCAAACGCCTGTTGCGTCTGAAGTGATGCTGGCGGCTGTGGTGGACCCTGCCCTCAGCGTGTTCAACGACGCCAACTGGTGGTGGACCAGCTCCACGTACGGTGCCAGGGTGAGCCTGATCCGGACATTTGTAAATACCTACCTGAAAGAAGACGGCACACCGTTTACCGACACGCCCGGACACGAGACGATGCTGTTTTCGGAGGAGGTGGAGGGACGGGACGCCCGGCTGGCGCAAACCATCCGCACAGGCGACTACAAAAGGATTAACGGTGGCACTCCCGTGCCAGCGCCCCCTGTCTTCTCCTACACCTACACAGGCTACCAGCCCATCAAGTGGACGCTGGACGACACTTACTTTGACGGCGGGAGCCGGAACACCAACTCCATCCCCATCATCCGCTTTGCCGAGGTGCTGCTGAACTATGCGGAGGCAAAGGCAGAACTGGGCACCTTCACCGATGAAGACTGGGCGATGACCATCGGGGCGCTGCGGCAGCGCGCAGGCATCACCGGAGGGCTGGAAACAAAGCCACAGGTGGCCGACCCTTACCTGCAGGCGAACTATTTCCCTAACATCTCGGACCCGGCATTGCTGGAGGTGCGAAGGGAGCGGGGCATCGAGCTGGCCCTGGAGGGCTTCCGGTTCGATGATATCGTCAGGTGGGAGCGGGGAGAACTCATGGAAATGGTATGGAACGGCTTCTACGTGCCCGGGCTCAACCAGCCGCTCGACCTGAACGAAGACGGCGTGCTGGACGTGAGCTTCTACAAGACAATGCCCGCAAACCCGCTGCCGGGTGTCACTTACGTCAACGTTTCGGAGACGCTGAGCGGGGGCAGCCCGAACCCGCAGCGGCTGTCAGAAGACACGCACGGGGAACTGACCTGGCTCGCCAACATCCCAAGGGTCTGGGACGACAAGTATTACCTCTATCCTATTCCGGAGAGGGACAGGCTCCTGAACCCGGAACTGGGGCAGAACCCAGGCTGGTAATCCCTGGTGTATTCCCCTGAAAGTGCCGGATGAAACTACAATTCTAATCCGGCGCTTTCAGGGGAGCATCAAAATGCATAGATTGTACAGAAACTCAAATCAGAACATATATGAATTTTAAGCGATTTCTTTTTTCTCTTGTGGTACTCTGTGGCGTCACAACTTTGGCCTACGCCCAGCAGCTTACGGTCGGCTCGTACAATGTGCGGTACGACAACCCCGGGGACACCGGCAACCTGTGGAAAGACCGGGCACCCGTGGTCGCGGAGCTGATCCGATTCCATGACTTTGACGTGTTCGGGACGCAGGAGGCGCTGAAGAACCAACTCGACGACATCAATAAGGCCCTGCCGCAGTACGCCCGCTATGGGGCAGGCCGGGACGACGGAAAGGAAAAGGGCGAGCACTCCGCCATTTTCTTCAAGAAGGACAGGTTCAAGGTGCTGGACAAAGGAGACTTCTGGCTGTCGGAGACACCGGACAAGCCCTCCCTCGGGTGGGACGCCACCTGCTGCAACCGCATCGCCTCCTGGGTATACCTGCAGGACTTGGACACTAAAAAGAAGTTCTATTTCTTTAATGTCCACTATGACCACCAGGGAATGCAGGCGCGCAAAGAGAGCAGCAAGCTCATGCTGCGCAAGATAAAGGAGATTGCCGGGAAAGAGCCTGTGATACTGACCGGAGACTTCAACGGCGACCACGCCAGCGAATGGTATCAGACACTCGCCAACTCCGACCTGCTGAAGGACACATACAAGGAGGTGGAGCACCCCTATGCCAACAACGCCTCCTTCAACGGGTTCAAGCAGCAGTCTGACCGGGATGAAATCATCGACCATGTATTCGTAACCGACAACTTCAAAGTCAACAAGTGGGGCATACTCACCGACACCTACCACGGCAAGTTCCCCTCAGACCATTTCCCGATTCTGGTAGAGCTGACGTACGGTGCCGGGAAGTAAGGGATAGAGGGCTTGCTTCCGACGAAAACCTCAACTTGCCGGGATGCCTGCTGAGTTATATATAGCAGCGTAAGAGCAACCATTGGTTAGGCTCCGGATAAAACGGGAGTGCCTCCGGGCTTTTTGGAAAGAATAATTTTTCTATTCCCAAAAGGCCGGAGGCATTCCCGTTTATCGTTTATTCCGACGCGTTGCTCTGCAGGCCCTCAAAAATTCGTTCCGGCCACCCGGTAAATCCGGCCCCACCACGCCATGGTGGCATCTGCAGGGCTGTTGCTCCCCGTGTCGCGCAGGAAGGGCGAAAAAGCTTGATATATGGCTATTAGTGCATGCTCATCTTCGTACGGCCAAAGCAGCGGGGCAACCCACCCTTGCCTGCGGGAGCGGGGGAGTTGCCGGGGTGTCCGCTTGGGTAAGGTTTGGCTTGCCTGAGTGCCGGAACCGCAGCCAGCCTTGCTCATATGCAGTGCCGACTTTAAATAATTTAATTGCCTGTGTTATTGTATATATAAACTATAAAGCTAAATTTATTCAGAAACATTCTGCCCGGATGCTTTTCTGATGGGGTGTTGTCCTCAGTGCTCCGGGAGGTAGGGCATGAAAGGACTCTTGCCGGATAGCGGAAGTACGGAAAGGGTTCAGGGTATTGTACAGCACCGGGGTGCCAGCAGCCAAACCAGGCATTATACCGTGGACAGGTTTAGTTGGCGGTTGAATTAGGCGCATGGAATTACACAAGGATTCGGACCAAAGTGACCAGCTGTGGGTAGATTTTCAGAATGGCAGTGAAAAGGCGTTTGCGGAGATATACAACTCCTTCTTCCGTCTGCTTTACAACTATGGCTGTAAGTTTACCGCTGATAAGGACCTGGTGAAGGACAGCATTCACGACCTGTTCGTGAAGCTGTGGGAGAAGCGGTGTGACGGGAGCATTGTTACCTCTCTCAAATACTATCTTTTAAAGGCCATGCGCCATAAAATGCTGGACGCGCTGGACAGGAAGAAGAAACTAAGCCTTGGGCAGGAGAGTCTCTCCGAGGCGCGTTTTGAACTTGTGCTGCCATATGAGTCCCTGCTGATTTCCCACCAGCTGTCCCAGGAGCAACAGGCTAGCCTTCAGAGAGCCATAAACTCGCTGACCCCACGGCAAAAGGAAGCCATCTTCCTGAGATATTACAATAGCATGTCGTACGAGGAGATAGCATCGCTCATGTCCCTCAGCGTCGACTCCTGCTACAACCTCGTTTCAAAGGCGCTTCACCTGATTAAAACAGATATCGTCAGAGTCGCGCTCTGCCTTCTCTGCCTATGCGCGTGAACAGGGAGCGCCCGCTACACGAGCGGCCTGTCTGCCATTATAGAAATTTATATCTCCTTTGCTGAGAGAAGCAAGGCACCTCCGGTCTGTTTCACTGCCTGGATGGCTCTCCGCCTTGCCTCGGACCCTTGCCAAACGCTCCCGTTCGTAGAGGTTCCAGAGGCGAAAACCAGTCCTTTAAAAAAACTTTTAATTTTTTGATGAGATTTTGAAGCCATCGCCGCCTTATATAGGTGAGTGACCAATTACTAAAAGCAGCTCCACTACAAGCAAGGAAAATGAACTATTTCGATTACTCGGTGGAGGATTTCGCCATGGACTCGCGCTTTCAACGGTGGGTACAGCACCCTGGCAGAGAAGACGCCCTTTTTTGGCAGAAATGGCTTAGTGAACACCCGGAGAAACGACAGACGATAGAACAGGCCCGTAGCCTGGTTCTATTGTTTAGCTTCAAGGAGGACATACCGGCAGAAGGGGAGCAGGAGGAAGTATGGGAAAGGATCGCGGAGAGCAGGCACGCATCCGGCACTACAAGGAAGCTCAGGCCGGAAAGCCGCTGGCAGCCCTTTGGCAAGTGGGCGGCAGTGGCAGCGCTGCTTCTGGTGTCAGGGTTTCTGTTTTACCTGCTGCGCGCGGACAGGACGGTCAGGTACCACACGGACTTCGGGCAGCAAAAAGGTATCACGCTCGCGGATGGAACAGCCGTGCTTATGAATGCAAACTCAACCCTGGAAGTGCTGCCCAACTGGTGGGGCTGGGGAGAATCCAGGGAAGTGCGGCTAACCGGTGAGGCTTTCTTTAAAGTGGCGAAGAAGAAGGGGTTCGGGGACAAGCGCTTTACCGTGCATACCGAAAAGGTGGATGTAGTGGTGCTGGGCACGCAGTTTAACGTTTTCAGCAGGGCCAGGGGGAGCCAGGTGGTTCTGAACTCGGGCAGGGTAAAGCTGAAGCTGAACCGCGAAGGGCAGTCTGGCCCCATTCTGATGAAGCCCGGGGAACTGGTGGGGCTATACGAGGGCTCGGGGAGTCCGGTTAGGAAGAAGGTTGACCCGGAACGGTACAACGACTGGACAAGACAACAGTGGATTATGGACGGCACCACCCTCCGGGAGGTGACAAACAGGATAGAGGAGACATTTGGGATAGAGGTGGCCTTTGCCAGCCCCGACATTGCGCAGGAGCGCATGAGGGGTGTTATCTCCACCGAAAACCTGGATGATCTGCTGGACGCTTTAGCCAAGGTAAATGAGTTGCATGTAAAGCGGGAAGGTAACCGCCTTCTGTTCGAGAGACAGGAACTGAATTAATCGAATCTTCTATACTACTTAACTACTTAAGTCTATGCAAAAGAAGTTTTACCACACAGTCAGGATAACGCTGCTGTCCCTCTCGGTCGCTGTGCTCGCCTTCCCTGAGGATGCGTTCTCTCAGGAATTCTCGTTGGCAGCCAACGCAGCAGTGGAAAAGCGCGTGGCTCGTGTCAACCCGTCGGAAGCGGCCCTGGTGCCCCTGGAAGACGTGTTTGGGCAGCTTGAGAAAAAATACAACGTTCGCTTCACCTACAACCAGGAAGTGCTGGAGGGCCTCCAAGTCCGGGCGGTAGACCCCTCCGCAAAGGAACTGGAAGAGGTGCTGGACGGTATTTTGAAATCCAATGGCCTGAAGTATAAGAAATACAACAAGCCGGAGAACACCTATTTCATATACCATGGCATGGAACAGGCGACGCCTGACAAGGGAAGCGAAGGTGCGAAGCCAGCAACACCCATTGTGCAGGCTACCCAGGTGACCGGCCGCGTGACAGACAACAGCGGCGCAGGCCTGCCGGGTGTGAGCATCGCGGTGAAAGGGACGAGCAGAGGAGCCGTCACGGATGCGCAGGGCAGTTTCTCGCTCAGCGCTTCTCCCGGCGATGTGCTCGTGTTCTCCTATATCGGGTATTCTGCAAAAGAAGTGACGGTCGGCAACCAGACCAGCCTCAACGTGGTGCTGAACGAGGATGCCGAGGCGCTGGAGGAAGTGGTGGTAACGGCTCTGGGTATAAAGCGGGAAGCCAAGAAACTGGGCTATGCCACAGCCACCGTAGATACGGAGGCGCTTTTAAGCAGCCGGTCCACCAACGTGGGGAATAATCTGGTCGGAAAGGTGTCCGGGGTCAATGTACAGGCGCCGCCTACCGGCCCGGGCGGCTCCTCCAAGATCAGGATACGCGGCCAGTCTTCGTTCGGCGGCGACAACTCTCCGCTGATAGTGGTGAACGGCGTGCCGATTAACAACAACGCGGGCGGCCTCGGAAACGCTGCCGGAGAGGGGTTTGCCGGAGAGGCGAAGTCAGACACCGGAGACGGCCTGCAAAGTATAAACCCGGAGGATATAGAATCCATGACCGTGCTGAAGGGGGCCGCCGCCGCCGCGCTGTATGGCTTCCGGGCGAAGGACGGCGCCATCATCATCACCACGAAAGATGGCGCTAACGTGACGGGCATCGGCATAACGGTGTCTTCCACGGTGCAGGCCGATCAGGCGCTGGATTTCACAGACTTTCAATATGAGTACGGCCAGGGCGAAGGCGGTGTGCGCCCGAAGACCGTGGGTGAGGCCCGGTCATCAGGTGTGTGGAGCTTCGGCGAGCGCTTCGATGGCCAGCCAACGTGGCAGGTTGATGGGGAGCAGCACCCGTACGTGCCTTTCAAGGACCGCACCCACGCTTTTTACCGCACCGGGCTGATGTTGCAGAACAGCGTGGCTTTAGCCGGGGGAAACGACAAGGGGAGTTTCCGCGTGTCCTTCTCTAATACCGATGCCGAGAGCATTGTGCCAAACTCAGCCTTTATCAGACGGTCTGTGAACCTTGGTTTGAATTACAACCTGACGGAAAAGCTTTCCACGCAGGTCAATGCCAACTACTCCAACGAGTACAACAAGAATCCGCCCGTTGTTTCGCAGCAGGATTATAACGTGAACTCCACGCTTTACACCCTGGCCAACAGCATAGACCCGAGGTGGATGAAGGATGCCTACAAAGACCCGGTTACCGGCAACGAAATCAACCCGGCGCGTTTTACGAACCGTACCAACATGTACTGGTCTATATATGAGCGGTTCGAGAACCGCAAACGCGACCGCCTCTTCGGCAACGTGTCATTGCGGTACCAGTTCACGCCCTGGCTCTATGCCCAGGGGCGCGTGGGGCAGGACTATTTCAATGTGAACCACGAGGTGAACCGCCCCACCGGGACAGCTTTTCTACCGCCTGCTACGTCAGGTTTCAATGGCAATTATTACCAGGACTCAGAGACTTTCCGGGAGCTCAATCTCGACTTCCTGGTGGGGGCGAACCGGGAATTCGGCGATTTCAGCATCGACGCGACCATCGGGGGCAACTCCATGGACCAGCGGTCCCAGACGCTGAGCACATCCGTCACCAATTTCTACGTGCGGGACCTGTACACTATCGGTAACGGGCAGATAAAGGATCCTAATTTCAATTACTACAGAAAGAAAGTGAACTCCATATATGGAACAGTGGATTTCGGCTTCCGGGAGTATCTGTTCTTGACGCTTACGGGCCGCAACGACTGGTTCTCCACGCTCAATCCGGAGTCGAACAGCTACCTTTACCCGTCGGTGAGCACCAGCTTTGTGTTTAGTCAGGCGCTTGCGTCCTCGCTGCCCTCCTGGGTTAACTTTGGCAAGCTGCGAGCCGCCTACGCCGAAGTGGGCGGAGACACAGACCCCTATACCAACCAGCTCTTCTACTCGCTGAACAACCAGACCCTGAACGGCATCCCGCTGGGAAGCATTGCCGGTTCGGTGAGCCCCAACCCGAACCTGAGGCCTCTGAAAGTGAAAGAAGCGGAGGTGGGCCTGGAGCTAAGGTTGTTTAACAGCCGCGTGAACCTGGACATGGCGCTGTACCGCAAGAACACCGTGGACGAAATCCTGAATGTGGACATTTCCAACGCCTCGGGCTTCGGGCAGACAAAAGTGAACGTGGGAAGACTCCGGAACGAAGGTATAGAAATGCTGCTGGGCTTCATCCCGGTAACGAACAGCAATTTCTCCTGGGAGACCGCCTTCAACCTGACTTACAACAAGAGCGAAGTGCTGGAACTGGCAAACAACCAGCAGCGGATTGACGTGGGGACGGGCGAATACACCGGTATCGTGTCGCATGAAGTCGGGAAGCCGCTGGGTTCGCTGCGCGGCGTCGATTTCAGGCGCGATGAGCAGGGACGGGTTGTTACATCCAATGGTAATATGTTAGGAGGAGATATTGTGACCTACGGCAGCGCAATTCCGACCCACACGGGCGGATGGCTCAACACCCTCAACTTCAAAGGCTTCCGCTTCTTCACACAGGTCGACTTTAAGGCAGGCCACAAGCTGATCTCTAACTCCAACTTCAACTGGTACCGCCACGGCCTGCACAAGGCGACATTGCCCGGACGCGAGGGAGGGGTTATATATCCGAGCGTGACGCCGGAGGGCGACCCGAACACAACGCCGGTAGTCCCCGGAACATTTTACAATGGCGTCCGGAGCTTCAGCATCGCCACCCCATTTGTATATGACGCCAGCTTTGTCAGGTGGCGAACCGCCTCGCTGGGGTACGATCTCACCAAGCTGCTGAGCAACACGTTCATCAAGGGGCTGAACATCAACGCCTACGTGAACAACGTGCTGATGATCAAGAAGTATGTTGACAACCTTGATCCGGAGTCCCAGTACTCTGCTTCCGACAACCTGGCAGGGCTCGAGGCGCACTCGCTGCCCACCACCCGCAGCTATGGTGTAAACGTCAACATTAAACTATAATGTCAATTATGAGCAACATCATGATAAAGAACATATATAAATCCGTGGTGCTGATTGCTTTGCTGATCGGTGCGGGCGGCTGCGATAAGGATTTTGAGGAGATAAACACAAATCCGATACAGCCCACGACCCTCAACCCCGAGTACCTGTTCTCGGATGCGCTGCGCACTTCCGCTGTCAACACGCTGGGTTACCAGGCGGCCATTGTGCAGCAGGTGCAGATACCCTACTCAGGAAACCCGGCGGGCGGCAATCTCAATGTGGTGAATGAAACACAGTCTGCCCCCATTTTTAACGACCTCTACACTTTGTCGATCAGGAACCTGACTGCCATCATCGACATGACGAAGGACGACCCGGACCGGAGCAACCTCTACAACATGGCCAGGATCTGGCGCGCGTACTGCTTCCAGATTCTGGTGGACACCTACGGCGATGTGCCTTACTTTGAGGCGGGCAAAGGCTTCCTGGAGAGCACCTACCTGCCCAAGTATGATGAGGCCTCGGTTATATATGAGGACATCATAAAGGAATACCAGCAGGCGACTGACTCCCTGGAGCCGGAGGGCGATATCGTGCAGGGAGACTTGTTCTACGGGGGCGATATTGAGCAGTGGAAAAAGCTTGGCAACTCGCTTTTGCTGCGCACCGGCATGCGTTACACTGAGATTGACGAGGCAAAAGCGCAATCTATTGTCACGACAGCGGTTGACCCGGCAAGGGGCGGCGTCATGGCTTCGAACGAGGACAACGCTTATGTTCCCTACAGTGCGGTTTTCATCCATCCCTTCTCGGCTCCGCTGATGGCTACTGAGCGGCTTAACTACTATGTAGGCGCTCCGTTTGTTGAGTTCCTTCAGAGCACCGATGATCCGCGACTGGAATACATTGCGGTGAAATATGAGAACCCTGCCGGAACCCTGGAGTCATTAGGAGAGGAAAACACGAACCCGGATGACCAGCAAGGAATGCCCTATGGGTATGATGACACGAACATTGCCAACGCACCTGGTTTCCCCGGTAAAATCGGCGCTGCCTACGCCTACTCCCAGTTCAACCGCAGGACGGTGCTGCAACTCGACAGGCCGCAGTTCCTGGTGACGTACGCCCAGACATCGCTGCTTCTGGCAGAGGCTGCGCACAGAGGGTATATAACTGGAGGCGAGGCCGTGGCTCAGGAGAATTATGAAGCTGGTATCAGGGCGCACATGGAGCAGATGGAGGCTTACAGTGGCGTGACCGAGGACGCCATCATCAACATTACACCGGAAGAGGTGGATGCCTTCCTGGCACAGCCTGAGATTGCCTATGACCCCGCCCAGGCATTGGAGCTGATAAACGAGCAGTACTGGGTTGCATCTTTCCTGCAGTTCGAGGAAGCCTGGTCTAACTTCCGCAGAAGCGGCTACCCGGAATTAGAGCCTATCAACTATGCGAGTCAGGACCCTTCTGTAAACGATATTGGGGGCGGCTTCATCCGCAGGCTGCCCTATCCGCTGCGGGAAATCTCTGTAAACGAAGACAATGTAAAGGAGGCCATCGCTCGGATGGGGGGCAACACGCTCGGCAACCCGGTGTTCTGGGACGTGGTGGAGTAGTGCGGCCCATACGAAAGAGGTAGTTGTTCCCACGGTACAACCCTGGCTGGTTTTCAAGAGGGTAAGACTTATATATGTTTTACCCTCTCGCCAGGGGCAGGATGATATAGCCTTCAACCGCACCCGCAACGTTGCGGCTATATAGGGCTATAACTCCCGGAGTAGTTTTCAGCAAAGTCAAAAACAAGGTATATGAAAAAAAATTACGCACTCCTTCTCATTGTACTCTTTCTTGGCCTTTCCACCACCTCGCAGGCGCAGCAGATTTCCCGCGAGGAGCTGCTCTTTCTCACCCCCGAGTGGAAAGGCGAGCGCTTCCCCGACGGCCGCCCGAAGGTTCCGGATGCTATTCTCGAGAGAATGAAGCTGGTAACCCACGAAGAGGCCTGGGCGGTGATGAAGGGAGAGAACTACAAGCACCAGTACGCCGAGGGATGGCTGGTGATAAACCCCGACAGTGTGCTGGTGGGCCGCGCGCTCACGGCCACGTTCATGCCGGGCCGCCCCGACGTCCAGCGGGTTATCACGGAGAAGGGCCATAAAAAGGACGGACGGATCAAGGACCAGAACTCCTGGCCCGTTGACATGCTGGTGAAGGGCGACGTATATGTGGCCGATCAGTTCGGGGCGCATGAAAACGGCCCGACCATTGGCGACAACCTGGCGAACTCCATCTATGCCAAATCAGGAAACGGGATTGTCTACAACGGGGCCGTGCGGGATATAGCGGGACTGAAGGAACTGGGCTCTTTCACCTCTTTTGTGCGCAGCTACCACCCCTCTCACCACCTGAACAACCCGGACGGAGAACTCAACACCACGCTCATCGGAATCAACAAGCCTACCCGGATAGGGGATGTGATGGTGTTGCCCGGCGATATCGTGCTGGGCCGCGACGGAGGGGTGAGTTTCATACCGCCGCACCTGGCCGAGAAAGTGGTGAAAACCTCTGAAGTCGTCAGGCTCCGGGATATGTTCGGTCACCAGCGCCTGCGCGAGCAGAAATATACGGCAGGGCAGATTGACAACCGCTGGTCGCCGGAAATAGAGAAAGACTTCTCGAAATGGCTGAACGACCACCTGGACGAGTTGCCGGTTCCGAAAGAGCAGATCCAGGAGATGCTGAAAACCCGCACCTGGTAAAGGC
Organism: Pontibacter russatus; assembly: GCF_009931655.1. Lineage (NCBI taxonomy): Bacteria > Pseudomonadati > Bacteroidota > Cytophagia > Cytophagales > Hymenobacteraceae > Pontibacter > Pontibacter russatus. The sequence goes on along the minus strand of NZ_CP047984.1, from coordinate 1,816,965 downwards.
GCGGTATCCATAAACGATAATCAAAAGAAGATATGGCGAATAAACAATCCAGGCGCTCCTTCCTGGCTAAGAGCAGTATGGCCGGCCTTGCCGGGTTTGGCCTGATGTCCGGTTTCGGGAACGAACTGCAGGCTGCGGTAGAGAAAGGGCCGCTGCAATCCAGCCCATCCGACCTGAAGATAACCGACATAAAGGCGGGCTACATCCGGAACGGCCACAGCCTGTTCGTGAAGGTATACACCAACCAGGACATATGGGGATGCGGAGAGGCCGTGGACGCCACGCCCGGCACCTACCACCTGGTGAAGATGTTCGGGGAGCGCATCAAAGGCAAAAGCCCGCTGAACGTAAACCGCATCTTTGAGGATGTGCGGAAGGGCGGCTTTTTTGAGGGAGCCCAGGCGGGAATGTACGTAGCCGTTCTGTCGGCGGTTGAGACTGCCCTGTGGGACCTGGCGGGAAAGGCCCTGGGCGTGCCGGTTTACCAGTTGCTGGGCGGCAAGTTCAGGGACAAAATCCGGGTATATTGCGATACCGGGGCTTACCGCCAGCGAAACCCCACCCCGAAAATGTATGGCGAGGCCGCGAAAGATGTCGTGAAAAGGGGCTACACCGCCGTGAAGCTGGACATTGACGAGGCGAACGACCCCAACAAGTACGACCGCTACAACTGGACCGCCAGCCCCGCCGAGCTCGAGCGGATGTACAACCAGATAGCCGCCGTGCGGGAGGCAGTGGGGCCCCACATCGATATATGTGTGGACATGCACGGGCGCTACGACGCCACCACAGGCCACCGCGTGGCCAAAATGATGGAGCCCCTGAACCTGATGTTCCTGGAGGAACCCGTTCCGGCCGAAAACGTGGACGCACTTAAATATATCACGGAGTCCACCAGTACGCCCATCTGCGTGGGAGAAAACCTGTACCTGGCCCATGGTTTCCGGCGGCTGCTCGAGATAGGGGCTGCCGATATGGTGATGCCCGATTTGCAGAAAGCCGGAGGGCTGGGCGAGGGCCAGCGGATAGCCAACCTGGCCAACCTCTACTACGTGCCTTTCTCGCCGCATATGGTGGGCTCTTACCTGGCCGCCATGGCCTCCTGCCACGTGTGTGCCTCCGTGCCCAACTTCGCCATTCTGGAGTGGCAGCTGTACTTCCACACCGACCCCATGTTCAAGGAGATCGTGACCTTTGACGGCCCCATGACGGAGGACGGTTTTATTGTGCTGCGGGACAAGCCGGGGATAGGGGTGGAGATAAACGAGGAAGGAATGAAAAAGTACGCTACAAAAGACTACCCCTTCTTTGTGTGATGAAGCGGCAGGCACGGCCATTATAACAACGGATGCCCTGGGTTGCCCGGCAAATACGCTTAGATCTGTAAGTATCATATAAAACCTATAATTCTCATGAAAAGCATTATACACCAGATTACAGAGAAGTTTAAGGCAGAGGAGAAACAGGAGGCGGTGGCCCGGCAGGCGGAACTGCAGGACCCGTCCACTACCAACCAGCGGCGTGAGTTCCTCAAGCGCTCAGCTTTGGGGGGGCTTGCTTTGGGAGGCCTGATGTCCTGTGCCCCCATCGAGGATGTGATGGCCCACACCACTTCCAGGGTGAACCGCCTGTCAAACCCATCCGACCTGAAGATTACAGACATGCGCGTGGCCGTGCTGCAGGTGACAGGCCGCCAGCCCGTTATCCGGATCGACACCAACCAGGGCATATATGGCCTGGGCGATGTGCGCGATGGCGGCGACGAGCGCTACGCCCTCATGCTGAAGAGCCGGATTTTAGGGGAGAACCCTTGTAATGTGGAGAAACTCTGGAAAAAGATTCGGCAGTTTGGCTACCACGGCCGCCAGGGAGGCGGTGTGTGTGCCGTAGAAATGGCGCTCTGGGATTTGGCGGGTAAAGCCTACGGCGTGCCCGCCTGGCAGCTGTTGGGTGGCAGGTACCGTGATAAAATCCGCCTGTATGCCGATACGCCGGGAGCCAACAGTCCTGAAGAGTTTGCAAAGACAATGAAACTAAGGGTGCAGGACCAGGGCTTTACCTGGTTGAAGATGGACTTGGGTATCCACGTGGTTGCTAACCAGCCGGGCACTATCGTGAACAGCAAGTTCTGGTCTGGGGCAGACGGTAAAATGCAGGGGCAGTACGATACCCGGGACTATATGAGCTATGGCAGCACGCTGCACCCTTTTACCCAGGTGCAGATAACCGAGAAAGGATTGGACGCGCTGGCCGAGTATGTAGAGCAGGTGCGCAATGCCGTAGGCTACGAAATCCCGCTGTCGTCCGACCACTTCGGCCACTTCGACGTGAACAACTCCATTCGCTTTGCCAAGAGAATGGAGCCCTACCGGCTGGCGTGGGTGGAGGATATGGTGCCGTGGATGGACACAGAGAAGTGGAAAGTGCTGACGCATGCCATAGAAACGCCAACCATCACCGGAGAGGATATTTTTGGGCTAAAGGATGGGTTTAAGCCGCTTATTGATGCGCAGGCAGTAGATCTGATTCACCCGGACCTGGGCACTTCCGGCGGCCTGCTGGAAACCAAGCGCATCGGGGATTACGCCGAGGAACAGGGTATTGCCATGGCGATGCACCAGGCTGGCTCTCCTGTCACCTTTATGGCCAATGTGCATTGCGCGGCCGCCACGCAGAACTTCCTATCGCTGGAGCACCACTCCGTGGACGACGAGTGGTGGGAGAAACTGGTGAAGCCGACAGGCAAGCAGCCCCTGATCACCAAGGGCTTTGCCAACGTGCCGCTGGATGCACCGGGGTTAGGAATTGAGCTGAATGATGAGGTGATGAAACAGCACCTGCACCCCAGTGCAAAAGGCTATTTTGAGCCAACTCCCGAGTGGAACGAAAAGCGCTCCCACGACAGGCTCTGGAGCTAAGCCATATATAAGGGAGGTTTGATGGGCCAGGGCTGTCAAACCTCCCTTATATATCGTAATGGAAGAAGTGTTGTTCAAAGGCAGAAACTGGGGTCATGCAGCCGGGAGGTTACAGGTCAGCGCAACAAACCGGCCGGGTCCTGATGGACTGCTTTCCTGCCCGATAACTAAAATTCATATACCATGAGAAAAATAGCACTGCTGTTTATAGCAATCGTTTTCTGCGGAGTATCGGCCCAGGCCCAGCGGGTGGGGGCGTCGCCTGAATATGTGAAAACGCTTACCTCGCAGTGGAAGGGGGAGCGCCTCGCGGATGGCCGCCCCAAGGTGCCTGACATTGTGCTGGAGCGGTTGCAAAATGCCACACTGGAGCAGATATGGGGCTACCTGGGCAACAAAGGCTACCGCAACCAGGTGGCAAAGGATTGGGTGATTCTGAAGCCGGGCAGCACGATGGTCGGCCGTGTGCTGACGGCCCAGTTCATGCCGTCCCGGCCGGACCTGGACAGCCTGGTGCGGGCGCAGGGCAAGGCCGAGGGCCGCTCGCAGAAAGGCGGCATCAACATATGGCCCATCGATATCCTGACAAAAGGGGATGTATATGTGGCCGACGGCTTCGGAAAGGTGAAAGACGGCACTCTGATCGGCTCGAGTTTAGGCAACGCCATATATGGCAAGACCGGCAAGGGCGTCATCTTCAACGGCTCGGTGCGGGACATGCAGGAGCTGAAGGCCACGGAGGGCTTCAATGCCTGGGTGAAGGGCCACGACCCCTCTTATATCAAGGACATGACACCCACCTCCATCAACACCCCGATTCGTATCGGGGAGGTGACGGTGTTCCCCGGCGATGTGGTGTTCGCCAACGACTATGGCGTGGTGTTTATCCCCGCCCACCTGGTGGAGGGGCTGGTGGCTGCCTCGGAGATGACCGCGCTGCGCGACGAGTTTGAGCGGGTGCTGCTGCAGCAGGGCAAGTACCCCTCCGGCGAGATACACGGCGACTGGTCCGACAAGATCAAGAACGAGTTCAGGGCCTGGGTGGCCAAATACCCCAGGCAGCTCGCCGTATCCAAAAAAGACATTGAGGCTTATCTTTCTAAGCAGAATTGATACCCGCTTTTTGTATCTTAGTCAGTCCATAATCAAAAATAAAAGTACCATCATCAAATTTTAAGGAATGAGATTTAGCTTATATATAGTGCTGCCATTTGTGCTTGGCCTGTTGTGTGGAGGTTCTTCGCTTGCACAGACCATCCCCAAAGACGAACTGATTTTCCTGACGGCGGAGTGGAAAGGGGAACGGTTTCCGGACGGCCGCCCCAAAATTCCGGACGAGCTGCTGGAGCGGGCAAAACATATCGGAATCGACGATGCCTGGACGGTGCTGAAAAACGAGGGCTACACGAATCAGTTCGCCGGCGACTGGAAAATGGTGAAGGACGACGTGCCGGTGATTGGCCGCGCCGTGACAGCCATGTTCATGCCGAGCCGCCCTGATGTGGAGAAGCATATAAAAGAGCGCGGAACAACCAAACAGGGCAGGAAGGGAAACACCAACGCCTGGCCCATCGAGGTGCTGACCAAAGGCGACGTATATGTGGCGGACGGCTTCGGGAAGATAGGCGGGGGAACGCTGATGGGCGCCACGCTGGCCAACTCCATATATAGCAAGTCGGGCAACGGCGTGGTGTTCAACGGCAGCGCGCGGGACCTGCAGGAGATACAGAACATCGAGGGTTTCAATGCCTTCGTTCGTGATTTCCACCCCTCTTTTCTGGAGGAGATGGTGCTGATGGGGCTCAACACGCCCATCCGCATCGGTAACGCCATCGTGCTGCCCGGCGATTTGGTGATTGCCCAGCGGGAGGGGGTGCTTTTTGTGCCGGCGCACCTGGCCGAGCAGGTGGTGGGCACCGCGGAGTTCGTGACCCGGAAAGATAAGTTCGGCTTCGAGATGGTGAAGTCAGGCCGCTACACCACCGGGCAGATTGACAGCCAGTGGACAGACCAGATCAAAAAAGACTTTTTGAAGTGGCTAGACCAGCACCCCGAGCTGGGCAAAATGTCGCGGGCCGAGCTCGACCAGGTGATGAGCAAACGGACCTGGTGAGTTTACCCATATGCCGGTTGGCGCAGAAGTTCTCGCGGCAAGCCGTGGAGCTTACAGCATAGGGGGCGCTCGAGACAGGTTTTTTCGGCATCTCCTTCAAATTCTTTCATCACACATAAACTAATCCTGTGAAACAAATATACATCTATAAGACAGCCCTTGGCCTGGCCGCAGTTTGCCTGGCGGCGGCGCTTTTTATGGCGCTGAGCGGAAACCTCGGGCAGGCGGGCCCCTTCTTTATCGCTTTCTTCGCTGCGCTGGCCATCGGGTTCCGGGGCTACGAAAAGTTCAGGGGCTTCTCCTACACCGTCATGATTTTTGCGGCCGTGACGGCGGCGCTGTATTACCCCAGTTATTTTGTGGAGGTGGATGGCTTTAAATTCGCCGTGCTCATCACGCCGCTCATCCAGCTCATCATGTTCGGGATGGGCACTTCCATGAGTGTGCAGGATTTTATCGGTGTGGCGAAGATGCCCAAAGGGGTCATCGTCGGGCTTCTGTGCCAGTTCACCATTATGCCTTTCCTGGGCTTCGCCATCGCCAGCACGAGCGATTTCTCTCCTGAGATAGCGGCCGGCATCGTGCTCATCGGCTGCTCCCCGAGCGGGCTCGCCTCCAACGTGATGAACTACCTGGCCAGGGCCAACTTGGCGCTCTCCATCACCATCACCACCATCGCCACGCTGCTCGCGCCCCTTTTCACGCCGCTGCTGATGGGCCTGCTGGCGGGTGCCTTTGTGGAGATAAACGTGCTGGACATGATGTGGGACATCGTGAAGATGGTTATTATCCCCATCGGCGCGGGGCTCCTGTTCAACAAACTGCTGCGCGGCAAAGCCAAATGGCTGGACGATGCCATGCCCCTGGTGTCCATGTTCGGGATTGCCTTCATCATCGTTATCATCACGGCGGCGGGCAGGGACAGCCTGCTGGAGATTGGCGGCACTCTGATTCTGCTCGTGCTGGTGCATAACCTGGCGGGCTACTTCCTTGGCTATTGGGGGGGCAGGCTGTTCAGGATGGAAGAACGCGACTGCCGCACCATCGCCATCGAGGTGGGGATGCAGAACGGGGGCCTTGCCTCCGGCATTGCCAAAGAGATGGGCAAGATGGCCACCGTGGGGCTGGCCGCCGCGGTGTTCGGCCCGCTCATGAACATCACCGGGTCTATCCTGGCCTCCTACTGGCACCGGAAGCCGCCCGCAGGCGAGCTTGACGAGATGCCGCAAAGAGACGACGCCGTGGGGATGGTGAAGCGGTAGCCGTACCATTCATATATACAAACGCTTTCCATATATAAAGCATATATAACTTGGGCTGGAGTCTGTTCAGTGGCTCGGATTGGCATCCCTTCCGGTTTTTCCGGGAGGGGCCCTTCATATAATAGGTAATCCCGATAAAATCGCTCAGGCTGAGGGTACTGCAGTCAGCAACAAAATTCATGGACGGTGAGGCCGGGGAAGCCGTTCCCATCAACGGCAAAACAATAAACCGGTATATATAAACTCCAGATTAATCACACCTAACCTTATATAAGATGATAAAAAGCCTGTTCCCCCTGATGCTTACCCTGCTGCTGACGGCAGTTGCCTGCGCCCAGTCCGGCGGCGAAAAAGAAGTGGCTGCGGCTGTCGGGAAATTTAACAACGCCATGGTCAGTGCCGACAAGGGCCAATTGGAGGAACTGACGGCCAGGGAACTCAGCTACGGGCACTCGAGCGGGAAAGTGCAGGACAAAGCGGCATTCGTGGAGGACGTGGTAAGCGGCCCCTTCGACTTCCTGACCATTGACGCGGCGGACCAAACCATCACAATGGCCGGGGACGCCGCCATCGTGCGGCATGTGTTCGCGTCCAAGGCCACCAACAACGGCAGCCCCACCGACATCCGGATTGGGGTGATGCAGGTTTGGCAAAAGCAGGATGGGCAGTGGAAGCTGCTTGCCCGGCAGGCCTTCAAACTGTAGCCTGTTCAGCATCAATCTCGGGCAGTTGTGGCTCTTACGGCTTCCCCAACCACAGGGTGCTTTGCCCGCTTTTCCCCCTTATTCGTCGCACAGCCGTCTTTCAGAATTAAATATGAATGTTATTGCTTGAAATAATAATATTTTTATATAACTTCCGGAACTGTGCTGATGAGTAATTAATCACACGCCCTGTGCTGATTCAAACCCTGCTGCTGCAAGAATGGGGATAGGAGGAGGGGTTCTTTTTCTCTCAAACTTAATGTCATCGCCTATATGGAAAACTTTACACAGAATTGGCAAAAGGTATTGTGTGGCTTGGCTGTCGTTAGCACGCTGAGTGCAAGAGCGGAATCCGGACCAGCCGGCACCATTGAACCTGGACTCAGCCTGTATGCTGCCCCGGGCGGCGCTGCAACTCCTTATTTCGACTGGCCCATCACGGGACGGGTAGTGTCTTCCACGGGCGACCCGCTGCCAGGGGTAACCGTGCTGCTGAAAGGCACAACCCGGGGAACGGCAACGGGGGCGGATGGCACGTTTAGTCTTGATGTGCCGGAGCAGGCGGGCACCCTGGTATTCTCTTTTATCGGCTTTACCAGCGTAGAGCGGGGCTTTGCAGGGCCGGAGACAATGAGCATAACCCTGGGCGACGATACGGAGGCGCTGCAGGAGGTAGTGGTGGTGGGCTACGGGGTGCAAAAGAAAGAAGCCGTCACGGGTGCCATCTCCTCCGTATCTTCCAAAGAAATAGCCGCCTTGCCGGTGCCCAGCGTTGCCCAGGCCATGCAGGGAAGAGTTGCCGGGGTTACGGTGGTCAACACCGGCACCCCCGGAACAGCCCCGGTGGTGCGCATCAGGGGAGTGGGCTCGGTAAACTTCGACTCTGAGCCGCTGTATGTGGTGGATGGCGTGCCCACGGGCGGCCTCTCCGGCATCGACACCAAGGACATTGCTTCGGTGGATGTGCTCAAGGATGCCGCCGCAACGGCTGTGTACGGTTCCAGGGCGGCGAACGGGGTCGTCATCATCACGACCAAGTCCGGGGGGAAAGACGGTAAAATGCGGGTTTCGATTGACTCAAGCATCGGGACACAGCACGCCACGAAAAAGCTCGACCTGCTGAACACGGAACAGTACGTGCAGTACGCCACCACGCTCATCAAAAACTCAGACCCGGACGCCAACCTGCCTTCCAGACTGAGCCCCGAAGAATTTAACAAGCCTATATATACCGGCGCTTCCCAAACCTACGCGCAGACCAACACCGACTGGCAGGACGAGCTCTTTACGTCAGGCATGATCACGCAGAACAACATCACCCTGTCCGGCGGCAACGAGAAGTCGCAGTTTTTCACCAATGCCGGTTACTTCAAGCAGGACGGCATCATGGAGGGCGTAGGCTTTGAGCGCTACAGTCTGCGGCTCAACTCCACCCACACCCTGGGCAAGGTCTTCACGGTGGGCGAAAACCTGATGGGCTCCTACAGCGACCAGCGGTACGACAATGCCGGAAACAGGAGCAAGCTCGTGAATGCCATCCGCTCGCAGCCCTATATCCCCGTGTATGACCCCACAAAATTAGGCGGCTTCAGAGAGGCGGACGCGCTGGACAGCTCGGACCCCACCAACCCGGTCCGGGAGGCGCTCATGGATGAGTACTATAACCGCAACGTCAAAATACTCGGCAACCTTTTCATAGAGGCCAAAATCACAGACTGGCTGCGTTTCAGATCGACAGGCGGCCTGGATTACTACAATAACCTGAATGACGTATACCTGCCGATATATGACGCGGGCGGCCTGGTCTCGAGACCGAACGCCACAATACAGAACAACAGGACGACAGGCCGTTCGCTGCTCATAACGAATCAGCTGACCTTCGACGACACCTTTGGCGACCACTATGTGAATGCGGTGGCGGTGCAGGAGCGGCAGGGATTCAAGAGCATTTCGGAAAGCATGTCCGGCAGCCAGCCGAACAACATCGTGCAGACACTGACAAACGCTGCTAACCTTGCCGCAAGCGGAGGGTACGAGGAAAGTCTCATCATCTCCTACCTGGGCCGCATCAACTACGAGTTCAAGAGCAAATACCTGCTGAGTGCCTCCATGCGCTACGACGGCTCTTCAAAATTTGCCCCCGGCAACAAATGGGGCTCCTTTCCGGGTGCATCCGTTGGCTGGCGGCTGTCAGAAGAGGAGTTTATGAAAGGCGTTGGGGCCTTGTCAGAGCTTAAATTAAGGGCCAGCTATGGCAAAGTGGGCTTCAACGGGTTGGGCAACTACCCCTGGATGGTGCTGGCGCAGGTAAACGCCAGTGCCTACCCGTTCACGACGGACGGCAACCCGGTGCTGGGCTCTTACTACTCGGGCATAGCAAACAAGGAGCTGAAGTGGGAGATCACCAGCATGGTAAACGGGGGCGTGGACGTGGGCTTGTTCAACAACAAAGTGACGTTCTCTGCCGAGTACTTCGAAAGGACTACGGATGATAAGTACGGCCTGATTCTGAGCGTGCCCACGCCTAACTCCTTCGGTTTCGGGGGCGCCGGCGTGTTTGCTAACGTCGGCACGATGAAAAACAGCGGCTTTGAGTTTCAGGCGGGCTACAACGAGAGTGAGAAACCCTTTCAGTGGAGCGTGAATGCCAACCTGAGCAGGATCAGGAACGAGGTGGTGGAGCTAACGGCTGCCAGCGCCGTGATAGACGCCGCCGGAAACCAGGATTTCGGTTCTAACCAGATCACCCGCACGCAGGCTGGCGAGCCCATCCAGTCATTTTACGGCTGGCAGGTGGCGGGCATTTTCCAGAGCGATGACGAAGTGGCAAACTCCCCGACACAGGAGAATGGCACCAGGGCCGGAGACATCAAGTTCAAGGATTTGGACGGCAACGGTGTCATAAACGATGCGGACAGGACCTTTATCGGAAGCTACCTGCCGAGTTTCAGCTATGGGCTGAACGCCACGGCCGGATATAAAAACTTTGATCTGTCTCTTTTCTTCCAGGGTGTGCAGGGCAACGAGATATATAACGCGAGCCGCGTGATCATCGAGGGTGGGCAGCGCCTGTTCAACGCGGGCGCGCAAGTGCTGGACGCCTGGTCGCCTTCCAACACGGACACGGACATACCGCGGATGGTGGCCGGCGACCCGAACCGCAACAACCGCGTGTCTGACAGGTTTATCGAGGACGGCTCTTACCTCAGGCTCAAGAACCTCGCCATTGGCTATACCATACCGCAGGGAGCCCTGAACTCATTTGCTGGCGGCAAAGTGGGCAGCATTCGCGTCTACTTCACGTCGCAGAACCTGTTTACCCTAACAGACTATACCGGCTTAGATCCGGAAGTCGGAACCCTGCAGGGAAGCTTGCTGTCCAACGGCGTCGACTTTGGCCAGTACCCCACCCCCAGAACCCTGATAGGTGGCATCCAAATCACGCTGTAGTTTCTGATCCGAACTGTAAATCCGACTTAACCTGACCTGCTAATGAGAAAAGTATATATAGCCGCATGCTTGCTGGGGATTTTTTTCCTGACGAACTGCCACGACGATTTAGAAAAGGTAAATCCCAATTACATCACCACGGAGGTCTACTTCAAAGACGCCGTTGACCTGGAGAAAGGCGTTACCGGCATATATGCCGTGGCACACTCTAACCTGCTGGTGGCAAGGGAGTGGTTCTTCACGCACGCCCTGCGCAGCCCCGACTATGCAACGGGGGGCGCCCAACTGGAGGCGCCGAGGGCGCAAATCCTGAATGGCGGCACCTCGCCCGACAACTCGGTGATTGGGGCGATCTGGACTGGTTTTTACACCGCTGTCCACAGAGCCAACACCGTGATTGCGAACGGCCCCACCGCCACCGGCGACACGGAGACAATTGGATTGATGGTGGCCGAGGCGAAATTCCTGAGAGCCTGGGCTTATTATGAGCTCGTAAACTTCTTCGGCCCTGTGCCTGTCTACACAGAGCCTGTCAGCGCCGTTGATGACTTCAAGCCCAGGGCGCCCGTAGCCGATGTATATGCGCTGGTTATGGAAGATCTGAAGGCGGCGCAGGCAGTTCTACCGGCAACCCGGTCAGGAGGAGACCTGGGCCGGGCCACCTCAGGGGCCGCCACTTTCCTGCTGGGCAAAGCCTATATGCAGCAGGGAGACTACGCATCGGCCAAAACAGAACTGGAGAAACTGCTGGGCTCCTATTCCCTTACGGACAATTACCTCGACAATTTCAAGGAAGAGACAGAGTACAATTCCGAATCTATATGGGAGATCGGCTTTCAGGGCAGGAGCGACAATGGGTATAACTGGGGCAGCGGCGACGGAGCCACGCAGCCGCAGTCCTCGGTGCGCAACCAGGAGATTAACCCCATCTCGTGGCGAAACCTGATTCCATCGAACGACCTGCTGAATGAATTTGAGACACCGGAGAACGGGGCCGCCAAAAGAGACCCCCGGCTGGATTACACCGTCTATTTCCCGGGCGATGAGTTTAACAACGGCAACAGTAAACTGACAGAGGCCATGCAGGGCGGTGCCGGTTCATCTATATTGAATGGGCAGCCCATCAAGGTAAGCTGGCAGAAGTACACGAACCTGTACAAGTCAGATCAGGGTTTCCAGCCTGCGGGCATCAACACCAGGATTTTCAGGTTTGCGGAAGCGCTCCTGTTGTTGGCCGAGTGCGAGAACCAGTTGGGAAACCAGGCTAAGGCAGTGGAGTATCTGAACATGATCCGTGACCGGGCAGATGTGATGATGCCGCACTACCCGACCGCGCAATACCCGGTTGCAACCGCAGAGCAGGTTTTCGCGGCCATCAGGCACGAGAGCCAGGTGGAAAGGGGAGGAGAAGAGGGCCGTGACTTCGACGTGCTGCGCTGGATAAAAGAAGGCAAAATCGAGCCGCCTTTTACCACCTACACCTTTGACCCAGACAGGGACTTTGTGCTTCCGATTCCGCAAGATGAGATAAGCAGGAACCCGGAACTGGGCGCGGGCGGAATTGAAGCGCAAAATCCGAATTACTAAAAACAGGCTGTACTTGAGAAGGTCCCTGGCTGGGTTGGCCGGGGACCTTCTGTGTTATCCCGGACGCTGCTTTTATATATAGAAGGGGATACATGTTGCTCTGAAAAAATGCAAGCCCCTGTCGCTGAACTTACTGCTACTGTACGTTGTCCGCTGCTTTAGTGCATATAGCCGACATATAGGCAGCGCAAAAATGGCGCGGGTATATACAAACCGCGCTAAGCAGGCAGACAAATTCTTTTCTGGATTGATTTTAAGGTGATGGCGTTTAAATATCTGTTGCTTCTGATTACCCTTTCTTCCCTGTTAAGCAGCTGCGACCTGCTTCAAAAGGAGAAGCCGCTCTTCACCCTGCTCAAACCAGGAACCACGGGCATCAATTTTGCCAACACTATTACAGAGTCAGATTCCTTCAACGTCCTCACCTTTGGCTATATATACAATGGCGGCGGCGTGGCGGTGGGGGATGTCAACAACGACAGCCTGCCGGACATCTACTTCACGGGCAACATGGTGTCGGGCGAACTGTATCTGAACAAAGGCGACCTTCAGTTTGAGGACGTGACAGTTCCTGCCGGTGTAGCCACCAGCACCTGGGCGAACGGTGTAACGATGGCAGACATCAACCAGGACGGGCTGCTGGATATATATGTCTGCACGGTAAACCCCGTTGCCGGTGAGCCGCAGACCCCCAACTTACTGTTCATCAACAAAGGACAAAATGCGGAGGGGAAGCCTGTTTTCAAAGAAGAGGCAGCCGCCTATGGCCTGGCTGCCGTGGGCTACAGCACGCAGGCCGCCTTTCTGGACTATGACAAAGACGGCGACCTGGATGCGTACCTGCTCCGGAACGCCCCGGACAAAAACCTCAACCCCAACATAGCGCGTCCGAAAATTACTGACGGCACGTCGCCGAGCACCGACAAACTCTTCAGAAACGATGGCAAGGGGGCGTTTACCGATGTGTCTGGGGAGGCGGGCATACTGGTGGAGGGCAGGGGCCTGGGCGTGGCCGTCAGCGACGTGAACCAGGACGGCTGGCCGGATATATATACCGCCAACGACTTTCTGAGCAACGACCTGCTCTGGATAAACAACCAGGACGGCACCTTCACTAACAGAGCAGGCGAGTACCTGCGGCACCACAGCTACAACGGCATGGGCACCGACATAGCTGATTACAACAACGACGGCCTGCCGGACATCATTGAGTTAGACATGCTGCCGGAAGGCAACAAGCGGCAGAAAACCACCATGGAGGCCGGAAATTATGACCGCTTCATGCTGAACAGGCGCCTGGGTTATGAAGACCAGTACGTCCGCAACACGCTGCAACTGAACAACGGGGACGGCTCCTTCAGCGAAATCGGCCAGTTGGCGGGCGTATATGCCACTGACTGGAGTTGGAGCGCCCTGTTCGCGGATTATGACAACGACGGCTGGCGCGACCTTTTCATCACGAACGGCTATATGAAAGACATGATAGACCTCGATTATGTGCGCTACAACTCCGAGGAAGCCATGTTCGGCACCGGGGAGGCGATTGAGGCAAGGCTCCAGGAGCAATTCAAAAAGCTGAAGAGCATCGTGATTCCCAACTATATATACCAAAACGCGAAAGACCTGACATTCACAAATAAATCAACAGAGTGGGGCCTGGGCGAGCCGTCCACTTCCAACGGGGCCGTGTACGCAGATCTGGACAACGACGGTGACCTTGACCTGGTGGTCAACAACATCAACAGCAAGGCCTTCATCTACCGGAACAACGCGGAGCAGGTAAACGACGGCAACCATTACCTGCAAATCGTGCTGAAGGGGCAGGCTCCGAATCTCGGCGGTATCGGGGCAACCGTCCGGCTCAGGCACGAAGGGGAGCAGCAGGTATATGAACATTACCTGTCACGGGGTTTCCAGTCGTCCGTGGACCACACGATACACTTTGGGCTGGGGCAGGCAACCGTTGTTGATTCCGTGGAAATCATCTGGCCCGACGGCAAATGCCAGCTGCTGACCAATGTCAGGAGCAACCAGGTGCTGCAGGCGGAGTACAAGAATGCCTCTGAAAAGAAACCCGGAAACGAGCGCGCACCGGCGCCGCTTTTCCGGCAGGCCAATGCTATATATGGCATCGCCTACAAACACGAGGAAGAGGATTATATAGATTTTAAGAACCAGCCGCTGCTGCCGCACAAACTCACCCGAAACGGACCGGGAATAAGTGTGGGAGACGTGAACGGCGACGGGCTGGATGATTTCTTCGTAGGCGGATCTGCCCGGCGCACTGGCACCTTATTTACGCGGGACGGACAGGGTAAATTCAAAGCTGAACCCCTCCAAGGCACCCCAAACACAGCCGACGACGCGGGAGCCTTGTTCTTTGACGCAGACGGCGACGGAGACCTGGACCTGTACGTGGCAGCGGGTGGCAACGAGGAAATGGCGGGCGCGGAAGCCTACCGGCACCGGTTCTACAGGAATGATGGCAGCGGAAAATTTCGACTTGAGGAGCAGGCCATCCCCCATTTAGTGTCCAGCAGTTCCTGCGTGGCAGCCGCAGACTACGACCGGGACGGTGACTTAGACCTGTTTGTCGGGGGGCGCAACAGTCCGCGGCAGTACCCCATGCCCGGGCAGGGCAGCATCCTGCAGAACAACGGGGGCACTTTCACGGATGCCACGGAAGCGGTGTGTAAAGGTCTCCAGCGCCTGGGCATGGTAACCGCAGCTATATGGACTGACTTCGACCTCGACGGGCAGGTGGACCTGGTGGTGGTCGGGGAGTGGATGCCTGTCAGCTTTTTCAAAAATGAAAAAGGAAAGCTCACCGATGTAACCGCCTCCGTTGGGCTGGCACACACAAACGGCTGGTGGAACAGCATCGCGTCGGGGGATTTCGATAACGACGGGGATATGGATTATGTGGCGGGAAACCTGGGCCTGAACTCCCGCTACAAAGCCTCGCAGGAGGAACCGGTTACCATATATGCGCGCGACTTTGATGGCAACGGGGTGATAGATCCGATTATCGGGCGATACATCGGCGGGGAGAGCTATCCCGTGGCCACCCGCGACGCCCTCACCGACCAGATTGTGTCGATGCGGCGGCGGTTTACGAGCTACGCTGCTTACGCGGAGGTGACGCTGGACGAGCTTTTCAGTGAAGAGGAACTGGAGGGGGCCTTTGTTGGCCGGAGCCATGTGTTTAGCAGCAGCTATATAGAGAACCTGGGGAGTGGCAAGTTTTCCATCAAAGCGTTGCCAGTGCGAGCCCAGTTCTCCCCGGTCTTCGGCATGGCGGTGGATGATGTAAACGGCGATAACCACCTGGACGTGGTGCTGGCAGGCAATTCCTACGCAGCCGAAACCGGTATGGGCCTCTATGACGCCTCCTACGGCACGGTGCTGCTGGGCAACGGCAAAGGCGAATTTGTGGCGGGTAGGTCAACCGGGTTTACGGTGGGCGGAGACGCCAAGTCGCTGGCCCGGCTCGTCACGGCAGAGGGCAAGCCGCTTTTGCTGGTGGGCGTGAACAGCGACAGCCTGAAAGTTTTTGAGGAGGCGCAGGCTACAGGCAGGCAGGTGGTGCGGCTGCGTTCCTCAGATGCCTTCGCGGACCTGTATTACAAAAGCGGCCTGAAGCGGAGGGAGGAGTTCAGTTACGGCACCGGCTATTTGTCGCAGTCCTCGCGCACGCTCCTGTTGGACAGCAGCGCATTGAATGAGGTTTATATCTCAGGCTATCGGGGCGACAGGAGGAAAGTGAAACTGCAGCAGAACCTGATCGTGACAAAGCGGTAGCCAGTGAGCCCACAGCCGCTCCCTTGCAGCACAGTAAAGCTGACAGAAGTATTCGAACCAACTTATATATAAATCAGCTGTATATGTTGTTGACCACCATCACGACATCTGTTTATATGCCATGAGACTAAAACGAAATACACTGCTGCTGTTCCTGGCAACCGCCGCTTTGCCCATCGTTGCTTTTCGCACGCTGCCCTTCCAACTGCCTGTCGCCGTTGCAAATCCGCAAACTGACACAAGGGCCAAACTCGCCGCCGAGATAGAGAACTCCATCAAAACAGAGATGCTCAACGCCTGGTATCCGCGCGTGGTGGACAAGCAGTACGGAGGATTCACGAGCACCTATACCCACGACTGGAAACCCACTGGCCCGCAGGACAAGATGATCGTGACGCAGGCCCGCCATATATGGTCGAATGCCAAGGCTTCGCAACTGTATCCTGATGTGCCGCATTACCTGAGCAGCGCCAGACAGGGGGTGGCTTTCCTGCGGGACAAGATGTGGGACGAGAAGCACGGCGGCTTTTATACACTGGTCGACCGGCAGGGAAATGTGAAGGAGGAGGCAAGCAGCAACGGGTACGCCGGGGCGGCCAAGTCTGCCTACGGAAACGCCTTTGCCATATATGGCCTGGCCGCCTACTACCAGGCCTCCGGCGACACAAGCGCCCTGAGCCTCGCCCGGGAAACATTCGGCTGGCTGGAGGAGCATAGCCACGACCCCGTACACAAAGGCTACTACCAGGAACTGCGGAAAGACGGCACCCCCGTGCAACGCACCAGCCAGACCCCATACAGTTCTACCATCGGCTACAAAGACCAGAACAGCTCGATCCACTTGCTGGAGGCTTTCACGGAGCTGTACCAGGTGTGGCCCGACCCGCTGGTGCGGGAGCGGCTGGAGGAAATGCTGGTCCTGATCCGGGACACCATGGTGACGGACAAAGGCTACCTCACCCTCTTCCTGACGCATGACTGGAAACCGGTGTCCTTCAGGGACTCTACAGAAGAAGTGATCCGGGAAAACCACCACCTCGACGAAGTGTCCTTTGGGCACGACATTGAGACGGCTTATTTGATGCTGGAGGCCTCGCATGTGCTGGGCTTGAAGCACGACAGCAAGACCATGCAAGTGGCAAAAAAGATGGCCGACCATACCATCCAAAACGGCTTCGACCACACGGTGGGCGGCTTTTACGACGGCGGCTACTACTTTAAGGGGAAAGATGACATCACCATCCTGAGAGACTCCAAGAACTGGTGGGCGCAGGCAGAAGGGCTGAACACACTGCTGCTGATGGCCGATCTCTACCCGAAGGACAAGATGCAATACTTCGACCTGTTTCAGAAGCAGTGGGACTATATAGACCAATACCTGATAGACCACACGCACGGCGACTGGTACCCCGGCGGCCTCGACAAGGAGCCGAAGCAGAAAACGGCGCTCAAGGCTCAGATTTGGAAGGCCTCTTACCACCAGTTCCGGGCGCTGGCCAACGTGTTGCAACGCCTGCGGCCGGATACCGCCGCGCCCTCCACGCCAAAAAACCTGAAGCTGAATACCGCAGAGAAGCACCTGGTGGCACAGTGGGACAAGGCAACAGACAACCGGAACCTGCTCGGCTACAACCTGTACCTCGACGGCGAGAAAGTCGGCTTTACCCCGCTCACAAGCTTTTCGGTGCCAGCCACTGACAAACTAAAAGGCAAAAAACTCACGGTCCGGGCTGTGGACCTGCAGGGCAACCTGTCGCAGAGCAGCAACGCGCAGGCTATATAGGGAAGTAGGCGGGCGTTGCAAATACTTGTCATCAAAGGCATATATACCAGGATTCGCTGTGAAGTATATCCTGCAGCAATGCATTACGAACTGGTTCTATAGGTGCAATTATGATACTTCCTTATCATTTCTTTAAGGAAACATACAGTAAAACTGCGTTCCGAACTTTTACCTATAATTTCAATTGATAGCTAAGTGAGCCTATCCTATTAGAGGTTTAATATCACTATCAAATGGGTACTGCCTATCTGTCCAACCACCCCTGCCCCTCCTTATCCAAAGAGGGGAGTTTTCCTTACTATTTCTTTTACCTTCCTCTTAGCAGACAGCTGGATATATGGGTATATAAGAAGTGTTTTTTTAATAGCTATGTCTTCTTTAATAGCTATATCTTCAACTGTAGTCCTCAAAGTAGGAGAAAGCATATGCAGACTCCCTCCTTGGATAAGGAGGGGCAGGGGTGGTTTGAAAGTAATTGCACAGCATTTATGCGCAAAAACTATTAGAGGTTTAAGTAAGGAGTGTAAACCGCTCCTGCAGATACCAAAGGTATGACATCAGACACGGGGCGCCTCATTTGCCGGATAAACATGAAGTACGTAAATTGAGAGCTGTTTTGAAATAATCCTAACCTATATGTTGGTAGAACACCACCCTAAAGAAATATTCAGGTACGCCCTCTACGCTGTGCTGCTCACTTTTCTGTGGGGCTGCTCCGGCGAAAAGGAGAACAGGATACTGATCTTCTCCAAAAACACCACAGGGCAGCAGGTCTCCGGTGAAGGCATGAAAGCCCTCGCGGCTTACGCTTCAGCAAACGAAATTGTCGCAGACACCACCACCAACCCCGCCTATTTTACGGAGGACTCGCTGAGGCAGTACGGGGCGGTGGTTTTTCTAAACACCTCGCAGGACGTGCTGAACACGCGGCAGCAGAATGAAGTAGAGCGCTTCGTGCAGGCGGGCGGCGGCCTGGTGGGCGTGCATGCCGCCGGTAGTTCGCGATACCAGTGGCCCTGGTACAACAGCCTGCTGGGCGCTGCCTATATACCGCAGCCGGACAGTCTGCTGCAGGTAACAGAGGTGGCGATGCAGGTGGTGGGAGAGGAGAAGGACCTGACCGAAGGGCTGCAGCAAAGCTGGAAGCAGCAGGATGCCCTCCGCCAGATGGAGAACCTGAGCCCCGGGGCGAAGGTGTTGGTGCAGGCACAGAACACACCCGTTTCGTGGTACCGGGAGTATGACGGCGGGCGCATGTTTTACACGGCGGCGGGCGGCACCGCCGAAAGCTACCAGAACCAGGACTTCCTGCAGCACCTGCTCGGGGGTATCCGCTACACCCTGGAGGGGCCGGGGCTCGATTACGAAAAAGCAACTACGGTGCAGGTGCCGGAAGACAACCGCTTCCAGCAGGTGGTGCTGGACACGTACCTGCACGAGCCGATCGAAATGGAAATCCTGCACGACGGGCGCGTGCTGTTCGTGGAGCGCCTGGGCAGCGTGAAGCTATATGACCCGGAGAAGAAAGAAACAAGGGTGCTGGCCAAACTGGAGGTGAACACCGAAGGAAATTACGAAGACGGCCTGCTCGGCCTGGAACTGGACCCGGAGTTTGAAACCAACAATTATATATACCTCTACTACTCGCCAAAGGGCGGCGAAGCGGTGCAGAACCTCTCCCGGTTTAAGCTGCAGGGCGGAGACAGCCTGATCATGAATTCGGAGAAAGTGGTGCTGCAGGTGCCTGTGCAGCGCGAGACCTGCTGCCACTCTGCGGGTAACGTTTACTTCGGGCCGGACGGCCTGCTGTACCTGACCACCGGCGACAACACCAGTTCCAAGGAGTCGGATGGCTTTACGCCGATTGACGAGCGCCCGGGCCGGGCACCTTTTGATGCGCAGAAATCATCCGGCAACACCCACGACCTGCGCGGCAAAATCCTGCGCATCAAACTAAACCCGGACGGCACCTACACCATTCCAGACGGAAATTTGTTTCCGAAAGACGGCTCGAAGGGGCGGCCTGAGATATATGTGATGGGTGCCCGCAACCCGTACCGCGTAATAGTGGACAAGCGCGGTTATGTGTACTGGGGGGATGTGGGCCCGGATGGCGGTGTTGCCAACGAGCGGGGGCCGCTGAGCCAGGACGAGTGGAACCAGGCCCGCACCGCGGGCAACTACGGCTGGCCCTACTTTGTGGGAGACAACAAAGCCTACGCCGATTTCAACTTTGCCACGAATGAGATAGGCCCTAAGTTTGATCCGGAGCGACCAGTCAACGAGTCGCCGAACAACGATGGTGCCCGCGAGTTGCCTGCTGCCCGCAAAGCCATGATCTGGTACCCCTATGGGGAGTCTGCGGAATTCCCGATGCTGGGCACCGGCTCCCGCTCGGCGATGGCCGGGCCCTTCTTATACGTCGACGATTACGAGAAGTCGCGGTACCGTTTCCCGGAGTACTATAACAACAAGATGTTCATCTTTGAGTGGGCGCGCGACTGGATGAAAGTGCTCACCTTCGACGAGGAAGGGAATCTGCAGAAGATCGAGCCTTTCCTGGAGAGCCAGGAGTTTGCGCACCCGATTGATGTGAAGTTCGGTCCGGACGGGGCCATGTACGTGCTGCAGTACGGGGCCAATTACTTTGCCCGCAACCCCGATGCCACGCTCGTGCGCATTGAGTATGCGGAGGGCAACCGGCAGCCGATTGCCCAGATAGAGGCGGAGAAGACAGTGGGCGCCGCCCCTTTCAAAACGAAGCTTTCTGCGGAGCAGTCCTTTGATTACGACAAGGAAGACGAACTGACCTACGCCTGGGAATCCGGGGCGGGGGAGAAGTCTACGGAAGTAGCCCCGGTTTTCACCTACAGCAAGCCGGGCGTGTATAGGCCCAAACTCACCGTGACAGACAAGGGAGGCGACAAGGCAACAGCCGAAGTGGAGATCCGGGTGGGCAACGAGATGCCGGAGGTGCAAGTGGCGTTTGCCGGCAACAGAAGCTTCTACTTCGACGACAGGAAGCTGGATTACAAGGTAAGCGTGCGTGATAAGGAAGATGGCCAGCTGAACAGCGGCATTGCAGCAGACCAGGTAAATTTCGCGGTTGACTATCTTTCGGAAGGCAAAGACCTTGCCTTGCTGAGTTCCAACAGCCAGAATGCAGAGGCCGGTTCAATAAAGTTCCTGCGGGGCAAAACCCTGATCGCGGAGAGCGACTGCAAATCCTGCCACGCGGTGGCCGACAAGTCGATAGGGCCGAGCTATAAGGAAGTAGCGGTGCGCTACAAAGAGAACGACGCCGCGTTGCCGATGCTGGCGAAGAAGATAATTTCGGGCGGTAACGGCAACTGGGGCAAAAACGTGATGGCGGCGCACCCGCAACATAGCCTGGAGGAAGCAACCGCCATGGTGGAGTATATCCTGTCGCTGGCCGATGCCGGGCAAGGCAGCCTGCCGCTGGCGGGCACCTATGCCCTGGATGAACATAAAGGCAAAGGCGAAGCTGGAACCTATATCATATCGGCCAGCTACACCGACAGTGGCAGTAAAATCACCGGCCCGCTCACGGGCCGCGAGGTCGTGCTGCTGCGCCACCCCAGGGTGCAGGCCGAGGACTTCGACTCGTTCCGCAGCGTAGGGCGGCAGCAACCGCACGGCGATGGCCCTTCGATGGTGAGCGATATCAAAGACGGCTCCTATATAGGCTTCCGGAACATCGACCTGACGGGCATCAAACAACTGACCTTTAACCTGGCCTCGGGCAAGGCAGGCGGCACAATTGAGGTGCGTGTGGGCTCTCCGACGGGTAAAATGGTGAGTACCGCCACCGTAACACCAGCCACTGGCAACAGTGGGGGGAGAAGTTTGCGCACTGTTTCGGCACCGGTGCAGGCCGCTCCGGGAGGCCCCAACGAACTGTTCTTTGTGTTCCGCAGCGAGGAGGCGAAAGACAGAAGCTTTCTGGCGCTGGACTGGATTTACTTCGACAACGGAACCGGGGCAGGCATGGCTGTAGAGTAATCAGCCCAGTTTGTTCCTATATATAAGGCAGGGGCTCCCATATTGGCGTGGAGCCCTTTGCTTATATATAACCTTTTACTTCCAGGAGAGCATCCACTGGTGTATCATAAGATAAGTACCCGGACAAAATTAACTTGCCCTATCCATACAGCATTTCATGCATTTTTCTGCTGTATATCAGGTAGATATAGATAAAAAAGTCTTGTGTACTGGTGCTTGTGTCCTTTTGCTGATGGTGGCAGGGGAGCGAAACGGAGGCGGGAGAAGCTTTTGCAGTGATTTTCGCTCCAGCCCCTAAATATATGTGCATGTCGCGCCAGGATGAGGGCTAAATTCAAATTTGCTACAAATTTGCTTCCTATATTGAGGAGCCATTTGTAAAAAATGCCTTTCGTGCATTCCCATGCAAGGGGCGTGCGCAGAACAAGCGTGGCCGCGTGGCTGTTATGGGCAACGTGGGGCCACTGGTGTAAACAGTTGTGGGGCAGGTTAACGGGCAGTGATATGATGGATATGAAAAAAGGAATAATACTTTTAACGGTTACCATTGCCGTACTTTTGGCGGTGTTTTTGGCTGATTTGGTAATCAATTCGAATGAAGAGGTTGCTGAGCCAGCTACCGGAAGCACAACCACAGCGCCTGCTGTGCAGTCGGCAGCGGCACCTGTGGCGGCCGCCCCCAACGAGCTGCCCAAGCTCCCCCTCACCACCCTGGATGGCAACAAGTTAATGGTGAACGAACTGGAAGGGAGCACCGTTTTAGTGCTGTTTCAGCCGGACTGCGACCACTGCCAGCGGGAGGCAGCCCAGATTCGCGAAAATATAGCCGCCTTCGATGATTATCAGATTTACTTCATTTCGGATGCCAGCCTGCCACAGTTGGACCAGTTTGCGCAGACGTATAAACTGGCAGACCAGCGCGACGTGTATTTCGCCCAGACGACCATCAACGACATCCTGAACGAGGTGGGGCCCATAGAGACGCCTTCCCTTTTTGTGTATTCGCCGGAAGGGCGGCTGGTGAAGTCCTTTATCGGGGAAACGCCCATCGAAGAAATCCTGAAAGTGCTTTAGGCTATATATAACGCACATATAAACAGCCGCCTGCTTTCCCATATATGGAGCAGGCGGCTGTTTTGCATTACTCGTACAGGTCGTCCAGATCAGCTTTGGCCAAGTCCTTCATCAGGTTGCCTAGTTTGTCGGTAACGGCTTCGAAAAAGCGGGCGCCTTTCTCCTTGGTGGCCTTTTTGGGGTTGCCCACGCCGGTGTCTTCCGTCACCTGCGACCATTTCCGCTCGGCCCAGGCCCAGCCTTCGGTATAGGCTTTTATTTTCGGTTTCCTGGCGCGGCCTTCGCCGGCTTCCTCCAGCGGACGCACCAGGTCGGGGCGCAGGTGCAGAATCAGGCTAGTTTCCATCTCGTCGGCGTGGTCGCCGGGGTGCTCGAAGAACTCGGGCTTGTTCATGGCCTGAAACCAGTTGCAGCTCGAGATAAACATATTAGGATACTTCAGCCCCAGTTCCCGGATCATCATCTTGAAGTCGTTGCCGCCGTGGCTGTTCAGCAAAAGCAGTTTGCGGATGCCCTGCCGGTTCAGCACTTCCAGCACATCATTCAGCACCGCCGCCTGGGTGCTTGGGCTCATGTTTATATCCAGCAAAATATCCGTCTGCCCCGTGTTCACGCCGAAGGGGATGGTGGGCAGCACAATCACTTTGGCGCCTGCCTCCCATGCCTTGCGGGCGGACTCGGCGGCAATGTGGTCGGCTTCGATGATATCGGTGGCGTAAGGCAGGTGGTAGTTGTGCGCCTCGGTGGCGGCCCAGGGCAGCACGGCCACCTCAAACTGCCGGTCTTTAATGTCTTTCCAGTTCGTCTCTGCTAATATATATGGTCTCATAAGGTAGGTTATATATGATTTAACGCGGATTAGTCGCCACCACAGCCCTGATCGGCATAGCGTATAATAGCCCTACGGTACAAGGGCCTGTTCCTGTTACGGGCATACTGCCAGACAGGTGCAGGTGAACATAGTTGTATTCCCTAATATATAAAAGGGCAATGTGAAATAATTATATCATAGCTTCATTAAAAATATATGGAAACGGTGTTGGGAAAACTTTAAAATTCTTATATTGACTATGGTATAACAGAAATATTTACACTTCATCCTTTTATATATGCTATCACTTAGACTCTTATTCATATTGCTGCTGTTGGCGGGCAGTACGGTGGCACAGGAGCTTCCTGCGCGCTGGGACGAGCTGACCGCCAGCGACTGGCCCAAGGCGCTGGAGAAATCGAATCGCACCTGCATCCTGCCCATCGGTATCCTGGAAAAGCACGGCATGCACGCCCCCCTCGGCTCCGACCTGATCCATGTGCGGGAGTGGTCGGCGCGCGCCGCCAAAAACGAGTACGCCGTGGTATTCCCCGATTTTTTCTACGGCCAGGTATATGAGGCCCAGCACCAGCCGGGCACTTTTGCGCTGCCAAGCGAGCTGGTGTGGGACCTGCTGCACGCCACGGTGGAGGAGATAGCGCGTAACGGCTTCAACAAGATTGTGATTGTGAACGGCCACGGCGGCAACCCGCAACTGCTGCGCTATTTTGTGCAGTCGCAGCTGGAGAACCCGAAGGACTATGCCGTGTACTTCTTCGATCCGGTGCAGGACCAGGCTTTCGCCGAGAAAGTGAAAAAAGTACGCAAGTCTGACCCGGCGGGCGACCAGCACGCGGGCGAGAACGAGACCTCCTCGCTGCTGTACCTGCGCCCCGACCTGGTGAAGCAGGAGCGGGCCACGCAGGAATCGGGCGAGAACCTGAAGCGCATGGCGGACCTTCCGAATCTGTATACCGGCATCTGGTGGTACGCCAGCTACCCGAACCACTACGCGGGAGAAGGGGCAAAAGCCTCGAAAGAACTTGGTAAACTGCTGACAGAGAACAAAGTGGAGGCCCTGACGAAAGCGCTGAAAGCCGTGAAAGCAGACACTAGGACGCTGCAACTCCAGAAAGAGTACTTTGATAAAGTGGACAAGCTCGGCGGAAAATAAGACCCGCTTCGTTGTAAGGCGACTGTATCTATAAACTGATTCCTAAAATGCCTCTATATGAATAAACTCTTTACTGCGCAGGCCGTTTCCCCGGATGGCCTTCTGAAGCCCGCGACGCGGCAGCGCTACCTGTCGCTGGACGTGCTGCGGGGCATGACGATTGCCCTGATGATAGTGGTGAACACGCCCGGAAGCTGGCAAAATGTATACGCGCCTTTCCGGCACGCGGCCTGGCACGGGTTCACCGTCACTGACCTGGTTTTCCCGACCTTCCTGTTTGTGGTGGGCAACGCCATGAGCTTCAGCATGCGCAAGTTTGAGAGGCAGGGCGACGGCGCTTTCCTCAGGAAGGTGTTCACCAGAACGGCCCTGATTTTCCTGATCGGCCTTTTCCTGAACGCTTTCCCCTTCGTCTCCCGCACCGACACCGGCGGGCTGGCGCTGATTGATTTCTCCGATATCCGGATAATGGGTGTGCTGCAGCGCATTGCATTGTGCTACGGCATTGCGGCGCTGGTGGTGCATTACCTGAAGGTGAAGGGCGCCATCGTTTTCAGCGCCATTGCTTTGCTTGCCTACTGGGCCATGATGTATTTCTTCGGAGACCAGCCCGACCCTTACAGCCTAGAAGGCAACGCCGCCCTCAAGTTCGACCTGTTGCTGATACCCACCGACAATCTGTATGGGGGCTACGGCATTCCGTTCGATCCGGAGGGGCTGCTGAGCACGCTTCCTGCCATCGTAAACGTCATCGGAGGCTTTCTGGCGGGTTTATATATACAGCGGAACGGCAACAACATGGGCACGGTGTTCAAGCTGGCCTTGTCGGCGGCGGTATGTATTGTGGTGGCGCTCGTCTGGGATGTCTATTTCCCCATCAACAAGCCTATCTGGACGAGCTCATACGTAGTCTATACCATTGGCCTGGACCTGCTGGTGCTGGCCGTGCTGATGCTGGTGATTGAAGTGGCCAACTACAAAGGCTGGACTTATTTCTTCGAGGTGTTCGGCCGGAACCCGCTGTTTATATATGCCCTGTCAGGCATTATAATCGAGTTGCTGGGCCTGATTCCGGTGGGAGACACGAGCCTGAGGGGGTGGCTATATGATAACCTGTACCTGTCGTGGCTGGCCGGCAACAACGCCTCGCTGCTCTTTGCCGTGTCGTATATGCTGCTGCTGTGGCTGATCGGGTACTGGATGGACAAGAAGCGGGTATATATCAAAGTGTAAGGGCAGCATCTGACTTCACTCCTTTCCAAAAATTCTTTTTTATATATAGATCATGCGAAAGCTCACCTTTTTATTCCTGTTGTGCTGTGTTACGTTTTTTATGCAAACGGCTTCGGCCCAGAAAGCAAAAGGCAAGCTTCCCGAAGTGCTGCTACGGATAGACGATATTGGGATGAACCACGCCACCAACATGGCCATTGAGAAGCTGGCCCAGACGGGCATGCCCTTCTCGGCCTCGGTGATGTTCGCCTGCCCCTGGTACCAGGAAACCGTTGCCATCCTGAAGAAATATCCGAATGCCGACGTGGGCGTACACCTCACCCTGACTGCCGAATGGAAATACTACCGCTGGGGCCCGGTCACCGGCCGCTCCGCCGTTCCCAGCCTCGTAGACAGCCTGGGTTACTTTTTCCCGACCGGCGAGGCGCTGCAGAATAACAATTACCAACTCGATGAGATAGAGAAGGAGCTGACGGCGCAGATAGAGAGGGCGCTGGCCTCGGGTGTGCATATATCCTATATCGATCCGCACATGGGGGTGGCACTGTCAACACCCGAACTCCGGGCCATCACCGAGAAACTTGCCCGGAAGTACAAACTGGGCATCTCTACCTTAAACAGTAACACTTACTTCGGGGAGACATATACCGATATGTGGGGCGTGCCGGTAGAGACGAAAAAACAGGAGTTCATGAAGTTCATCCACAACCTGCACCCGACAAATCCCAACCTGGTCATTATTCATATAGCGGAGTCGAGCCCGGAGATGGACGTGCTGGTGGATATGAACAGCAAACTGATGAACACCGCAGACGGCAAGCCCAAAGCCAGCCTGCACCGGCAAACAGAACTGGATATGCTCCTGTCGCCGGAGTTCCGCAACCTGGCGGAGAAGAAGTTTACCCTGATCAACTACCGCAGCCTGATCAAAGCGAAAGGCCTGGATACAATGAAAGCCTCAGGGGAAAAGCTGTAGCGAAGCGGGAAGCTGTTACTTAGTACGAACGGTTTCCTGCTTTTCTCTCATCTATATAGACAGGTCCTCGTCATCAATATAAAGTTAGCCCAAAAGGTTCAAAGTAAAATTGAAGTTTAATCGAACTCAAACCTTTCATACCTTTACAATCCAATAACTAGTCCTTTTTCACCTTTTTCTTATGAACTTGCAGTTGATCAATGGATGACTGGTTTATGTAAATCACATTTTCATTATCAACAGAAACGGCTACTGCCTTATCTCCAATGAAGCCCAAAAACTTTAGTGAATCGGATAATTGTACTGCTTCCTCGTCTTTTGCCATGACAGTAATGAGGTTCAAAGTGTTGTTATTGTAAATCAATAAACTACTTGTTCTACCAAATCCAAAACTGAAGATTGGTATAAACAACAATGATGAAACAGTATAATATCTTAATGTGCCGTCTGGTATCAAGCGCATTACTTTTTCAAGTCTTGTTATTTTATAAGTAAGCGCATATACCAAGCTTATGCACGAAATCCACCAGAATAAAGGATTCATTTTGAAATCAAATGCAAAGTAGGATATCAGACCAACAACGAGTGCCAGTATAACATTGGGGTGTCTAAGTCTTCTTAGTATCTTCCCTAATTTCGTTTGTTTTTTTCCCATCACTGATGAATCTGAAAAGATGTCAAGACCCTCAGCAGTCAATAGATGGGTTAGAGTATTCAGTAGAAAAAAGCCTTGTGAAGCAAGGAAGGGGAATATAAAACTTTTAGGAATGTCTGTAATGCCTACCAAACTGGAAATATCTATATCGAAGACACTCCAGAATGCATACAGATGAAGGCCTCCGCAAAGAAAAAAATAAGAAAGTATAAGAGTTGTGATCGGAATATGGCTAGTGAGATTCTTTATCATTTGAAGAATAGATTTAGTCAATGTCAACAATTTAATATTTTAATCAAAGCAGTACATAATCTCCGCCTCAAGGTGTAAGCTATTATCATAGAACCTGGCGTGCTCTGAGTTGGAGTTACGGCAACACATCGCGGATTACCTGTCACTTTAACAATGTATCACCAAAAGCTAATGATAAAAGAATACTGTCTGCTGTGCTTGCTGGGGCTCCTCTGGCTGCCGGCGCTGGCGCAAAAGAAGAACGAGGCGTACCGGTTGCCTATCCACAAAACCACGTTGCCGGTACATATAGACGGGGTGATGGACGAGGCAGCCTGGCAGGATGCGGCGGTGGCCGGCGATTTTTTTATGGTGCTGCCCATGGACACCAGCAAGGCCCGGGTGCGCACCGAGGTCCGGATGACCTACGACGATCAAAACCTGTACCTGATTGCCCATTGTTACAAGGCCGTGCCGGGCACTTACTTTGTGGAGTCGCTGCGCCGCGACTTTGAGTTTGGCAAAAACGACAATTTCCTGCTTTTCATGGACCCGTTTGATGACCAGACGAACGGATTTTCTTTTGGCGCCAACGCCGCCGGTGCGCAATGGGACGGCACCATGTACGGCGGCGGCAGCGTGGACCTGAACTGGGACAACAAATGGGTGTCGGTAGTGAAGAACGACCCGGAGAAATGGGTGCTGGAAATGGCGATACCCTTCACCACCATCCGCTACAAAAAAGGCATCACGGAGTGGGGAATCAACTTCAGCCGCAACGACCTCAGCACCACCGAAAAATCAAGCTGGGCGCCGGTGCCCCGGCAATTTCCCACCGCCTCTTTGGCTTATTCCGGCGTGCTGGTCTGGGACCAGCCTCCTCCGGCTACGGGGGCAAACGTGTCGGTGATTCCGTATGTGCTGGGCGGCGTATTTAAAAACCATGAAGCGGAAAAGCCGCCGGTCTATCAGAAAAAGGCAGGCGCGGACGTCAAGATCGGCATTACCTCTGCGCTGAACCTCGACCTGACCATCAACCCGGATTTCTCGCAGGTGGAAGTGGACCGGCAGGTGACCAACCTCGACCGCTTTGAGCTGTTTTTCCCGGAGCGGCGGCAGTTCTTCCTGGAGAACGGCGACCTGTTCGGCAATTTCGGCAACACCACCATCCGCCCTTTCTTTTCCCGCCGCATCGGCCTCGGCGTGCCGATTCGGGCGGGTGCCCGGCTCAGCGGCAAGCTCAACAAAGACTGGCGCATCGGGGTAATGGACATGCAGACTGGCCCCGTGGAGGAGACGGGTTTGCCGGCGCAGAACTTCGCCATCGCCACGCTGCAGCGTCGGGTGTTTGCCCGCTCCAGCATCGGTTTCCTCTTCGTGAACAAGGAGTCGTTGGATTACCACCCGAAGCAGGACACGCTGCAGCCAACCTACTCCCAATATAACCGCAACATCGGGCTGGAATATAACCTGGCCTCCTCCAACAACGTGTGGACGGGGAAAGCCTTTGTGCTCAAGTCTTTTTCGCCTGGAAAATCGGGGGACGACCTGGTGCAGGCGGCCAACCTGGAATACAGGAGCCGCCATTGGACGGTGCAGTTGCAGGAAGAGTATGTAGGGGAGAATTATACGGCCGAGGTTGGGTATGTGCCCCGCAACAACTACTTCAAAATTAACCCGGTGGTCAGCCGCCTGTTCTTCCCGCGCGGCGGCCCCGTCCTGAGCCACGGGCCCAAGGCAAGCCTCACGTATTTCTTTGACAATGCCCTGAACCGGACCGATAACCTGAACCTGTTGTTCTACACGCTTACCTTCCGGACGCAGAGTACGTTTACGGTGGGCCTGGTTGATGAATACGTCCATTTGCTGCAGCCCTTCGACCCGACCAATATGGGGCGGGACACCCTGGCCCGTGGCACGAAGCACCACTGGAATGCCTGGCGGACCGAGTTTGTCTCCAAGCCGCAGAGTGTGTTTACCTATGCCTTTAACACCCGCTATGGCAAGTACTACGAGAATGGGACGTGGCTAAACCTGGCCGGGGAGGCTGGTTACCGCTTTCAGCCTTATGTGAGCGTGCTGGCCAGCGCCAGCTACAACGATATCCGCCTGCCCGAGTCCTGGGGCGACACGAAGTTCTGGCTGGTCGGCTCCCGCGTGAACGTGACGATGACGAACAAGCTGTTCTTCTCTACTTTTCTGCAGTACAACGAGCAGACCAACAACCTCAACATCAATACCCGCTTCCAGTGGCGCTACCAGCCCGCCTCGGATTTATATATCGTCTATACCGACAATTACTTCCCGGCGCCTTTTTCCATCCGTAGCCGGGCCCTGGTGCTGAAGCTGACTTATTGGTGGAACCGGTAGCGGCAGCTTATAGATTGAGATTAGCTTCGGAGCGGACAGCTATATATAGCCGGAGGTTATAGTTATGGCTTAACAACGGTTCGTTGTGTTTGCTAT
This sequence comes from Pontibacter russatus, assembly GCF_009931655.1. Classification (NCBI taxonomy): domain Bacteria; kingdom Pseudomonadati; phylum Bacteroidota; class Cytophagia; order Cytophagales; family Hymenobacteraceae; genus Pontibacter; species Pontibacter russatus. Next base: position 1,786,704 of record NZ_CP047984.1, on the reverse strand, counting down.
ATCCTATATAACATGAATTCAGAGATTAATTCATATATAATATTCTTATAATCAATACAATTCCCTCATATATGACTCTGAAAAGGTTCAAGGCTAAATTGTTTCCAGTTTTTCCATGAGGTGCCTTGTAAATGTCGCGGTGCCGCGGATGCGGCAGCCTGAGCAGAGCGGATAGAGGGCCCCTACCCCCGGCAGCTTCTTTACACAGCACCGAGTGGGAAAACGAGGCCTCTCGGCCTGGGAGCACCAAGCAAACTATAGAACTTGATTGAAATAAGGCCAAAGGGATGTACAACAGTTCAAAGCTTAGGCAGAATGATTCCCGAGTTAACGTTATAATATGTTGTCGCTCAATTGGTACTGAACAGACAAGAAGCGGATATATAAAAAGCATCCATTAGCCTGCCTTGTCATATATGTCCAGCTTCGGCTTAGTCTCTGAACAGGTAATTGACGCCTACGTTGGTAGAGCCGGTTGCCACCTCAGAACTGGTATACCGTGTGATGGTGCCGGGTGCCAGGTACATGGCAGAAATCTCGTATTTTCTGTTCAAAACCACTCCCGCTCTGACAGTGTAAGAAGACCAGACGGGAAGCAGCACTTTGTAGGCTTCCTTTTCATAAACCGTTCCTGCCTGGGTGCCATAAAAGTGCTGTCTCTGATAATTGTTCTGCGAGTAATGCGAGTAGTTAAGCGCCAGGCCAGCCCCTAAATAAAACTTTAGGCTCTCTTTATTGTAAAGGTTGTAAATGATTTGAGGCGATAAAGAAGCTGTCTGCTGAACCACTTTGTATATCAGTTCATCATAGCCACCACCACCTGTCTGCTGTGTTTTCCGGACGCGGTGGTTGGCGTTCGTCAGACTTCCCTCTAACCTGAGAACAAGTTTTTGCACGTTCTCATTTAAATAGGTGTCAAGGCCAAAGGCCACCCGTGGCATATAAGAAGCAGTGTTTTCATCAGCATCTGCAAAATGGTCCTGACCATATATCGCGATGGTGCCTCTGCTGAAGGCAATACCGGCAAAAAAGTTTGTGGCTATTTTACTCTTCCTGGCTGTCTCCACTTCATCGACACTCAGGCCGTTGAGCTTGCCAATAACCCTGAGCAGGTCTTGCTCTTTGTACGCAGCTGACTCAATCTCCCGCTGCAGCTTTTCTGTCAGTATTGCCTTATGCCTCGCTACGTTCAGAAGCTGACCTACATAAAAGCGCTGCGTCACCACCTCGGCACTGTTCGTAGCTTTAAAATATCGCCTGTAAAGCAGCTCCTGCGGCTTATTTTCCCCTTTCTCCAACAGGAAGAATCTTTCTTTGATACCGTCCTTATAAGAGTAAAGGGCTGCCTTTGGTCCATCCTGGCGTTTGTCTAAGAATATTCTGCCTATTATGGCTGTGGTATCGGCTTTCTTATAGGAGAGATTATCCTTGTCCACTCTGCCCATGGAAACTGGCCCCTCGTAGCTTTGGTAGACTTCCATGCCTGTTATCTCAAAGTAGCGGGAGGTGCTGGGGTCAAACTCCTGTGTAGCGCCACTGTTCGCAGAAGCCCGGAAGGAGATAACCTTTGGGTTCTGGTCCCATTCCCTATAATCTATAAGACCATGCAGCGTGTCGCCTGCTGTTGTCACCACCAGGCCGGGTTTGTAGTTTGTCTGGGCAAAAGAGAAAGCAGGTAGAAGGAGGAGCAGGAGCAATAGGGGACTAAGCTGTTTCATAAGTAGTGGATTTTATAGGTATATATGAATCTATAAATGTAATAGCAGATGCTTGATATACAACACCCCATGTACATAATTTTTACCCTTCTAAACTTGCCACAACAGTAGGGCAGATTCAGTTCTAAACCGTGAGCTTCGGAACGGACAGCTATATATAGCCGGAGGTTGTAGCAGCCGCCAGGGATGTCTTATTGTAGTTGGCCATATCCTAAATGCTGCTGCTGTGCATATAGGTTGCTGGATGGATTGGAGGAAAATCTATACTAAAGTGCAACGCAATGCCTGGTTATATAGACACAGGAGGCTGACAACGGGTATTGTTGCCAGCCTCCTGTTTTTTTGAGGCGCGAAAGGCGCAGTGCTTCCCCTGTTAAACCCTAATCTCTGAACAGGTAATTGACGCCTACGTTCACAGAACTGGCTGAGTAGCTAAAATTGGTGTATCTTGTGAAGACGCTAGGGCCCTGGTAGGCGGCAGAGAACTCAAACTTGTTGTTTAGCACCACCCCCGCTCTCAGCATATAACTGGACGACTTTGTTTCCAACTCTCTGTAATCGTCTTTTTCATCTGGCTCCTGCACAAGGTCCAGGTGCGGGTTGAAGTACTGCTCCCGGTAGAAGTTTTTTGTGTAGTTGGAAAAGTTCAAGGCCATGCCTCCTCCCACATAGAACTTTAAGTTATCTCTGTTATAGAGGCTATAGATAACCTGTGGCGTGAGCGAGACTGTTTGGTACGCTAACCTATAGGATATTTCGTGATAGCCGTTTTTGATGCCTATCCTTCTCTTGACTTCCTGCACATGGTAACTGGCGTTTGTCACACCTGCCTCCAGGCGCAAAACAGTCCTTTGCACATTCCTGTTCAGGAAGGCGTCGAACCCGAAAGTCAGCCGTGGCATATAGGAAGCCGGGTTGCTGTCGGCATCCGCCAAATCGTCCTTCCCCTCTATCAAAAGGGAGCTTCGGTTGAGCGCAACACCGATGAAAAAGCCAGTCAGGTGCCTGTTCTTTAATTCCTGCGCAATTTCCTCATCACCCAGGCCATTTAGCTTGCTTACCAACTCCAGCAGTGGCTGCTCATTGTAAACGGCCGACTTAATTTGACGTTCAAGGAGGGGCGTCAACTTATCATACTCCCTTGCCAGGCTCAGGAGCTGCCCTGCGTAGCCGTTATGAGACACGATTTTGGAGCGGTTGCCGGACTGGTAAAACCTTCTGTATATAAGCTCCGCTGGGGCGTCCACTCCCTTCTTGGCTATAAAGAACCTTTGCTTGATATCGTCCCGGTGGGTGTACAGCGCTACGTTTACACCATCCTGCAGTATTTTCAGGTACACCGTGTCTGTTACAGTACTGCTGGCATCAGCGCTGTTGCCTGGCAGTTTGTTTCGGTCTATTCTGTTTGTCGAGACAGGACCCACATAACTTCGGTAGGCCTCCATGCCGGTAACCTCGAAATAGCGGGAGTTGCCGGCCGTAAACGCCTCTTCCGTTCCGCTACTTTCAGATGCCCGGAAGGAGATGGCTTCCGGAGTCTGCGCCCACTCCTGATAGTCGATAAAACCGTGCAGCGTGTCGCCTGCCGCCGTCACCACCAAGCCGGGTTTGTAGTTTGTCTGGGCAAAAGAGAAAGCAGGTAGAAGGAGGAGCAGGAGCAATAGGGGACTAAGCTGTTTCATGTAAATTAATAGATGTATATTTATATATAAAGCAAATATATAATTATGTTTTTATATATAGTAATATATTGAAGTAAATTTGCTTTTCTGGCTGCATCCAACAGAATAGAGGGAAAAGGAGCAGGGGCTCTTTTAGTATAGGGTAGCCTGGCAGACGCTATGCAATGCCTGTATCAGAAGAGGATATACCTGAGGTGAATGCTAACTTTTGCCCAGCGGAAGTTGCTCCACCAGTTCCAGGCGTTTCACCACAGTGCCTTTGGCCAAAACAGTGCCCGGCGAGAGCACCGCGTTTGCCCCGATTTTACAGGCATCGCCTACCAGGGCACCGAATTTCGTGACGCCCGTTTCAATGACTTCTCCGTTTACCATCACCCGGATTTGCTTGTCTGCCCGCTCGTTGAAGTGATTGGCTACGATGGAGCCCGCCTCAAAATTAACGTTGCTGCCAATCAGGCTGTCGCCCACGAAGTTGAAATGCGCGATGGCGCTTTGGTGCAGCACCAGGCTCGTTTTAATTTCGCAGCCGGTGCCTACAGTGGTGCCTCTGCCCAGAAAAACGCCGCCGCGCAAGTAGGCGTTGGCTCCGATAAAGCAGTGCTCTGATATGATAACAGGTGCTTTCAGCACGACGCTTTTCTCCACCGTGGCTGATTGATGAATGGCAACGCCGTTTTCGACCATATAGTCATTGCCTAAATGGCGCAGCATTTCCTCTAAAATGAGTGGCACGTTCCGGACCACCTCCCACGGCAGGGCATCGTGCTGCGTGGCAAAGGTGGCGGAGAAGCCGGCGATATAATCGTTTATATATAAATTCATGTGCTTCCGGAATCAGGATTTACCCGGCTCCGGCGCTTTGCCCTGCAGCCAGATGGGTTTGGTTTCGGAGCGGTGGTCTGCCCCCAGAATCTCCCTGTACAGCTCCGGTCTGCGGGCGTTGCGGTAGCGGTGGCCGCCGGCAAGGGTCAGTTTGTCTTCGGTGAGCGTGGCGATGCTGATTTCGTTTTCGAAGCTTTTTATCTCCGTCAGCACCTCGCCGTAGGGGTCGAGGATGAGGGCGTTGCCGTTTTTGAGGTGCTCGCCGTCGTACCCGATTGGGTTGGTGAAGACGTAGTACACGCCGTTGTCGTAGGCGCGGGCCGGGAGCCAGCGCATCAGCCACCTGCTGCCTTTCGGCCCGTCGAACTCGAGCCGGAGCGGCACCGGGTCGGTGTGCCTGGCCTGCCACAGTTTGTCGGCCACGTAGCCGCGGCCCGGCATGGCCGAGGGCGTACACATCGTGACGTGCGGGGCAAAGATAACCTCCGCCCCCAGGAGCGCGGTGGCCCGCACGTTCTCCACCACATTATTATCGTAGCAGATGAGGATGCCGCATTTCCAGCCCTTCAGTTCGAACACGGTATAGGCAGAGCCTGCCTCCAGGTAGGGGCTGATGAACGGATGGATTTTGCGGTGTTTGGCGATAAAGCCGTTTTTATCGACGCATATATAGGTGTTGTAGAGTTTGTCGTCTTCGATCTCCACCAGACCTGCCAATATGGCGATATCGTACTGCCGGGCCAGCCGGATGAGGTGCCGGGTGCTCAGACCGTCGGGCACGTTTTCAGCGAGCGCCACCACTTCCTCCCGCGTCAGGTTCTTCAGAAAAGTATAGGCGGTGATGGAGAGCTCGTGGAAACTGATGACCTCGGCGCCGCGCTCCTTCGCTTTTGCCGTCAGCGCCTCTATCACGGACAGGTTATAGGCCTTGTCGCCGTCTTTTGGCTCGAATTGGGCGACTGCTACTTTCAGTGTTCTCATATATACGTCTAAGAGTTGTTCAACTGGCAACGGCACTCCTGCGCGTTCAGCCCGGCTTGCCGGAGTCGGTGTTCACCAAACTGGTTATATATATACGGGACAGAACCTCCATCCGAAACCAGCAACTGACTTATGCCTTTCTCGTTGCCCGCAGAGGCACGCGGCCGCTCCCAGGATACGGCAGCCCGCCAGCAGCGGCTCAGAAATAGTGCGGGAGCTAGGAAGCGGTAAAAATCCATCAGACAAAGCCTTGCTTTAGGATAAAGGTAGAGAATTTTATAAAACAGGGAATGATGCGGAAATAAGGACGGCGCGGCAGCATGGTGCCACCCTGTTTTATCCTGCGCCCGCCGTCATATCAGTCTATGCCACTTTATGATATCGAATAGCTTATGGAATAAAATGCCTGAATGGGAGGCGCTGATTGATTTTGACCTGGCACGTAAATGCTGGAAATTTATATCTTAGCAAACCGTACCGTTGCTCCTGAAGTGTGAGGGGGTGAAGCCCCCGGCTATATATAGCAGGGCAACTGCCGGTAACGGAGAATATAAGCGGACATTATATATGATGAAGCTGAGCCATATACTGGTCATGCTGCTTTGGGTAGGTGCGCCGGCCATCGCCCAACAGCTAAAAGCGCACACCTCGTTCAAGCCGGGCCAAATCTGGACCGACACCGACGGCAAGCACATCAATGCCCACGGCGGTGGCGTCCTGTACCACAAAGGCCGGTACTATTGGTTTGGCGAACACAAAGTAGGGGGGCGGGACGGAAACAAGGCCATGGTTGGCGTTAGCTGCTATTCCTCAGCGGACCTGTACAACTGGAAAAACGAGGGCATCGCGCTTCCGGTTGCGGCCGAGAACAGCGGTGCAGACATAGAAAAGGGAGCTGTGATAGAGCGGCCGAAGGTGATTTACAACAAAAAGACAAAGCAATTTGTAATGTGGTTTCACTTGGAGCTGAAAGGCCAGGGCTACAATGCCGCCCGCACGGCTGTCGCGGTTTCCGATAAAGTAACAGGCCCCTATACCTATCTTAGAAGTTTGCGCCCGCACCCGGGCGTATGGCCGCAGAACGCCACCAACTCGCACAAAACAGAGCCCATCGCAGTCGCTGACAAGGACCCGGAGTGGGAGCAGAAAGTGGCCGCCGGCGCGTTTCTGCAGCGGGATTTTGAAGGTGGGCAGATGTCCAGGGACATGACGCTCTTTGTGGATGAGGACGGCACCGCCTACCATATCGCCTCCTCCGAAGAGAACAGGACCCTCCATATCAGCAAACTGACAGACGATTACCTGGAATTTACGGATGAGTACGTCCGGGTATTCCCGGGGGGGAGAAATGAGGCGCCCGCAATTTTTAAAAAAAACGGCAACTACTACATGATTACCTCGGGCCTGACGGGATGGGCGCCTAATGCGGCGCGCTCAGCCGTGAGCGACAACATGATGGCGGGGTGGAAAGAACTGGGCAACCCTGTCCGGGGAACCGAGGGACAGAAGAGCACGACATTCGAGTCGCAGAGCACGTTTATCCTTCCGGTGCAGGGGAAGAAAGACATGTTTATATTTATGGCCGACAGGTGGCGGCCTGAGAACCCGATAGACGGACGCTATATATGGCTGCCTCTCCAGTTTGAGGATGGCAAGCCGGTGCTGGGGTGGCAGGAGGAGTGGACGCTAAACTCCGGAGACAAGAAGAGAGGCAAATCTCCCAACTCATCCGAATAGTATGGCAAGGCCTTTTAGGGCGAGTGACGGGAACGCAGCGGTTGATAAGGGCAATGCTATATGCCGGACAATCTGCGAAAAACAAAGCGGTTTACCCTGCGGCATCGCACCAATCGGCACTTATATATAGGTACTGCGAAGTCAGCTTAAAAGTCCTGTACTGAAGTTGAATAACTTGGAATTAAATGGAATATAAGCGTTTCCTCCTCCTGCTTCTTGTGGGGCTTGCAGCCTGCAGTAAAAGCCAGCTGGCATTTCAGCCTGCCTCCGGCCCGCCATCCGCCAGGGAAGGCTATACCCTGGTGTGGAACGAGGAGTTTGCTACGGATGGGAAGCCGGACAGCGCCAGTTGGTCCTATGTGCACGGCTTTGTGCGGAACAACGAACTGCAGTGGTACCAGCCAGAGAACGCGGTGGTCCGGGACGGGATGCTGGTAATTACCGGGAAGCGGGAAAAGGTCAGCAATGAGTTTTACCAGCCAGCCAGCACAGACTGGAGAAAAAGCACGCCCTCTGCCGGGTACACCTCTGCCAGCATCAATACCAAAGGGAAGAAGACCTTTCAGTATGGCATCATCGAAGTCAGGGCCAGGATAGACACCGCCATGGGCATGTGGCCGGCCATCTGGACCCTGGGCGTGGCCGGGAGCTGGCCTGCCAACGGGGAAACAGACATCATGGAATATTACCGCGTGGAGGGCGAGCCGACCGTACTGGCGAATGCCGCCTGGGCGCATGCGCAAAAGCGGGCCGCCTGGGACGAGCGGAAAGTCCCTTTCTCCCATTTCCTCGAAAAGGACCCCGAATGGCCGGAGAAATTCCATGTCTGGAAGATGGACTGGACAGCGGCATACATCAGGCTTTACCTGGACGGCGAGTTGCTGAACGAGGTAGATTTAAGCCATACGATAAACCCGGACGGAACCAATCCCTTTCACCAGCCGCATTATATCCTCCTGAACCTTGCCATCGGCTCGAACGGGGGCACTCCCGCCGCAACTGCCTTCCCAAAGAAGTATGAGGTAGACTATGTGCGGGTTTACCAGAGAAAATAAGCAGCCCCTTCATCCCTCTGTACTCTCAAGGCAAGAAAGGCCGCAAAGCCACGTGAACTGCTGCGATAGGCGCAACCCAGGAGAGCCATATATATACTGCCCCCATGGAAAAGAGAGGCAGCTAAGGGCAGGAAAGGCGATTCCTGTAACCAAAAGCAGCGAAGCACCTGGCCAATATGGATTGACATCATATATAAGCATCTCCCTCCCTGAACTATCAATAACGAGTGAGAGGCCATACAGAAAGGCTTATGTCTTGTTACCTGTTACCTGCCTCATTTACTTGTTTAATGGTAGCCTGCCACTCGAATTTGAAATCTTTGAGGTTTTAAAATTGTGTTAATCTAATTGTTGTTTGTGTCAAGTGCCATAAAAGGTGAGGCATGTCATTTTTCACCCCTCCTGCGGGCCGTAACTTTGTGGCGTATTAACCAAGACGAAGATATGACGAAGGAGCAAAAAGAATTGATTAAGACAACAGTGCCGATACTGCGGGAGCATGGTGTGGCCTTGACTACTCATTTTTACAGCCGCATGTTCCAGTACAATCCCGAACTGAAGAATGTGTTCAATATGGGCAACCAGGGGAGCGGCAAACAGCAGCTTTCGCTGGCCATGGCCGTGCTGGCCTATGCGGAAAATATTGAGGACCCAGCTGTCCTGACCGCTGCCGTTAACAGAATTGGCCACAAGCACGTGAGTCTGGACATCCGCCCGGAGCACTACGCCATCGTAGGCAAGCATCTGATAGCCTCTATCGGCGAGGTGTTGGGCGAGGGTGCCACCCCCGAGCTGCTGGAGGCATGGACGGTGGCCTATCAGCAGCTGGCCGATCTGATGACGGGCCTGGAGAAGAACCTTTACAGCGAGGCGGTGGCAAAGGATGGGGGCTGGACAGGATGGCGCCCTTTCCTGGTGAAGCAGAAGACGCAGGAGTCGGAGGAGATCACCTCCTTCTACCTTTACCCCGCCGACGGCGGCAGAGTGGCTGATTTTTTACCGGGCCAGTACATCAGCGTCCGGTTGTTTCTGCCGGAGCTGAACCTGTTCCAACCCCGCCAGTACAGCCTTTCGAGCGCGCCGAATGGCGAGTTTTACCGCATTTCGGTAAAAAAGGAGAAAGGGCACAGCAAGCACCCCAACGGCATGATCAGCAACAGGCTGCACGATGCGGTGCGGGAGGGCGATGTGCTTGAGGTGGCACCTCCGGCCGGAGACTTCACCCTGGACACAGAGAAGCAGACCCCGGTGGTGTTCATCAGCGGAGGCGTGGGGCAGACACCCTTGCTGAGCATGCTGGAGTACATGGCCAGTACGGAAAGCGACAGGGAGATCATCTGGGTGCATGGCTGCCGTAACCGGAGTGTGCATGCCTTCAGAGAGCCAGTCACAACCCTGGAGGCAAGGCACGGAAAACTGAAGAAGCATATTTTTTATGACTCGCTGGATAAAGAGATGCAGGTGGAAGGATTGTATGAGGGGGTAGTGGAGTTGAACAGGCTGAAGGATCAGGCTGTGCTGCAGGATGCTGATTATTACGTGTGCGGCCCCGGGGGCTTCATCAAAAAGCAGTTCAGGGACCTTGCCGCCATGGGTGTTCCTGAAACAGCCATTCATTACGAGGAGTTTGGCCCCGCCCACCTGGTGCTCTCCTGAATCTGCCGCCGGAGAAGAGGCGATTCGGAGGTAACAAAAAAGCTATACATGAGTCATCCCGGAGTTTAGGACTGGGATAAAAAAGGAGAACCTCCTGTTTTAGTGGTACAGTCTATGTATCACCAAAGACGGGAGGTTCTTATGTTTACTACTTTCAAAAACGCAGCACGCCAAGCCGAGGTTCTCTCCCAGGCTCTGTTTTTCTCCTACCGCCTCGAAGGATTTCTTTCTCCTTTCCTTGCCAGGCTCGATGAGCTGCTGGACCGCCGCCTGGTCTACACTTTCCAGAACCTATGCCGGGCGCTGGTGCGCCACCGCAGCCGCTCCACCGGTCTGCTTCTAAGCGAGCTGGGTGGGGTTGTGCTCTCGCCCGACAAAGCCCCGGCGGGCACCAAGCGCCTGTCTAACCTGCTGCGCAGTAAGAAGTGGTCTGCCCAACTCATCACCGACTACCTGAGTCAAGAGGCCCAAACATACGTAGAGCAGCTGCTGGAAGCGGAACGTGAGCTGCCCCTGCTTTTGTGGGACGAGAGCGTGCAGGAAAAGTGCGAAAGCCTCCAAAGCGAGGGCTTATGCGCCGTGCGCAGCGTCAAAGCTAAACGGCAACTCAGAATCAAGAAGGGCTATTATGATCCCCCCACCCGGGAGCCGGTGCACGTGCCAGGCTTTCGGTGGGTGGGCCTCTTGTGCTGCGGCCTGTGGCAGGCTCCACGCATCGCCCGCTTTGCCTGGTGGAGTAGCCGGGGCAAAGAGGCCACCTCCCTGGAGCAGGTGAAGCTCACGCTGCTCTTGTGGGCCCGCCAGACCTTCGGCCAGGCCGTGCTGCACGTCTTTGACCGCGGCTATGCCTCCTCTAAGTGGCTGGGGCTGCTTTTAGGCCGCCACGACCGCTTCCTCTTGCGCTGGCCCTCCAGGTATAAGCTCGTGGATGGGCGTGGGCTTCTAAAGAATGCCTACCGCTTTTCGGTCGGCCGCAAAGCCACCTCCTCAAGAGTAGTAAGGGACATGGTCCGAAAGATCACTTACCGGCGCAGCCTCTTGTGGCAGCCCTGCCTGCACCCGGACTATGACCAGCCGCTCACGCTCCTGATCTGCCGGCCAGGTAAGAAAGGCCGCCAACCCTGGTATTTGCTCACCAGTGAAGAAGTCAGGAGTGATCGCCAGGCCTGGCGCCTGGTCTTTGCTTACGCCAGAAGGTGGCAGGTGGAGCAGGCCTTCCGCTTCAACAAATCAGAAATGGGCATGGAGTCGTGCCGGCTTTGGTTCTGGTCGAGCCGCATGAAGCTCTTGCAGGTGGTCACCCTGGTGTATGCTTTTCTGCTCTCGCTGCTGGATAAAGAGCTGCGGGAGGCGGTCTCCCATCTCCTTAGGCAGGGCTGCCATAGAACAGGAAAGCGGTGCAGGAAAACTCCTACACCGCTTTACCGTATCCGGCTGGCACTGGCCAACCTCTGGAATCTACTCTATCTATCCCTGCAAACTCCGGGATGACTCATGTATATGCTGGCGCGAGCCTTCAGATACATGCCCCGGCATGATATGGAGTTTCCCCGAAATGCTATGGGGCAGGCCCCGGAACAGTGGGCATGAGCCAAGGCGCCCGTCCCTCATATAGATTTCATTCTGATAATAAAGGAATCAAAAGTCCTGGAGCTTTCCTGCATATATGGCCCGAAGGGTTTCAGGTGATCCGCCCGCACAGGGCGTTCAAATCGACACTCACCCAGAGGAGAGGCATGTGTAAACGTGGTAAGTACACGGACAAAATCAATTTGCACTACCCATAAAAACACCGCATATATAATCCGCCTGAAAACCAACGATATATAGCCCGAAAATTCTTGTGTCCCCGATGCTTGGAATGGTCCGCTTATGCTTTGATACTTGTGTCCTTTTACTTAACCAAATTTAACTTAACTTTCGTCTGCCTTATAGACGATTCCGGAAGAAGTTCACAGGTTCAAAATCATCCTGAACCTCAAACTATAGCAAGTGTCTATAGAGTAGCGGCATAAAATTAAGCTGTAGCATAGCACTCAGGAACCCATGCAGTGGAGGTTTTTTAAGGCCACTGTTCATTCACACTTCGGCCCATATAAAGTAATGACTATCAAAGCGGCGCTTGCATTCAGGTTTATCTGTCTCCTTTTCTGTGTGGTGCCAGGCATTTCTTCTTCTCCGGTATATGCAACAGCTATGCCTCCGGGTGATAGACCGGTGCCGGAGAATGCCGTGGTAGTGCCCATGGGAGGAAACACCTGGAAAACGGAAGTCGGTGCCACAGGCGGCACCGTGGACAACAGCGGTATTACCGGCTGGACGGGCGACGAGACAGCCTTCACTGCCTATGTTCGGTTCGCTAAAAAAGGCATGGTTAAGATTTGGCTAAACCTGAGGGTGCCCGATGGCGCTGTTTCCAGAATAAAAGTAACTGCACTCGACGAATCAAGAACCATCAAAGTGCGTGGCGCCGGTTTTAAGGACTGGTACGTGGGGGAGTGGCAGATCGCGGATACGGGCTATGTGGCGTTCACCATCACCGGAGTCTCCAAAAAAGGCAGGGCTTTTGCCGATGTTGCCAGCTTAAAGCTGAGTGGAAATGCCGTGAATGAGGACATCGCCTTTGTCAAAAACAACGAAGGGAATTTCTTTTACTGGGGCAGGCGGGGGCCGTCGGTACACCTCAGTTACCCGCTGCCGCAGGGCAGGGACATAGAGTGGTTCTACAATGAGGTGACAGTGCCGGAAGGCAACGATGTAATCGGCTCCTATTACATGGCCAATGGGTTTGCCGAAGGGTACTTCGGGATGCAGGTAAACTCCGCATCAGAGCGCCGCATCCTGTTCTCGGTCTGGAGCCCGTTTCAGACAGACGATCCTGCCCAAATACCCGACGGGCAGAAAATCAGGCTTCTCGGGAAGGGCAAAGATGTGAACACTGGTGAGTTTGGCAACGAAGGCGCGGGTGGGCAAAGCTACTGGAGGTATAACTGGAAAGCCGGCACCACCTACAGGTTCCTGCTGCGCGGCGCGCCGACCGGGCAGAACACCACTGTATATACGGCCTACTTCTTCGCCCCTGAAGAAGATAGCTGGATGCTGATTGCCAGCTTTGAGCGTCCCCAGACAAGCTCGTACCTCAGGCGCACCCATTCTTTCCTGGAGAATTTTATTCCAGACTATGGCAACGAGGAGCGGGAGGTGCTTTTCTCCAACCAATGGGCGAGGGACACGGAAGGCAACTGGGTTGAACTGAACGAGGCGCTCTTCACAGGCGACAACACTGCCTCCGTCAATTTCAGGATGGACTATGGCGGTGGCCTCAAAGGTGCATCGTTCTACCTCCGCAATTGCGGGTTCTTTAGTGATTACACTCCGCTTAGAACGCGCTTCGAGAGGCCAAAGCTGGGCAAAGCGCCACAGATTGACTGGCAGGGCCTGCCTGATTAATACCTGCATCATGCCTTACAGGGGTATTAGAAGTACCATTCTTGTTTCATAAATCTATTTCCCCTTCGAAGTGGCAGGGCTGTTTCATTTTCAAATTTCTGGCGCAAGTGCTCAAACTTGCGTCCTGAAACGATGTCAATTTTTTAACTTGACTGGGTCTCAGCCCATGCTATAGCATGGGCTGAGACCGGCTTTTGGTGCATGAAAATCCCCTGCTTGAAAGCGGGGTTTCCCCCAGACAGCTCTGCTATATGCGTAAGTCCTGGTTAGATAACTGCGTTAGGCAGTTGGGACAGTAAAGTGCAGCGGCAGAACGATTTAATCTAAATCATTGTTTAGACGTTGATTTGCTTTTGCGGCGCAGATTGTTTATATTTGATTAATCCGTATATCAGAAGAACATGCTGCTTCACGCCAGATTGTACTCCTCTTTCTCAAAGCCTCTCTCGGGCTTTGTCGCAGCGTCACACCACGTATCGCTAAGTGATGTGCTGAACGGGTATTGCCTCCACTTTTTCACAACCCCCAAAGACTTTAACAAGTAGGCCGGAGGTCTCCGGCAGCCAAAACAGACTTACCCCGGCAGGAACGGGTGTAGACCAGCGTCTCATCCTGCGCCTGGCCTTTCTGGTTTTCATCCTTGTTAATAATCTTATTATGGCAAATATCATCAGTGTCAGGCAGGCCATCGCCTTTGCCCTTGCCCTTTCCTATATACTTATAGCCGTTGCGAGCCTTTACCATCTGGAGGCGCTGTGGGCGCTTGCACTCGTCGTGCCCCTGCACCTGGTCTACTGGCACAACATACGCCAGACGTGGCACACCCTGCTGCGGAACTACCCCGTGCTGGGCTACGGGCGCTACTTCCTCGAGAGTATCCGTCCGGAGCTGCGGCAGTATTTTTTCGAGTCCGACCTGGACGGCAGGCCCTTTAGCCGCCGGCAGCGCTCTATCGTCTACCAGCGGGCAAAGGACGTGCGCCAGACCGTGCCCTTCGGCATGCAAAGCGACAGCCAGGCCCCCGGCTACGAGTGGATTGCCCACAGCATGTTCCCGGTGCGGGTGAGGCAGGAGGAACTGCGGGTAGATATAGGCGGCAGCCGCTGCAGCCAGCCCTACAGCGCCAGCCTCTACAACATCGCGGCCATGAGCTACGGAGCCCTGAGCAAGGCCGCTATTATGGCACTGAGCGGAGGTGCCAGGCTGGGCGGCTTTGCCCTCAATACCGGGGAGGGGGGCGTGAGTCCCTACCATCTGGAGGGGGGAGCGGACCTGATCTGGCAGATAGGGACAGGCTATTTCGGCTGCCGCGACCGGAGCGGCAACTTCAGCGAGGAGCTTTTCCGGGAGCAGGCGGCGCACCCGCACATCAAAATGGTGGAGGTGAAGCTGTCGCAGGGGGCAAAGCCGGGCCACGGGGGAATCCTGCCCGCCGCCAAGAACACGCCCGAGGTGGCCGCCATCCGAAAGGTGGAGCCTTATACAATGGTTGCGTCACCTCCGGGGCACTCCGCCTTCAGCGACCATTTCACCATGCTGCTCTTCCTGGAGAAGCTGCGCCAACTCTCTGGCGGGAAGCCCATCGGCATCAAACTGTGCATCGGCAACAGCCAGGAGTTCGAGGACCTGTGCCGGGAAATGAAGCAAAGCCGGATCTACCCCGACTTCATCACCATCGACGGGGCGGAGGGGGGAACGGGCGCCGCCCCGCTGGAGTTTACTGACAGCCTGGGCATGCCCCTGTACGATGCGCTCGCCCTTACGCAGCGCACACTCCAAAAGTACGGGCTGCGGGAGGAGGTGAAGGTGCTGGCAGCAGGCAAGATCATCACTGGCGTCGATATCCTCAAGGCCTTGTCGCTGGGCGCCGACATCTGCTACAGCGCGCGCGGGATGATGTTCGCGCTGGGCTGCATTCAGGCGCTGCAGTGCGACTCCGGCCGCTGCCCGGTGGGTATCGCCACGCAGGATAAGAGCCTGTACAGCGGCCTGGACGTGGCCGACAAGCGCGTCAGGGTGGCGAACTTCCACCGGAACACACTGCTGGCAACGGCCGAACTGATGGAGGCATGCGGCTTCCGCTCGCTGCGGGAAGTCACGCCGGACAAGATATTCAGAAGGGTGGAGCAGGGAGAAACCAAAAGTTTCAGCGACATATACTTCAACAGGGCCGACAGCGGGGCAGCGAATGAGATAAGCCATACCTATATGCTCAATTAGAACTAAAAACTCAACAGATATGAACACGATTTATGTAACAGAGCAGGATTACCAGCGCCTGCACCAGTTGGTGCAGGCGCAGCGCACGGTAAGCGGGCCCCGGGCTGTAGAAGCACTTGGCAGGGAATTGAAGCGCGCCAGGGTGGTGCCCTCGGAGGAGATCCCGGCGGAGGTGGTCACCATGAACTCACTTGTGAGGCTAAGGGAAACGGGAGGCGGCGGCGAGATGGAGATCAGTGTGGTTTACCCGAAGGACGCGAACGTGCCCCGGAGAAAGGTATCGGTGCTGGCCCCAGTCGGCACGGCGATACTAGGCTGCAGGGTAGGCGACGAAGTGAGGTGGGCCGGGCGTGCTGGTACGATAAAATACACCGTGGAGGAGGTGATTTACCAGCCAGAGATGGCAGGCGACTTCAATCTGTGAGCCCGGGATCAGGAGCAGGAAGTGCGGCGGATATATGATTGTTTAACTCTTTTACCCTATATAGCATGAGGCAGGAACTCAGGAACGCGTTTGGCAATGTCTGTTTAACAGTGGAGGTGGACACTGTGAACGGCTGGGTCTGTGCCACCTGGCAGGGGTACCCCACGCCGGACAGCATACGGAAGGGTGTGTCCCTGTACACTTCCCTCTTTAAGGGGTGGGGCCTGGACTGTATTCTTATCGATACCCGGTCGATGATCGGCACCTGGGACCATTCCCTGGAGTGGATGCTCCACAAATGGGCGCCCCGCGCGGCGAGGGCGGGCCTGCGCTACTATGCCCTCGTGGCGACACCCGGCACCTTTGCAGCATCCACCGCAACGGACTTTCATTCCCGGCTAATCTCGTTCAAGGCCAGGATTTTTGACGAGATGGAAGCGGCGAAAGCCTGGCTGAGCCTGTACGCCACGCCGCAGCAGAGGGGGTTCTATCATCCCACAGGCGGGACGGTAACAGTATGATAGGCAGGCACTATGGCGGCTCTTTCAGGCGTGTTGTCTGCCCGGCACGCTATACCCTTACAGGAAGTTGTAACCTTTTTCAGCGGTTCTCATCTAACCCGTAATGCATCTTCAGTTTTAAAGTCCACGCCATGGAAAAAGTTGAACACACCGCTGCCTCCAGCAGCACACAGGCAACGGATGCCGAGGTGGTAGCCCGTATTTTAGCCGGGGAGAAGGAGCTTTACGAGTTGCTGATGCGCCGTTACAACCAGAAGCTCTACCGGGCGGTGCGCGGCTTCCTGCGGGAGGGGCACGACGCAGAGGACGCCATGCAGGACACGTACCTAGCTGCCTACGAGAAACTCCACCAGTTCAGGCATGAGGCCCTCTTCTCTACCTGGCTTGTCCGGATTGGCATTAATGTGGCGCTGGGCAAGCTAAGAGAAAGAAAGCGGTACGCGCTCGGGCCCCTTGCGGATGACCGCCTGCGCGAGGTGGGAAAACTGCTCTTGCAGGAAACAGCCTCCCTGAACCCGGAAAGCATTGCCATACGGAAGGAAGTGAAACAACTCCTGGAGAAGGCAATCGACTGTCTGCCCGAGAAATACAGGGTGGTATATATGCTGCGCGAGGTAGAAGGCATGAACCTGCGCGAGGTGGCGCAGTGCCTGGACATCTCAGAAAGTAACGTGAAGGTCAGGCTGCACCGGGCCAGGGCGCTGCTGAAGGAGTGCCTGTACAAGCTGTCGGTGAACCGGGAAGTGTACGAGTTTGGGTTCAGGCGCTGTGATAGGCTGGTAGAGAACGTAATGAAGGCGCTGCCGTGAGCGCAAGATAGCAGCATCCCATATGGTTAAAGCGGTTAGCTGTCAGAAATCCTGTCCCAGCGATATCCGGCCTACGCTCCTGAGCTCGTTGAGGTCTTTGTAAAGGTCCTTTACATCCAGCTTATCAGGCACGAACACATATAGCTTGATCTTTGATTTCTGCTTGTCCGTGGACTGGACCACACTTATGTTTTTGGTCACCACCTCGTGTTCCTCGAGTATGGCAAAAATCCTGCTGGTCTCGATCTTGGGCGACTGGAAGCTGATTTTCAGCGTCTTCAGCGACCCACTGATGAAGACTTTCTTCCCTACCTTGTCAAGAATGGCGAGCACGAACAGCAGCAGCAGCGTAATGATGCCGGCTGCCCCGTACATTCCCGCCCCAACCGACAGGCCCACTGCGGCCACTGCCCATATGGTGGCCGCGGTGGTGAGGCCGTGCGTGCTTCCCCCCAGCCTAAATATGGCGCCCGCGCCAAGAAAACCTATGCCCGACACCACCTGCGCCGCGATTCTGCCTGGGTCCGCGTTGCGGTATTCCGAGAACGTCTGAGGGATGTAGATGGAGATAAGCATCAGCAGGCAGGAGCATGCCGAAATGACCATGTGTGTCCGTAGCCCCGCATTTTGCCGCTTGCTTTCCCTTTCCCACCCAAGCAGGCCGCCTAGAACCGTGCTTAAAAATAATCTGAAGGTAATATTGCTGATATTGACCTCGGTTGAAATTAAAAATGCCCAGTCCATATATGTACGAAAGCGAGTGAGTAAGCTAAGAAGCTTTACTGCGGTCTTTCTCAAAGAGTTTCCGTTTTGCCGGCGGAGAGGCAGGCAGCGTGTTACAGGTCGCCCTGATGGAGGCGATAAGCCGGAAGAAGGCCATTGACCGGAGATTTGTGAAAATGTTGGCTATCCTTTCTGTGTAGTAGCCTCGGGAGCCCTTTTATATATAGCCTTCCCTGTCGGTTGTGCATATAGGCTGGCCGCAACTGGTTATATAGGGTTAGCTGTACCGGAAGCGGATCTCGGCTTTCTGTAGTTCGCGTTTCAGGATGAGGCGGGAGATGCGCTCGGATATAACCTCGGGCTCTTCGGCCAGCAGGGCTTCTTTCACCTTTCGCTCCTCCACATCGATGCGGTACAGAATGTGCAGCAGGCGGCTGAAGTCTTTCTGAAGCAGGTGCTGCACCAGGTGGGCTATCTTGTAGTGCAGCGCCTCCAGGTCCTTGGCGGGCAGGTTCTCCACCCCGAATACTTTCTGCAGGTGGTTGGCGGCGCTGGCCAGGGTGGCGGGGGAATGCTGCATGGTATATAAACGGAATCTATTGTATAAAGAGAAAGGCCCTCCGGTTGCGGAAGGCCTTTCTCTTTACGCCCGTTCTTCTTTGCCTTCTTCTGCCTCGGCCTCCGGGGCGGTGGCTTCCGCTTCCTTAAAACCAACGAAGTCTTTCACGATGTAGTACCAGCTCACGAGTTTTTTCATGTCCGACACGTACACGCGCTCTTCGTCGTACTCCGGCAGCACGTCAGCCAGCAGGTTCTTGTAATCCTCGTTGTCCGGCTTGTCGCCCAGCGGCAGTTTGTCGCCGTATTTCTGGTGCATCAGGTCGAACACCTGGGCCAGGGGCACGGTGCCTTCCTTATCGATCGTGTAAATGGATATCTCATCCAGCAGCGACATGCGGTGGCGCGCCTGGGCCACCAGGTTTTTGGGGTTCTCCTCGAGGCTTTCTACAATAACGCCTGTGCGGGTCGGTTTCACTACCTTAAAAAGGCCACTCATGCCGGCAATGGCGGCAACTTGTCTTAGATCAATAGGCATAATAAAGCAAAATCTGTTATATCGGTTTAGAGTTTGAACAAAATCGGGATGCTGGCGTTGAGGGCGTAGCCGGGCGCCTTAAACTTGAGCAGCCTGGCAACGCGCAGGGCCTCCTCGCCGGTGCCGGCACCCTGGTCGCGCAGTATCTTAAAGTTAGACGTGGAGCCGTCCTCGTTCACCGTGAAGCTCACCAGGCACTCGCCCTGCACACGGTTGCGCTTTGCCATTGGCGGGTACTGCAGCTCTTCGTCAATGGCTTTGTACATGCCCTCCAGGCCGCCTTCGTAGTGCTGCGCCACCGGTATCACCTGGTCGGGCACCCACACTTTTTTCTCCTCCTGCTGTGCCGTGTCGGGCTTCTGGCCGTCTGTCTGGGCCGAGGCCGCCACCGATGCAAAGGCAAAGAAAAGAAACAATACTGAGGTTTTAATTTTCATAAGGGGAAACATTTAGCGTTCAACATCACTGGGCGCTGCGGCCCACATGGCATGGTCACGGGTTCTGAACCTGCGCGTTAACCTCTTCGATGAAGTTCAGTATCTCGTCGCGGCCGGTTTTCTTCTCAGCCGAGGTGCGGAACATCTGCGGCAGCTCGTCCCAGGTTTCCAGCAGTTTACGCTGATAAGCGGCTATGGTTGAGTCTGTCTTGGCGGCCGACTGCTTGTCCAGCTTTGTAAAAACGAGCACAAACGGCACGCCCAGGGTTCCGAGGTGGTTGATAAAGTCGAGGTCCTGTTTCAGGGGCTCGTGGCGCGCGTCAATCAGGGCGAAGACGCAGGTCAGGTTCTCGCGTTTCTGAAAGTAAAAGTTTATCATCTTGCGCCAGTCCTCGCGGGAGCTTTTGCTGACTTTGGCGTAGCCATACCCTGGCAAATCCACCAGGTACCAGCTGTCGTTGATAAGGAAGTGGTTGATGAGCTGCGTTTTGCCGGGCGCAGACGAGGTTTTGGCCAGCCCTTTTTGCTGCGTGAGCATGTTGATGAGCGAGGACTTGCCCACATTGGACCTGCCGATAAAAGCATATTCCGGCTTGTCTGGGGCGGGGCAGTCCTCCACCCGCGTGTTACTCATCAGAAATTTCGCTTCTTTTATTATCATGCTGCTGGTGTCGCTTTACATATGATTTGCCAGGCCTTCGCGCCTCAGCATGGAGGCAGGGCAAAGGGGGCTGGCGGGAAAGGCGCAATTTACGCATTTATTTCCCCATATATAACCAGCCCCGCGGCGCACCCGGCCCGGCTGGACATAGGCCAGCACTTCCGAGGCTGGTGCTAGCGGTTTGTAATATAAACGCCGTCTACCCGCTTTTTATATATCGTGTACCAGAAATTCGGCCTGCTTCTCCGGATGCCTATGCTGTAAACCTGTAAATACTGTTATCTTACCGCCCTGGAAGAGGGCAGCAGCCGCGAAACGCCCCCTGATTCCTGCCCGTGCCCAGCGTGCCAGCCATTATGGAAAAACGTGAAAGTAAGTAGTTATATCTATTAATTTATATATTTGCTGGTTCAAAAAATTGTGAGTAATATTATAAACGCAGATGCGGAGTGCAGGGGGCGGAACAGCGGATTCCGGAGAGGAAAAGGTGCCCGCAGCGGGGGCTTAATTTTCGATTTTAGGGAGAAATAGAATATACTAATTTTAATATTAAGCGTATAGAAGCAAAAACAGGCGCACCCACCATCACCATATAGCCTGCGCGTTTGCTTCCTTATATTCATCTACAAAAACAAGAAAAGTATAACAAACCTATTCACACATGAACCAATTAGCCAAATCATTTTCGCGGCTCTCCATGCTGCTGGTCTTTATGTGCCTGCTGGCAGGCGCTGCGGCGGGGCAAAGCACCAGAAAGCAAATGCGGGCGGCGAACAAGTTTTTCAACAAGGAGAACTACCGGGCGGCGCTGCCGCTATACGAGGAGGTGCTGGCCGCAGACCCAAACAATGCCAAGGCGCTTTACAATGCCGGTATCAGCTTCCTTACTTTCGATAAAGAGAAGGCGGCCGACTACCTGTACCGTGCCCAGCAGCTAAAGCCGAACATTGACGAAGAACTGGAGTACTGGCTTGGCCGCGTAGACCATATCAACTACCGCTTCGACAGCGCGATAGAGCATTTCCAGAACTACCAGAAGGAGATACCGCGCCGCAACGAGGTGCGCCGGGAGGAGGTGGCCCAACTGATCCAGCATGTCAGAAACGCGAAGCGCGAAGTGGCCAACCCCAAAGATGCCTTCGTGGATAACCTGGGAGGCACCGTGAACACCGCCTTCTCCGAGCACAGCCCCGTTATATCTTCCGACTACAACTACCTGTTGTTCACCTCGCGCAGCGAGGAGGCTACCGGGGGCAAGCCCGCGCAGGACGGCGAGTACTACGAGGATATCTTTGAAACGAACCGCGTGGGCGATGAAGAGTGGGAGAAGCCGCGCATCGTGGCGGGCGCGCTGAACAGCCCGGGCCATGACGCCTCCATCCAGCTTTTCGACAACGACTCGAAACTTTTGCTGTATCAGTCTGTCAACAACGGCGACATCATGGTGTCGGAGCGGCAGCCGGACGGCAGCTGGGGAGCGCCCAAGAGCATCAGCGACAAAGTGAACACCCGCGATTTCGAGTCTGACGCCTTTATAACGCCGGATGGCAACACGCTGTACTACTCCACCAGCCATTACTCCGAGAACGGTGACCTGGATTTATATATGATTCAGCGCAACCAGAACGGGACGTGGGGCAACCCCAGAAGCCTGGGAAGGGCCATCAACACGCCATATGACGAGGACAGCCCTTACCTGGCCAACGACGGCACGCTCTATTTTTCCTCCAGGGGCAACAACTCGATGGGGGGCTATGATATCTTCGCTGCCAGATACGACTCGGTGGCCAACCGCAGAGGCCGCCCCGAAAACTTAGGCTACCCCGTTAACACCCCGGATGATGACACCTACTACCGCCTGTCTCCGGATGGCACTTACGCCTACCTGTCGTCTTACCGCATCGGCGGCTACGGCGAGAAGGACATCTACACCATCAGCTATATCAAGACCGCAGCACTCAACGGGCAGGTGTTCACCAAGGCCGACAGCATTCCGATTCCGGGGGTTGAGCTTCTCTTCAACGGCCTGCAGGCCGACAAGCGCCCCATCACCTACCGAGACGTGACCAAGCCTGACTCCGGCGCCTATACCGTGCAGGTGCTCTCCGGCCGAAAGTACCAGGTGCAGCTCTCCAGAGACAATGAGGTGATTGAGACGCAGGAGATTGAGGTGCCTGCGGTGGTGGACGACACGACCTCCATCACGTATAATTTCTATATCGAATTTGTGGACTCAACCGGTGTGCTGCCCAAACGCGAATTTGCCATGCAGCCTGTTTACTTCGACACCGACGAGTACGAGCTGCGCCCCGAGTCAATGCAGGAACTGGACAGCATCGCCCGCATCCTGAAGGCCAACCCGACCATGAACATCAGCATAGAGGGCCACACCGACTCCCGCGCCAGCGACGCGTACAACATGACGCTGGGCCAGAACCGTGCCGACGCGGCCTACGATTACCTGGTGAGCCAAGGTGTTTCGCCCAAGCGCCTCGTAACGGTTTCGTACGGCGAGCGCCGCCCTGTCGTGCCCAACACCTCAGAGGAGAACATGCAGATGAACAGGAGAACAGAGTTTCAGGTGCTGCCCCGCCAGGACGAAGCGGCCGGGACGGTGCAATAAGCGGCGAACCGCTGCCACATTCTATAAAGGCAGGTTGAGGGACTCTCAGCCTGCCTTTATTTATATTTCGGAACATAAACCGTGAATTATAGTTGAAGGTAAAGTATTTTTGGCGGAATTATATAGCACAAAGAACATGGCGGTAGTCCCTTACAAAGACCAGAGCGGCGATAAAAAGTCGCAGGTGGCCACAATGTTTAACAACATCGCCGGCAAGTACGATTTTCTGAACCACTTCCTGAGCGCGGGCATTGACATTATCTGGCGCAGGAAAGCAGTGCGCCTGCTGGCCCCTGAGAAACCGAAACTGGTACTGGACATTGCCACCGGCACCGCCGACTTCGCCATCGAGACGCTGCGCCTGAACCCGGATAAAATCGTAGGGGTGGATATCTCGGAAGGGATGCTGGCCGTAGGGCGGGAGAAGCTGGCCAGGAAAGGCCTCTCAGACAAGATTGAGCTGCAGTATGGGGACTCGGAGAACCTGCCGTTTGAAGAGAACAGCTTCGATGCCATTACCGTGGCTTTCGGGGTGCGCAACTTCGAGAATCTGGAGAAGGGCCTGGCGGAGATGTACCGGGTGCTGAGGCCGGGCGGCACGGCAGTGGTGCTGGAGTTTTCGAAGCCCCGCAGCTTCCCGATGAAACAGCTTTACCAATTTTATTTCAGGAATATACTACCAGTGGTAGGCAAGATCGTTTCTAAGGACAATGCTGCCTATACCTACCTGCCCGAGTCGGTGCAGGCGTTCCCGGACGGGCAGAATTTTCTCAACATATACCAGAAAGTCGGATTCAGAAGCACGCGATGGCATTCACTCACATTTGGAATCAGCTCTATCTATATAGGCAAAAAATAACGCTGGCGGGGTTGCTGGCGCTGGCGCTGCTGGGCAGCCACACCGCATCGGCCCAGCAGAAAATCCGGGTCATGAACAAGCCCGAATACGATTACAGGCCGGTGCATTACGGCTTTTACCTGTCCGTGCCGCTCACCCGGTACAATGTGCAGCACTCCCAGGCCTATGCCGACCAGCTGGCCGACGGGAATGATGATGCCGTGAACGCCAAGAGCGACCTGGGCTTTTACACGGGCCTGGTGCTGAACGTGCGCCTGGCAGAATACCTGGATGCCCGCTTTGTGCCCGGTGTTGGCTTCTACGGCCGCACACTGGTGTTCTCCAACGTGGAGACCACCTCGCTGGAAACGGAGCCCTCGATGAAGGAGACGGTGAGCAACACGATGATAGAGCTGCCCTTGCTGCTGAAGTACAAGTCAAAGCGCAGGTCCAACTTCAGGCCTTACTTGGTGGCGGGCATAAAGGCAAGCCTGGACCTGGGAAAGGGAAACAACGGGAAAACGCAGGAGGAAATAGCGCTGCAGGTGGATGATTACGACCTGGCCCTGGAATACGGCATCGGGTTGGATATATTTTACCCTTACTTCAAGTTTGCCCCGGAGCTGCGTTTCTCCCATGGCCTGGTGAACGTACACAAGCCCGTGAGCGGCAGCACGTACAGCGGCTATATCCAGAAGCTCACCAACCACAATGTCTCATTGATTTTCTTTTTCGAATAGCGCCATGTCAAAAATTGCATTCGTAACAGGGGCTACCTCGGGCATAGGGCGGGCCACTGCATTTGAGCTTGCCAGCAAAGGTTTCCGCATTATTGCCACCGGCCGCCGCGCCGACCGCCTCGAAGAGCTGAAGCAGGAGTTAACGGATGTGCCCCTATATACCCTGACGTTTGATGTGCGCGACAAACGGGCCGTGCAGCAAGCCGTGGACTCGCTGCCTGCCGAATGGCGGCAGGTGGAGGTGCTGGTGAACAATGCTGGCAACGCCCATGGCATGGCGCCTATCCAGAGCGGCTCGGTGGAGGATTGGGATGCCATGATCGACATCAACGTGAAGGGCCTGCTGTATGTAAGCCGAGCTGTCCTGCCCCTGATGCTGCCGCACAAAAAAGGCCATATCGTGAACATCGGCTCTATTGCGGGCAAGGAAGTGTACCCGAACGGGAATGTGTACTGTGCCTCCAAGTTTGCCGTGGACGCCCTCACGCAGGGCATGCGCATCGACCTGGTGCAGGAGGGCATCCGGGTGTCGGAGGTGAATCCGGGGCTGGTGGAGACAGAGTTCTCGGAGGTGCGCTTCAAAGGCGATAAGGCCCGTGCGGCATCGGTGTACAAAGGCTTGGAGGCGCTGCAGGCGCAGGATATAGCCGAACTGATAGCCTTTATCGTGACGAGGCCGGCACATGTGAATATTGCGGAGGTACTGGTGCTGCCCACGGCGCAGGCTTCCGCCACGGTCGTACACCGGCAGCAGTAGGCGCTGTTTCCGTAGAACTCCCATACCTTTGCCTTGTGCCATAATGCAGCCGCTACGCTATCCGTATATATGGCTGGCCCGCGCAGTTTATGTAACGTGAACTCGGGAATTACTCTGCCCGCACTGCTCTCTACAGTTCATCCCTCTGTCTTAGTTTCCTTCAAGTTCCATGGCTGGCAATGGTGCTCTCAGGCCGAGAGGCCTCGTTTTCCCCTTCAGCACTGTGTAGCGGAAGCTGCCGGGGGTAGGGGCCCTCTATTGGCTCTGCTCAGGCTGCCACTACCGTGGCACCGCAACATCTATAAGGTGCCTCGGGTGAAAACTGGAAACAGTTTTGCTCTTAGCCAGTGAGAGTGCTGTTGTAATAATTTAAAAATCAGACTATTACATTTAATTAGTTCCCGAGTTCACGTTTTATGTAAGACTCGTGAGGGGTAGCCTATATATAGCGCATCAGAAGCCTTCCCGGTCGAAGGCGTGCACGCGGACATCGCTGGTGCGCTTGTCTTTGGTCTCTGGCCCGGGCTCCAGTTCCGTGCCGCGCTTGGTGTCATAAACCCAGGTTTTCTTGCCGCCGTTGGCAACCCTGGAGGAGTCCTTTATCTCGTCTTCCCCGCGGCCGCCCACTATCTTCACTTTGATGCCTTCTTTCACCTCTCCGCTTACTTTAAATTCATCGTCCCCGGCCAGGCCATAGAGGGATATAAGCTCGGTTTCGTCGCGGAAGAAAACGCGGTGATAGGTCACCATGTCGTCTGATTTGCGCCGCACGGTCACCTCCGTCTCCTTGTCATTCAGGCGCTTTACCTCAAACTCCTCCTCCTGGTCAGTGCCCACCACCAGCACGTCTTTGGCCAGTATCTCATAGAAGTCTTCTGCCGCTTCGTCCAGGGCGTTGCGGCGGTTGATGAGTTTCCGCTTCGTGATTTCCCCCACCAGTTCATATACCGAGTCCGGATACTGCTGCACCGCTTTCGCTATCACCTCGTCGGTGATGGCGGTCTGCAGCTCTTTCGCCAGCGAGTCGAACTGCTGCCGCGTTAGCTCGGAGAGTGCGCGTTTGTCTATGAACTCCGAGTTGATGGTAAGCGCATACACGTCGTTGAATTCATCATCGAAGGACTCAAACTTGCGGATGGCCCAGTTGCGGCTGAAAATCCAGGGGATGATGCCGTCCTGGAAGCGGTAGTAGGCGTTGTCGCGGTCTTTGGGGATAGGACGGTAGATGCGGTTGCCGTTTTCCTCGTACTGTGCCCACTCCCACTGCCCCTCGTGGCGGTCCCAGTCGTGGATGAGGAGGTCGAAGAGGCGGGCTTTGCCGAAGGCCAACTGGTCAATGAAAACATCGTCTTCTTCGTAGCGGTTGTTCAGCACCGTGCCTGATCCGTCTATGTCCTGGGCATCGCCCAGCAGGGGCGTGATGGTGTTCTTGTCGTCAAACTTCTCTTCCAGCATATATAAACGGTCGCTGAAGCGCGCGGTGTTTTCCCCGAAACTGCTGTCGGCTGGGGCCACGTAGAACAGCCGCGGGGTGGAGTGCGGGATGCCCGCCGCCTCGGCCATGGGCGGTATGGTGAGGGAGGCATAGGGGTTGATGGCCGAAATCTGGTCGCGCAGCACGTTGGCCACAAAGGTCTTTCGCCACACCTTGGGCACCACGCTGACGGGGTCTTTGTCGACGGAGCGGAGGGCGTAGGTGAAGCCGGTGGAATCGGAGAGCGTCATGCTGGTGGTCTGGAAGCCTCCGCCCAGATCCTCGAACTCCAGGCCGCCATATACCGTGTCCAGATCCAGCACAGGCACCTTGACAGGCGCACTCCAGATGGGGCGGTTGTGCGTTCCCCAGAACAGGCGGTGCAGGAAGCCGCGCTTGTAGTGCTTGCCGGCTTTCACTACCACGCTGTCAACCGTTTCGGGGGCAGTTTGTAACTTTTCGTACACAGCGGGGTCCACAACGGGGGTCTTGGCGAAGAAGTTTTTCCGGGCGCAGCCGGCAGAGAGAAGGAGGAGTAGCACAAGCAAGCCTGGCAAAAGGCGTATTTTCATACAGGGTCACGATATTTTGTCTCTATCTAACGTAAATCCGCTGTAATGTTTTCACGCAGCCGCGACGGCGCATTTCAGGTGAGGGGAGGCGGGCGATATGGAAAAGCTCTGCGTCAGGAGAGAGGAAGCTGTGGAGAGCGGCGGAACATCTATAGCCCAATGCGCGTCGCAATTTCCATTCATATATGGCCTTTGCCGAGGGTATATAAAGGAATGTTTTTAACCGACAGCTTTCATGCTTTTGCCAGCAGCTTTTTTACCGGCGGTTGTTTCCGGCGGTAGCGCCAGAGCAGGAAGCCTGTGATAGACAAAATGCCGGGCATCAGGCCGCCGATGCAGTACAGGATCTTCACGAATAGTCCGGCGTAGTCGCCGAAGTGCAGGGGGTGCAGGACGGTGAGCAGGCGCTCGTGCCAGGGGTGCTCCCGCAGAAAGTCTGTGCTTTCTATCTCCCCGGTTTTATAGTTTACCAGCACCGTGCTATAGATGGCGCCATAGTAAACCGGGTCGGTCCGGAAGCGGCCCCGGAACTGCAGCGTCCCCTCCTCACTCACCGGAAACCGCGCGTATGTGACTTCGAAGCCGGGGTATGTCGTCTCTATCTCCTGGATGGCCGCATCAATGGATACCGGCACCGCAGGCACCTGTATGGCGGCCGTGCCTCCTTTAAGGGCGGCATTCACCACCGTTACCGCCAGCGAGATACCCGTTACGCACATCAGCAGGTTAAACACCAGCGCCCACACGCCCACCACCCGGTGCAGGCTCGAGAACAGGCTGCGCCGGCTTTTGCGGGAGATGGTTTGCCGGAACGAGATGACTTTCAGGATGGACCTCCGGTAGAGCAGGAAGCCCGTGACGGTGAGCAGCAGCAGCGCCACCCCCGTCAGCAGCACGGCTATTTTACCGGCAGTGCCCGAAAGCAGGTTGTAGTGCAGGTTGAGCAATATATAAACAAGGCGGTTGTGGGCCTGTGGCACCGTCGCAATGGATGCCCCGGTTTCGGGATGCACGAACAGCCACCGCCGGAGTTGCCCCTGGCGCAGTTCATATAGCAGGGCCTCGTCGGGCGCATCCGGCAGGGCCATGATGCGGATGTCCCAGCCGGGGTTTTGCTGGCGCACCCATTCAAAAGAACTGTCTATGTGCAGTGCGCGGGCGGGCGTGCCCAGTTGTGACTCCTCCGCATATATGGCTGCATCGATGTCGTCATGGAAAACGAGCACTGCCCCTGAAAGGCTGCTAACCAGGATGAAAATCCCGGCCAGCAGCCCGCACCAGTGGTGCAGGGAGAAGGTCCGCTTTGTCCGCTTCTCCAAGATACTACCACTTATAGGAGGCTCCTATCTGGAACCGCGCCCCATTAGCCCTGGTGAAGTTATCGTCGCGGCCGTACCAGTAGGCCTGCGGCAGGTAATAGGCGTTGTCCAGCAGGTTCTCCACGCCCAGCGTCAGGTTCAGTTTGTCAGACAGCTGGTACGTGCTGCTCAGGTTCACGAGGTGGAAAGAGCTCACGGGGCCCTCGCCGGAGTTGTAGCCGCCCTTGGCGTTGCGCCCGAAGTGGTCCCGCTCACCGGAGTATATCCACTGCAGGTTCAGGTTGAGTCGCTCCACAGGCTTCAGGTTGATATAGGATATGATTTTCAGCGGCGGGATGCGCGTGCCGTTCAGGTAGCTGTCCTCCTTATCGTCATACTCGTCGTTGTCGTTCAGGTCTGTCTTGCCTTCGGTGTAAGCGCCGCTGGCCCCGATTGTTAGCTTATCCGTCAGGAACAGGTCGGCTACCGCCTCGAAGCCCTGTACCCGCTCCGGCGCGCGCTCAATGGCATACACGCCGTCTTCATTTGCTTTCAGGTTAGCGCCCAGCCTGGAGGTGCTGATGAAGTAGGCTCCGCTGAAGGCCAGTTTCCCGAACCTGCTGTGGAAGCCCGCCTCATAGTTGTTCACAATCACGGGCTCAATGTCCATCTGGGAGATATAATCTTCGGTGGCGCCGCGCACATAGCGGCCCACGTCAATGATAGAGAAGCCCTGGGAGTAGCTGATGAAAGGTTTGAAGGCC
This sequence comes from Pontibacter russatus, assembly GCF_009931655.1. Classification (NCBI taxonomy): domain Bacteria; kingdom Pseudomonadati; phylum Bacteroidota; class Cytophagia; order Cytophagales; family Hymenobacteraceae; genus Pontibacter; species Pontibacter russatus. The sequence goes on along the minus strand of NZ_CP047984.1, from coordinate 1,757,646 downwards.
TCGATGCCTGCGTAGCGGATGCCTGCGTTAAAGGTGTGGGCATTGAAATCAAGCGTGCCGCCTGTTACCGCGTCGCCGCCCGCGCCGCTGCTCAGCACCAGCTGGGTAAAATCTGGTATGGAGATGTTCACGTTGTCGAAGCGGTAGCCGGCTTTGAAGATGAAATCATGGTACAGGTTCAGCTGCAGCTGTGCGTAGGGTGCCAGGTTATTCAGCTCCATCTCAGGCACCCAGGTGCGGCCATCCACAAGGGGCTGCGAGGTCACGTCGTTCAGGTAATCGGCCCCATAGGTGAGATTCAGCTGCGCATCCGGACTTATATCGAACGGGGTGTTCAGGTTCAGGCGGATGCCTTTTTTGTTGGAGAGAATCGTGGACTGGCCGCCATTCTCAAAGTAGGGTGTCCAGCCATATACTGTGTAGAAGCTCTGCAGGTAAGCGCTCAGTTCGAGGTCGGTGTTGAGGAACAGGTTTTTGCCGGTGTAGCGCAACTGCGCGTTGTGGTTGTAGCGCGTGCCCTCGTCAATGCCCTGTGTTTCGCCTTTCACGCCGATGCTGGGCGTTTCTGCATATTTCCCCTCCTGCAGTATATAATCCGAGTCCTGGCGGCTGCCGAAGTAATTGTACATGGCCTCCACGCGGTGGTTGGCGCTTAGCGTGTAGCCGACCTTGGCAAAGCCGTTGTACATCTTCGTTTCGCCCAGGCCATATACCGGCGAAATCACCTGGCCCTTGCCGTCTTTCAAAACACCCGTCTTCTCGTAGGTGCCGCTGGCCACATAATCGAACGCCTTGATTTTGCCGGAGAACTGCTGCGAAATGCGGCCGCCGAAGGTGTCGTCGCTGTGGAGCAGCATGCCGGTACCGGCAACGGAGGTGTAGGCGCTGAAGGGCTTGCTGGTGTTGGCTTGCTTGGTGATGTAGTTGATGAGGCCGCCGTCTGCCCCGTTGCCATATACGGCGGTGGCGCCTTTCACAATCTCCACGCGCTCAATGGCGGCGGGGTCGATGGTGCGGATGTCGCGGCCACCGGCGCGCAGCGGGGTAGACTGCGGAATGCCGTCCACCATCACCAGCACGTTGCGTCCGCGCAGCGTCTGGCCCACGTTGCTGGTGGTGTTGCTGTTGAAGCCGAGCCCCGGTACGGTGTTGGCGAGGACGGTGGCGATATTGGGCGAGACCTGCGCCTGCAGCTGCAGCGTGCGCGAGTCGAGCACATAGACGGAGGCTGGCGTTTCATCCAGGGTTTCGAGGTTGCGGCTGGCAGAAACGATTACTTCCTGCAGGGCGTTCTGGCGCTGGCTCAGCGAGAAATCCAGCGTGGCGTCGCTGTTGGTCAGGTCCACTTCCTGCTGCAGCGTGCCGTAGCCAACGCCTCCCACACGCAATGTATATATACCCGGCGCAACACCTGTAATCTCGAAATAACCGTCTGTATTGGTGTTGGTGCCGAGCACAGTGCCCTCCAGCGCTACCGTGAGCAGCTCCAGCGGCTTGCCGCCCTTGTCTGTAACAGTGCCTGACACGCTCCTGGTTTGAGCCTGTGCGAGCGTGAGCGCGGTGAAAAAAGAGAAGAGGAGCGGCAGTACAAGCTTTTGCATTAGTATATAAACTATTTAGAATGATTCTATACAGCGCAAAAGTAGGCGATGCAGCAACGCAAACCAAGCGCTATTTAAAATTCTTCTAAATAATGGAACTAATGACATGCAAACGCAAAAACCCGGCAACTGCCGGGTTTTTGAAAGAATGCTATAAATGCTATATATAGAAGCTACAGCTTCACGAACTCCACGCGCCTGTTATTCGACTTGGCCTCTACTGTGGCACCTTTATCCAGCGGCTTAGACTCGCCCCAGCCTTTGGAGGCGAGGCGCTCGGCGGTAATGCCCTGGCTCACCAAGTAGGCTTTCACGGCATCGGCCCTTTCTTGGCTGAGTTTCATGTTTGCGTTGTCATCCCCGTCGCTGTCGGTGTGGCCCTCTACGCTGAACTTAAGCGCGGGCTGCTCCTGCAGCAATTTCGCGATGCTGTTCAGGGTGCCGATGGACTCGGGCTTGATAGAAGCCTTGTTCACATCGAACTTGATTCCGTAGGAGACAATCTTGCCGTTGGCCATCACCTGGTCATACAGTTTCTTGCCCCCCTCGGCGATAAGCACATTCTTGATCATGCTGTTGGCTTCGATGCGCTTGTCTATGGCTATTTTTAGCCCGGTGGGCGTGCCTTTGAGGTTTGGGATGTTGATGAGCCGGTACTGGTCGAGGTACACTTTCATGCTGCGCTTGTTGAACGCGATGGCCACGTGGCGCCACTGGTCCTTGGTTCCTGCCGCATCCAACTCAGCCGACACAGATCCGAATGTTTTGAATCTGACGGCGTTGGACCTGATGTCAATCGGGTCCCAGAATTCTCCGTGCAGACTTTCATTGTAGTTGTTTGTCTCCTCTATCAGGTACACCTCGTAAGCCACATTGGGGTTGTCGCTGTCGAAATACACGTCAAACTCGATGGTGAAAGTTTCAGGAACCCAATTTTTGTTTTTCATCAACGGCATAATCTCCGTGCCTGTCTGCACCAGGTTGATAACGGGTTCACCGCCAAAAGAGGCCACTTCCGCATTGCCGTCGTTCAAACCCCAGCGGGACGGGAACTCTCCGTTTTCCTCGCCGGAGAGGTTATCGGCGAACAGCACTTTGTCGCCGGCCACAAAGTCGTACTTCGTCCACGCCTTTTTCTTTGCCTCGTCGGTGGTGGCTGTGCTGCCTCCCGGGGCATTGCCCGCCCCTTCACCGGCATCCCCCTCTGCCGCGCCAGCGGTAGACTCTTTCGCAGGAGCCTCCAGGGCAGTATCGATTGTTTTATCAACCTGCTGGTCTATCTTCTGGTTGATTTTGTTCTGTAACTTTTTACCAATGTTGAGTTGGGCAAAGGCGGGTGCTGTCATCAGCAGGAGGAAAGCCCACAGCAAGACTGCGTAATTCTTTTTCATGGCTACATGCTTTGATGAGCTACAAAGGAATGTAAATAGCCAGAATAATTATAAACAATATATAAATAGTTATTAAAGAGGTAGCAAAGGTGGGTGAATATATGGCTAACGTTGGTGTATGGTCCTGATACATAGTGCCTGCAGTAAAAAGGAAGCCCAGCCATATAGCAATGGCCGGGCTTCCTGTAGTTACTTTATTTTGGTCTGCCTATGCGTCTGATCTTGACATGCGGTTGCGCTCGTTCTCGTCGAGGTAAATCTTGCGCATGCGGATGCTCTTGGGCGTTACCTCCAGGTACTCGTCCTTCTGGATGTACTCCATGGCTTCCTCCAGCGAGAAGTTTTTGGCCGGGGCAATCTTTACGTTGTCATCAGAGCCGGAGGCACGCATGTTCGTCAGCTTCTTGCCCTTCTGAATGTTCACAGTGATGTCGTTCTGGCGGCTGTGCTCCCCGATTACCTGGCCCATATATACGTCCACGCCCGGATCGACGAAGAACACGCCGCGGTCCTGCAGTTTGTCGATGGAGTAAGCCGTGCCGGGGCCCGTTTCCATGGAGATGATAGAGCCGTTGTTACGGCCCGGGATGCTGCCTTTGAACGGCTCGTACTGCAGGAAGCGGTGATTCATGATCGCCTCACCGGCAGTGGCCGTCAGCACGTTGTTTCGCAAACCGATCAGGCCACGGGCCGGGATGTTGAACTCCAGGTGCTGCAGGTCGCCTTTCGGCTCCATGATCGTCAGTTCGCCTTTGCGCTGGGTCACCAGTTCAATCACCTTACCGGCAGTTTCCTCCGGCACATCCACCACCAGGTGCTCTATCGGCTCGTGGCGCTCGCCGTCAATTTCTTTGAAGATTACCTGCGGCTGGCCCACCTGCAGCTCATATCCCTCGCGGCGCATGGTCTCTATCAGCACCGACAAGTGCAGAATGCCGCGGCCAAACACCAGGAAGGTATCCTCGCGGTCGGTCTCCTGCACACGCAGCGCCAGGTTCTTCTCCGTCTCCTTGAACAGGCGGTCGCGCAGGTGGCGCGAAGTCACGAACTTGCCCTCCTTGCCGAAGAAAGGAGAATTGTTGATCGTGAAGAGCATGTTCATGGTCGGCTCGTCGATGGAGATGCGGGTGAGCGGCTCCGGATTTTCGGCATCCGCAATGGTGTCGCCTATATCGAATCCCTCTATCCCGGTTACGGCGCATATCTCACCGGCAGACACTTCCTGCACGGCTTTTTTGCCAAGGCCCTCGAATATCTGCAGCTCCTTGATACGGCCTTTCTTGATGCTGCCGTCTGCCTTGCACAGGCTGATGGGCATGCCTTCTTTCAGGGTGCCACGGTGTACGCGGCCTATCGCGATGCGACCCACGAAGGAAGAATAATCCAGAGAGGTGATCTGCATTTGCGGGCTTCCCTCCCGGTAAGGGGCAGCCGGAATCACGTCGATGATGGCGTCCAGCAGCGGGGTGATGTTGTCGGTCGGCTTTGTCCAGTCGGTGCTCATCCAGCCCTGCTTGGAAGAGCCGTACAGCGTCACGAAATCAAGCTGCTCCTCGGTCGCGTCCAGGTTGAACATCAGGTCGAACACCTGCTCGTGTACCTCGTCGGGGCGGCAGTTCTCTTTGTCCACCTTGTTCACCACCACAATCGGCTTCAGGCCCAACTGGATGGCTTTGCCCAGCACGAAACGCGTCTGAGGCATGGCGCCTTCAAAGGCATCCACCAGCAGGAGCACGCCATCGGCCATCTTCAGCACGCGCTCTACCTCACCGCCGAAGTCGGCGTGTCCGGGAGTGTCTATGATGTTGATTTTAACGTCTTTGTAACGAACCGACACGTTCTTGGAAACGATGGTGATACCCCGCTCCCGCTCCAGGTCGTTGTTGTCCAGAATAAGGTCGTCGAAATGCTGGTGCTCCGAGAAAAGCTTGGAAGCATGAATGATTTTATCCACGAGGGTAGTCTTGCCGTGGTCAACGTGTGCGATAATCGCAATATTTCGAATGTTCTGCATTGAATTGGTTTTTCGAGCCGCAAAATTACTAAAAAGCGTTCACACTTTAAGTATGCCGCTCGAAATAAACGGGTTATGGGTGTAAAATAAATTGCCGGTGCCCGCAAAGGCGTCGGTAAGGGGGCAAACATAAGTGGCTCGGAGTTTGTTTCTTAAGGTGTAATAAATTTCACCGGCAAGGCCAATTGTGCCCTTGCCTCGTACAAAATCTATATGAAAGCATTGTATTTGATTTTACTGACCGGCGTGCTGCACCTGGGGGCCTGCGCACAGCCGGAAACCACAGCCGCTACGGGCAACGAGCCCCTGCCGGATGCGGTGGTGCAGGAACTGAATGAACTGGCGCTGGGCGACACCGTCGTGAAAACGGAGGAAGAGTGGCGGCGGCAGCTCACCCCGGAGCAGTACTATGTGCTGCGGGAGGAGGGCACCGAGCCAGCCTTCGACAACGCGTACAACGACAACAAGAAGCGCGGCATTTATAACTGCGCGGCCTGCGGCAATCCGATGTTCACGTCCGCGACCAAGTTTGACTCCGGCACCGGCTGGCCAAGCTTTTATGCCCCCATATCCGGGAAGCGGGTGAAGGAGGTGGAGGACCGCGCGATGGGCATGGTGCGGACGGAGGTGGAGTGTGCCCGGTGCGGCTCCCATATCGGCCACGTGTTCCCGGACGGCCCCGAGCCGACGGGCCTGCGCTACTGCCTCAACTCGGCTGCCCTCGATTTTGTGAAGAAATAGCGGTGGAGGCTGCTGCCCGCAGAGGCGGGATGTTGATTGCTGATTGTTGGATTGTTGGATTGTTGATTTGAGGAGGGTGTGTTTATATATGGCCAATCATTTAGCCCTTTAACAATCAACAACCAGCAACCAACAATCATACAGCGGCAGCCGTACTTTACCTCAGACCAAAAGAGATAGAGAGATGGTAGAATTACATTCAGAAGCCGATAACGTAGAAAATACCGCACAGTGCATCATAGAGGCCTTCCGGGAGATGGACGTGCGGGAGGGGAACGTGCTGCCCTACGACCAACTGTACCCCTACCTGCAGGAGCACTATCCGAGGTATAAGGACGTGCAGAAGGAGGCGGAGCACCACCTCACCAAAGAAGGCATCGTAAACCCTGCCCCGGATGGCCTGATGCTGACGCAGGTAGGGCATAAGCGTATATATGATGCGGAGGAATAACGGATTTAAGAAAAGCTAATTGGTGGCAGTGTTACAGCTTCCCTATATAAACAGGAAAGGCAGAACCCATAGGATTCTGCCTTTCCTGTTTATATAGGGATTGGGTCTGGCATCTCACTGCCTTTGTGCCGCTGCTGGGGGCCATAAATTCCGCTATTCCACCCAAATTATACTTTTTGCCCGTATACAGGTTTATAAACTCCTGCAAGAGAGGAGGAGGTATGACTTGAGCGTGAGAGCAATGGAGAGATACAAGCTATATATAAGCGGGGTCGTGTTGTTGGGAACAGTGAGTTGTACGTCGCTGTCGGAGGGGCAGGAGACGATGCCGGACGATGTGGTGGTGAACAAGCGGGTGACGGTGCGCCCCAGCCCTGAAGGCACGCTGGGCAGGCAGATGGGCGGCGTGGCCAGCGAAATCAACCGGAAAAAGAACGTAGAGCAATTCGACCGCAACGCCCCCGCCATGACGCCGAATGCATTGCGCCCGCGCCAGTTGCCCTTCGCGCCCATCGACTCGACGCAGCACAACATCTCCTGGCCCATCGACCATGAAGTACCGCCAATCCGGCCCGAGGCCCAACCGGCTCAGGAAAAGGAGTAAGCGCTATATATGACAGGGGCCCCCGGCATATAAAATGGCGGGGGCCCCTGCGTTTTTGGGGTGGGTGCTGGTTACTTCTTCTCCCGTGCGTCGTCTATCTCCTCATCCCCCAGGTGCAGCTCGTCCGGCTCCAGGTCCACGTACACCTCATGGTCGGGTGGTGTGTTCTCAGATTCCCTGTCCGCTTTTTCGGGGGCGGGTTTTCCTTTTGCATTCTCCTGCTTGTCGTGCTCGCCCAGGCTGCCCCCGTCGTCCCTTCTCGTTCTGAAATTGTCTTTGTTCTTCATGGCCGTGTGTCTCGTAGGTGATGCTTGGTTTACGGGAAAAAGCGGGGCAGGTCATATATAGCTGCAGAATTTGGCAAATGCGTACGCAGGCTATTCGTATATTTGCATTTTATGCCAGACATGACAACTACACCAAAACGATACACCGTGACGGCGGCCTTGCCGTATGCCAACGGCCCTGTACACATCGGCCACCTGGCGGGCGTGTACCTGCCCGCCGACATCTATGTGCGCTACCTGCGGGCGCAGCAGCGCGACGTGAAATTTGTGTGCGGCTCCGACGAGCACGGCGTGCCCATCACCATCCGGGCAAAGAAAGAAGGCATCACGCCGCAGCAGGCCGTGGACAAGTACCACGAGCTGATCAAAAGCTCCTTCCAGGACTTCAACGTCTCCTTCGACATCTACCACCGCACCTCCTCCGACGTGCATGCCGAAACAGCCGCCGGTTTTTTCCTGAAACTGTACCAGGACGGCAAGTTCATTGAGCAGACCACGCAGCAGTATTATGACGAGAAGGCGCAGCAGTTTCTGGCCGACCGCTATATCACGGGCACCTGCCCCAACTGCGGCAACGAGAACGCCTACGGCGACCAGTGCGAAAACTGCGGCACCTCCCTCAACGCTACCGACCTCATCAACCCTAAAAGCACGCTGAGCGGCCTGAAACCCGTGATGCGCGAGACGAAGCACTGGTACCTGCCCCTGAACGAGTACGAGGGCTGGCTGCGCGAGTGGATTGTGGAAGGCCACAAGAACGACTGGAAACCCAACGTATATGGCCAGTGCAAGTCGTGGATAGACCAGGGCCTGCAGCCCCGCGCCGTTACCCGCGACCTGGACTGGGGTGTGCCCGTACCGGTGGAAGGGGCAGAAGGCAAGGTGCTGTACGTGTGGTTCGATGCGCCCATCGGCTATATATCCGCCACCAAGGCGCTGACCGACGAGTGGGAGAAATACTGGAAAGACGCGGAGACGAAGCTGGTGCATTTCATCGGCAAAGACAACATCGTGTTCCACTGCATCATCTTCCCGGCCATGCTGAAGGCGCACGGCTATTATATATTGCCGGACAACGTGCCCGCCAACGAGTTCCTGAACCTGGAGGGCGAGAAGATTTCCACCTCCCGCAACTGGGCTGTATGGCTGCACGAGTACCTTCAGGAGTTTCCGGGCAAAGACGATGTGCTGCGCTATGTGCTGGCCGCCAACGCCCCCGAGACGAAGGACAACGATTTCACCTGGAAAGACTTCCAGGCCCGCAACAACAACGAGCTGCTAGCCATATTGGGGAACTTCATCAACCGCGCGGTGGTGCTCACCCAGAAGTACTACAATGGTGCGGTGCCCGCCCGAGGCGAGTTGCAGGAGATTGACCGGGAAGCGCTGGAGCAGCTGGCGAAATACCCCACTATTATTGCGGACCTGATTGAGCGCTACCGTTTCCGGGAGGCGCTGAGCGAGCTCATGAACCTGGCGCGCCTCGGCAACAAGTACCTCGCCGATACCGAGCCGTGGAAACTGATAAAGACGGATGCGGAGCGCGTGAAAACGGTGATGAACATCGCCCTGCAGATTTCGGCCAGCCTCAACATCCTGATGGAGCCGTTCCTGCCTGCCTCGGCGCAAAAGCTCAGCGACATGCTGAACAAGCCGGTGGGCAAATGGGCCGAAGCCGGTGCCGCTGATCTGCTGCCCGTGGGGCACGTTATCGGCACACCTGCCTTGTTGTTTGAGAAAATTGAAGATGCTGCCGTGGAGGCGCAGGTGCAGAAACTGCTCGACACGAAAAAGGCCAACGAGCTAGCCAACGCTGTGACCGAGCCCGCCAAAGAGAACATCTCGTTCGAGGATTTCTCAAAGATGGACATCCGCATCGGCACTATTCTGGAAGCGGAGAAAGTGGCCAAAACCAAAAAACTCCTGAAGCTGAAGATTGACACCGGCCTGGACCAGCGCACCGTGGTAAGCGGCATCGCGGAGTTCTTTAACCCGGAGGAGATCATCGGGCAGCAGGTGAGTATTCTGGTGAACCTGGCCCCGCGCGACATCAAGGGCATCACCAGCCAGGGCATGATCCTGATGGCCGAAAACGCCGACGGCTCCCTGGCCTTTGTGCAGCCCAGCAAACAGATCGTGAACGGGGGCGGGGTGAGCTAAAACTTATCTTAGAATTTATATATGGCAAGCGGCGCAGCAGGATATGTTGCGCCGCTTCTTTTTTTAGGGTTGGATGATTTTAATCTATATGATTATTTGTATATTATATTCAATAATCCGGTTGCGTACATGCTGCCATATTGGGAGCCTATATGTAATTGCCTGTATATCTGCATGTTATCGGGGATTCTAATAAAAACTAACACAAAGAAAAATTATGATAACAATTGACAATTATTTAGACAGTCATTATATCCACCGGAGCAACTGGTTAAGAGCCGCTGTTTTAGGTGCAAACGATGGGATAATTTCTATTTCCAGCCTTGCGATTGGAGTTGCCGCTGCAAGCTCGACAAGAGAACCTATCGTACTGGCAACAGTTGCAGGGCTTGTGGCTGGTGCCTTATCTATGGCGGCAGGCGAATATGTTTCTGTAAGTTCACAAACCGACACAGAAAAAGCGGACATTGAACGGGAGAAGCAGGAGCTAAAAGAGATGCCAAAAGAAGAACTGAATATTTTGGCCCAAATCTATGAGAAACGGGGACTAAAAAAGGAAACAGCAATGCAGGTAGCCCTTGAGTTGACAGCGAAAGATGCCTTAGGAACTCACATCAGAGACGAATTGGGTATCAATGAAATAAGTCAGGCAAACCCCATACAGGCAGCTGTTGCATCGGGAGCATCGTTTACAGTTGGCGGTGTTTTGCCGTTATTAATAGTCCTTTTTGCAACCGTCAAAGGAATGGAATATTGGTTATATGGTTTCACTATTATTTTTCTTGTCATTTTAGGGGCAACATCCGCAAAAACAGGTGGTTCAAGTGTAAAAACAGCTATAGTGCGGATTACGATATGGGGAACTTTAGCGATGGGTCTAACAGCGCTGGTGGGCTATGTTTTCGGCGTCAATGTATAAATATAAAGTCACCTAAAATGATGACGAGCCATATCAGTAAACAAGAAATTGAAAAGGGTGAGGAAGTAAGAGGGCAGGACATCAGAGAAGGGATTTTCAATTTAATAAAATCCAGCTTTCCGGACTTTGACAGAGAAGATTACATCACAATAGCCGAACTGAACCAATACCGGCGACTGTATTTGACATCATTAATTTTGCAGGAAAAAGGAGAGATTGCGCTAATTGACAGGGATGTGATGGAGGCAATCAATAACAACTCCATACTATCTGAAAACATCCAGGACGAAATAGAAGCGGAGCTAACTTTCGGAGAAATAATTGCCGACAGGGTTGCTGCATTTGGCGGTAGCTGGACATTCATCATCGCCTTCTTTTCATTCATTTTGATTTGGATGATGATTAATATTTGGTATCTGGCCACAAAACCATTTGACCCTTTTCCTTTTATACTGCTTAACCTTATACTTTCCTGTTTAGCTGCCATTCAAGCTCCTATCATTATGATGAGCCAAAACAGACAAGAACAAAAAGACAGGCAAAGGAGCGAGCACGATTATAAAATTAATCTTAAAGCCGAACTTGAAATTAAGCTGCTCAGTGAGAAGATTGACCATTTGCTGGTTCATCAAAACAAAAAACTTTTAGAGATTCAGGAAGTCCAAACTGATTATCTGGAGGACCTAATGAAAGAACTGAAAAAGAAATGAGATTAGAGAACCGCCATCAGAAAGTACTGTCATTGCCTCACTTCCTGTTCAGGCTTGGGCATTATGGGCTGTTTGCTTTCGGCTTGATCCTATTTTCAGTTTTCTTGGTACAATTGGCTACCACCATTTTGGTAAAATTTACTGGCTTGACAGTTTCCATATGGCTTGTATGATTTTGACAGGTATGGGGCCAGTTGTAGAAATGACCACACCTTCAGCAAAAATTTTTTCCTCCATTTATGCGCTCTACAGCGGAGTCGCGTTTCTGAGTATCACTGCAGTATTCTTTGCCCCAATCATCCATCGACTCTTGCACATCTTGCACGTCGAACAAGGCGACAATGAAGATAAGGGGAAAGTGTAGAAAACCAACGGACTATACCGTATTGAAAATAAGCTGTTTACAAGTGGCCCAAGTTGGATTCCGTGGATACCTTTTCAAGCAGCTAAGTATGGATACTACATTAGCTTGGCCCATATTGTCATCCTGGAAGGATCTTGGTTGCGTGCGGGAACTGCGCTCCATCAATGCTATTATTGTTCGCCCACAAGCTCCTTTCAGGATGACAAATATAGTATAGGGTAATTATGCTTATATAGATAAGTATATAAGCTTCTACGCTCACGCCTGCTCCATCAAATACTCCTCTATATGCTGCACAATCTCACGGGAGGAGTCTGCCAGTTGCAGCACCGGGCCGCTTTTTTCGGCCGTCGGGAGTTTGGCTATCTCGGCAATGGTGTCCTGCAGGTGGGAGCGGGTGGCATCCAGCAGTTGGTTCACCTTTTTCGCAGACTTACGAGCAGCCAGGCGCAACTCAATTTCGTCCATGGCGATGCCTGCCAGCTCTTTCAGGGTCTCCTGTTGCGCCGCGGTCAGGTAGCGCTGCTTGCGGTCGATGATGGCGAACGTGCCGATGTTGTAGCCGTCTGCCGTCTGCAGCGGGACAGCCGCGTAAAACCGCAGCCCAAACCCTGAGACAACGAGCGGGTTGGTGAGTGTGCGCGGGTCTTCGGCCGCGTTCTCTACTATGTAAATCTCATCCGATAAAATAGCGGAGGTGCAGAGGCCGGGCTCCGTGCCGACTTCCCGCGCATCCAGGCCATAGGAAGACTTAAACCACACCCTGTCGGTGTCCACCAAACTGACCACAGTAATCGGCATGTTAAAAATTTTTGCCGCCAACCGGGTAAGCCTGTCCCAATTGCCATCTGGTGGTGTATCCAGTATATCGTAGCGCTTCAGTACTTTAATCCGCTCTTCTTCTAAATAATCCACGCTCATATACTTTTCCTGTTTTTGTTTGAAGCCTCAACATTAGCCAGTGACCCGGCATGAACCTGCAGCGGAGTTTATCGGTGCCCGGAGGCGTTGTGCAGTAAAGGTAAACACCTAAACAGCCGATACCTTACCGAAGTGGGTGGTGCTACGTAGATGGGTATTGTGCGGGCGCAGAGAAACCCGCTGCTGGTTTCGCCAGCAAACGACAAACTTTAGTACTGTCAGGTGCAGTATTTTGTTTCACACTTTCGCCTCGTGACCCAAGTCAAGGGTTGCCCGTCTATCCTGAAGGTAAAACGCACGCTGCTCAAGCAAAAGCTTTAGAAACCCGAATATAAATCAGCTTACATTACTCATAAAATTACTATATAAGTTGCCTGGAAATCAGCTATATATAGCATAAAAAGTCTTGTGTCTTCATACTTGTGTCCTTTTACTTATCAGGCCGTAGTCAGTGCGATGTTGTCTGTTGCGCCAATGTCCTGTAGCCGCTTCCGTTGGGCCTCCATCTGCTTCACCACCCAATATGACCCAGCCGCTGTCAGGATAGCCAGGGCGGCGGTTGCCCACCACAGCGTGGCAAAGCTATAGGTAGAGATGATGGTGGTGCCCATGAAGGGCGCTATCACGTGCGCGGCTGCGTAGGAAATGGTATAAAGGCCCATGTAGGCGCCGCGGTTGCTTTCGTCGGAGCGCTCTACCGTAATGGTGGCCATAAACGGCATCGCAAAAATCTCGGAGACGCTGAGCAACAGCATCGCGAAATAAAGCCCGCCCAAGTGCTGTGTCATGTTCAGCACCACGAACGACAAGCCCAGAAGCAATACGCCTGCCGCTATCAGTGCCTGCTTCCGAATGCGTTCGCCCACCAGGTACACCACAATCATCTCGAGCAGAAACACTATCAGCCCGTTCAGGGCCATCAGCAGGCCAATCTGGCTTTCCGGCAGGTCATATATGCGCCGCCAGTACAGGGGCAAGGTAGAGAACAGCTGGAAAAACATGACGGCATAGCTGCAGCACAGCAGCACAAACAGCAGGAAATAGCCATCGCGGTAGGGAGAGCGCACAGTTGGCGCCTTTACTGCCAGGCTGGCCTGCTGCTTTGGCGGCGGCCGGTGACCCTGCCGGTTGCGGAAGTACAGAAAGAAGAAAATGCCCGCCCCAATGCAGGTAAGGCCATCGGCCACAAAGAGCCAGCGGTAAGAGACAGCCGCCAGCAAGCCGCCCACCGCCGGGCCCACCGAAAAACCGAGGTTGATGGCCATGCGGTTCAGCGAAAACGCCCGTGTCATGTTCTCGGGTTTGGCGTAATGCGCAATGGAGGCGGAGTTGGCGGGGCGCAGGCAGTCGTTCACGAGGCTGAGGATGAACACCCCGGCCGCCAGGTACTCGAACTGCCGCAGGTTGAGCAGCAGAAAATACAGGCTTCCGCCCAAAGTGAGGCTCACGAACTGCACCTTAAAATGCCCGACGCGGTCGGTCAGCCAGCCTCCCAGAAAAGAACCGCACACCGATCCCATGCCATATATGCTCAGGATGATGCCCGCCTCGCGGAGGTTGTAGCCCAGCATGTCGGTCACGTAAAGGCTCAGGAAAGGCGTCACCATGGAGCCGCTGCGGTTTATCAGCATCACCACAGACATCATCCAGGCCGCCCTGGAGAGGCCGCCAAAGGCGTTGCGGTACAGGAGGAGGACGCGTTTCATGGCAATGGATTTGTGTAGAGACGTCATCTTTTGCGTCTTATTTTAAAGGAAAAGACGCAATATTTTGCGTCTCATTCCGTACAGTCTCATTCCCTGTAGAAAAGGGTACCTCTGTTTTTTCTTCTGCCGGTGGAGGAGACGCAAGATGTTGCTTCTCTACAGATGGTTTCTCAGTTATATCGCCAAAACAGCACGCCCGGTTCAAGGCGCAGATGGCGACGAAGTACAAGCCATGCGAGCCGTAATCCCAGCTGGTTAGCCGCGCAGAAGTAGTCCGGAATCTATCCTTGGATTGTCCATCTTGGGCTATACACTATAAGGCCAGCCATGTAAAATATGACGCAAAATATGGTGTCTCTACAGTTTATGTATCCAGTTTTATTTCGTGTTGAACTGGTTCATGGTGCGCTCCAGGCCGATGGTGCCGAAGGCGATGGCGGCCTCTGCCGATTTCTCTATCAGTGTCTGCAACTCGATCTGCTCGTCCTCGCTAAATTTGCTCAGCACAAAGTCCACCTGCTTGCCTTTGGAGAAGGTGTCGCCGACGCCGAACCGGAGGCGGGGATAGTTGCTGTGGCCCAGGGTCTGCTCTATATGCTTCAGGCCGTTGTGTCCGCCGGGGCTGCCTTTGGCCCGTATCCGTATCTTGCCGAAGGGTAGCGCGATGTCGTCTGTGATCACGAGCATCTGCTCCGGGGGTAGTTTCAGGCTGTGGAGGTAGTGCCCTACCGCCTTGCCGCTCAGGTTCATATAGGTGGTGGGCTTCACCAGCACATAAGTGCGACCCTTGGTTTTGATTTCGGTCACAAAGGCATGGCGGCCCACGTCAAAGTTGCCTTCGTATTTCCGGGCCAGGTAGTCCAGCACCATGAAGCCGATGTTGTGGCGCGTGTTCGCATATTCCGGGCCGATGTTGCCAAGGCCCACAAGCAGGTATTTCATATCGTTGTCGTCGGTGACGGGGGCCGCTGTTTCGCGCAGCCCGAGCCACTGTTTTAGCGTGTGCAGCATTCGCCTGATGGTTAGTTGCTGGTGGTTGATTGTTGCTTAACTGTAAGAGCAGCGGTTAACTTAATGGCTAAATGGTTTCATTGTTAGATGGTTGTTCCAGATATAATATATACATATAAAAACCATTCAACAATGAAGCAATTCAACCATATAACAATTTAGCCATTTAGTTAAAACAAGAAATCCTGTCCGGCTTGGAGGCAGGACAGGATTTGATGCTAAAAAGCAATGTGCGCTCTTTATTTCTTGCCGCCGCGGGCCTCTTCCGTCTGGGCGCTCTTCAGGGCACGTGGAATCGTAACAGTAGCGATAGGAGCGCTCGGGTTTGTCAGGACCTCGTAGTTCTCCGCTTTCACTTTGGCTACTTTAATCGACTTGCCGAGTTCCAGGTCAGAGATGTCCACCTCTACATAGTCTGGCAGGTTGGCAGGAAGCGCTTTCACTTTTAGGGCGCGCAGCTTCACAGACAGCTTACCACCGGCGATAACGCCGGGAGACGTGCCCACAAACTTCACAGGGATGTCCAGTTTCACTGGCTTGTCGTCCTGCAGTTGCAGGAAGTCTACGTGCAGCAGCATTTCGTTCACCGGGTGGAACTGAGCGTCCTGCAGGATGGCTCTGTAATGCGCACCTTCGATATTCAGGTCTACTTCGTATACTTCTGGCGAATAAATCAGGTCTCTGAACAGGATAACCGGGGCATAGAAATGAACCTGCTCCCCGTTGCCATACAGCACACCTGGCACATAAGACTCATTGCGCAGCTCTTTCGACTGCTGTTTTCCGAGATTTGCTCTTTTAAACCCTATAATCTCTAAAGTTTTCATAAAAATGAATTTGTTAAAATATATATGCTACAAAAGTATAGCCTGAGTTGATTGTTAAATTGCTGTATTGTTTTAATTGTTGGATCAGCTACTGTGAAAACAACCATTTAACAATGAAGCCATTTAACGTTTAAATTGTCCGCTGCTTTTACCGTCGAGAAAACAATCAACAACCAGCAGAAACAATTAAATAAACAGCGAACTGATCGACTCGTGGGTGACCACGTTGTTGATGGCCCGGGCGAACAGGTCCGAGAATGAGAGCACCTTTATCTTGGATACTCCCTGCTTTATCGGGATGGTGTCCGACACCACCAGTTCCTCGAGCACGGAGTTCTCGATGCGCTCGTAGGCAGGCCCCGAAAGTATCGGGTGTGTGGCAATGGCGCGCACCGATTTCGCTCCTTTTTCCTTCAGCAGCTCCGCCGCTTTGGTGATGGTGCCAGCCGTGTCCACCATGTCGTCAATCAGCACCACATCCATTCCTTCCACATCACCGATTACCTGCATCGAGGCAATCTCGTTGGCGCGCTTCCGGTACTTGTCGCAGACCACCATCTCCGCACCGAAGTTCTTGGCAAAAGCCCTTGTTCTAACCACACCGCCCACATCAGGCGAGGCGAAAATCAGGTCGTCGCCCAAATTCAGGCTGCGCAGGTAGGGCACAAAGATGGCCGAGCCGTCCAGGTGGTCCACCGGGATGTCGAAGAAGCCCTGTATCTGGCCGGCGTGCAGGTCGCAGGTCATCAGGCGGTCGGCGCCGCAGGACTGGATGGCGTTTGCCACCACCTTCGAGCCGATGGACACGCGCGGCTTGTCTTTCCTGTCCTGGCGGGCGTAGCCGTAATACGGCATCACCACAATCACCTTGTGCGCCGAGGCGCGCTTGGCGGCATCCACTAGCAGCATCAGTTCCATCAGGTTGTCTGTCGGCGGAAAAGTGGACTGGACGATAAACACCTCCGCGCCCCGCACCGACTCATTGTAATGCACGCCAATCTCGCCGTCGCTGAAGCGTGAGATAGAAACGTCGCCGAGTGAGGTGCCGTAGGCGGCAGCTATTTTCTCTGCTAAATACTGGGAGGCGGATCCGGAAAAAATTTTAACCTGTGGCATAATGGGGCTGGATACTACGTTTAGGTTTGCTTGATTATGCCTGCAAAGCTACCAAAAATCCTGATGTCCCACAGCAAATATTTCTGATTTTTAATTACTTACGGCTGCTCCATAAGCAAAAAGGAACAACACCCACGCGGAGCGTTGTTCCTTTTTAAGTTGTCCGACCAGGGCTCGAACCTGGACTCTTCTGAACCAAAATCAGACGTGTTGCCAGTTACACCATCGGACAATCTCCCTTCCGGCAGCAGGACTTTCGCCCCTTTTCCGTTTGGTGATGCAAAGATAGAGAGACGATTTTAATCTGCAAACTATTATATCTAATAATTTGTAAAAAAAATTAGTCCAAAATCTGCTCCAGCGCCGTGTCATAGTGCTTTTTAGCCGCCGTGATGCCCCCGAACAGGTCGCCGTCTATATGGCAGTCGTGCCCGGTTACGGTGCCTAATTTCGTGAAGCTCACCTGCTTGTTTTGCAGCGCTTTCTCGAAGGCGGCCTGCTGCGCGGGTGCCACGCTCACCACCACACGGCCCTGGCTCTCGCCGAACAGGTAGGCGTCTTTCCTGAAATTATTGTCCGTCTCCACATCAAAGCCGAGCTCGTTTGGCATGGCCGACTCCAGCAGGGCGATATATAAGCCTCCGTCGGCCACGTCGTGCGCCGACCGGATCAGCTTCTGCTCTATCACCTCCTTCACGGCGGCGTGCAGCCTCAGTTCCTCGTCCATGTTGAAGTAAGGGGCCGGGGAGAGCTTCACGTTGTGGTATGAGTAGAGGTACTCCGAGGAGGCGATGTCGTTCTGCGCCTCGCCCAGCATATATATAAAGTCGCCCGCCTGCTGGAAGGCCAGCGTCATCTTGTTTTCCTTGTTCTCCAGGATGCCCAGCATGCCGATGGTTGGCGTCGGGAATACGGGGCCCTCGTCCGAAGACTGGTTGTAGAAGCTCACGTTGCCGCCTGTTACCGGCGTGCCGAAGGCCTCGCAGGCTTTGCCCATGCCTTTGATGGCGCCCACAAAGTGCCAGTACACTTCCGGCACGTAGGGGTTGCCGAAGTTGAGGCAGTTGGTGATGGCCACCGGCTCGGCGCCGGAGCACACGATGTTGCGGGCAGCCTCGGCCACGGCAATCGCAGTCCCTTCTTCCGGGTCGGCGTAGACGTAGCGGCTGTTGCAGTCCACGGTTACGGCAATCGATTTATTGGTGCCTTTCACCTTCACCACGGCGGCATCCGACGGCGAGTTAGTCGTCATGGTGGCGGTGCCCACCATGGAGTCGTACTGGCGGTACACCCAGCGCTTGGAGGCGATGTTGGGGTGCGTGGTCAGGAAATCGGCCACGGCCTGGTAATCCTCCGGCTCCTGCACCTGGTCTATGTTAAACTTCTTGGCTTCCTGGAAATAGGCTGGCTCGCGGTACTCGCGGTGGTAAACCGGCGCGCCGCCGCCTAATACCAGGTCTTCTGCCGGCACTTCGGCTGCCAGCTCGCCATGCATGTAGTAGCGCAGCGTGCCTCCCTCCGTCACCACGCCGATCTGTTCGCAGTACAGATCCCACTTATCGCAAATGTCCTTGATGGTCTGCTCGGCGCCTTTCTTCATCACAATCAGCATCCGCTCCTGGCTCTCTGACAGCAGAATCTCGAACGGCACCATGTTCTGCTGGCGCATCGGCACTTTCTCGAGCCATATATCCATGCCGTGCTCGCCTTTGGCGCTCATCTCTGAGGTGGAGCAGGTAATGCCGGCAGCGCCCATATCCTGCATGCCAATCACCTCGCCCGACTGAATCACCTCCAGGGTAGCCTCCAGCAGCAACTTCTCCTGAAATGGGTCGCCCACCTGTACCGACGGCAGGTCGTTGGCCGAGTCTTCGGTGATATCCTTGGAAGCGAACGCAGCGCCGCCCATGCCGTCCTTGCCGGTGGCAGAGCCCACAATAAAGACCGGGTTGCCCACGCCGTAAGACGTGGCAGAGGCCGTTTCACCTACCTTTACGATACCGGCCGAGAAGGCATTCACCAGCGGGTTGATGTTGTAGCACTCGTCGAAGAACAGCTCGCCGCCCACGGTGGGTATCCCGAAGGCGTTGCCATAGTCGCCGATGCCTTTTACCACGCCGCGCAGCAGGCGCTGTGTTTTCTCTGATTTCGGGTTGCCGAAGCGGAGCGAGTTGAGCTGCGCAATCGGGCGGGCGCCCATCGTGAAAATATCGCGGTTGATGCCGCCCACGCCCGTGGCCGCGCCCTGGTAGGGCTCGATGGCGGAAGGGTGGTTGTGCGATTCTATCTTGAAGCTGCAGGCGTAGCCGTCGCCGATGTCCACGAGGCCGGCGTTCTCCTCACCGGCTTTGGCCAGCATGCGCGGCGAGTCTTTTGGCAGCGTTTTGAGCCAGACAATGGAGTTCTTGTAGGAGCAGTGCTCCGACCACATCACCGAGAAAATACTCAGTTCCGTGAAGTTGGGGATGCGGCCCAGGATCTGCTTTATCTTCTCGTATTCCTCTTCCAGAAGGCCGAGCTTCCGGGCGGTCTCTACTGTTGTCAGTTGTTGTTCCACGTTTCTATGGCTTTTGTAACGGATTTGCAAAAGTATAAACTTCTGCCTTAAGAGCACAGCACAAATCCGCGCTTTTTGCGCTATGGTTCTGCCGACTGCCGCACGGCCGCCCTATATAGGAGAGCTGGGCTGCCGCCGCGGTCATATTTATTTAAATAGTGCCATGTTTTCTTTGTTGTGCCTGACACCCGCCTGGTATATATGCGTAAAGAAGTCTCCAAACCTTTTTATTTCCTTTGTATGATGACGATCACTAATCCTGACGTTGTGACGACAACCTGCGGCCGCGAATTGGATCTGAGTAACGCGGAGCTGGTGATTGAACGGTCGAACAGCCTTTTCAGCTACAACATCCACAAGCTTAACTCGGGCGAGTACATCATCGCCGAGAAATTCTACGCCAACCCGTTCAACAACCGCTACATCCTCCTGAACGACGAGCAGATAGAGCTCCTGAAAAACCTGTAGGAACAGGCGCTAAGTTTATATGCAATTGTTTGATTATGAAAGTATTAATTTGTACTTTCATAATCTATAAATGTCATTGCCTATGAACAGCTTACACATTGTGCTGGCGGGCCTGCTGGGTGCCGCAGGAATGGCCGCTTTCACTCCCGAAGGCCTTCCCCGGCAGAAGGCAGCGCCAACGGAACAGGCGGTTCCCGCCCTGTCCCAATCAGAGCCAACCGATACCACCAAGACGGGCGGCCGGGCATCCAGGAAGAAAAAAGACAAGAGCAAGAAGGAACCCGCCGCAGCCCGGGTGACCATGAAACGAGAAGTGAACCGCGCCACCCTCTCACAGCGCAGCGAGGAGGGGAACAATGTGGAGGTGGTGATCATGAGTGCCGGCGTTGCCCTGCGCGACGTGGAAGACATGCGGATGGTTGGCAGCAGTGGCACTCCGCTGTCGTCCAGCTCCTATATAGGGTTCGATAACGTCAGCTTCCCGTTTGAAGGAAACATCCGCTTCAAGGCCTCCAACAAGATGGGGACGGTGGTATATGACCGGGAGGTGCGCTTCGAGGTAAATGAGCCCGGCCGCTGGACGCTTCGGGTAGATCTGTAATATTTATATCGCTTATATATACCCTATATACGTCTATATAAGCGCGTGACACAGAAGCTGCCCTGTGGGGAACATGCCCGCAGGGCAGCTTCTGTGTTTGTGGTTTCCTGCAAAAGCGGTAAACCCGTGACCCAAAAGTTTTTAGGGGCCAGCATGGTTTTATGCGTTTTATGCATTAGTTTTGCACCCTGAAATAACTCCGTAACAATAGTTTATTATTAAGCAAAGTCAAATGGCGAATATTGGCAGAATTTCCCAGGTTATCGGCCCGGTGGTGGACGTTAGCTTTGTGGGTGATAACATTAAGCTACCAAATATTTTGGATGCCCTTCAGGTGACGAAAGACAACGGCCAGGTAGTGGTGCTGGAAGTGCAGAATCACCTCGGAGAAGACCGTGTGCGCACCATTGCGATGGATTCCACCGAAGGTCTTACACGCGGCGCCGAAGTACTTGACCTGGGTGGTCCTATCAAAATGCCAACGGGCGAGGGCATCAAAGGCCGCCTTTTCAACGTGATCGGCGAAGCCATCGACGGTATTCCGCAGCCTGTGAGCACGGGTGGTTTGCCAATCCACAGAGCTGCTCCCCTTTTCGAGGACCTTGCCACTTCTTCGGAAGTGCTGTACACGGGTATTAAAGTAATCGACCTGATCGAGCCATATGCCAAAGGCGGTAAAATCGGTCTGTTCGGGGGTGCCGGTGTAGGTAAAACCGTTCTGATTCAGGAACTGATCAACAACATCGCCAAGGCCCACGGCGGACTCTCTGTGTTTGCCGGTGTGGGTGAGCGCACGCGCGAGGGAAATGACCTGCTGCGTGAGATGATCGAGGCGGGCATCGTGCGTTACGGCCAAAACTTCATGGAGTCGCTGGAGCATGGCGGATGGGACCTTTCCAAAGTAGACCTGGACGAACTGAAGGAGTCGAAGGCGACCTTTGTGTTCGGGCAGATGAACGAGCCTCCCGGGGCGCGTGCCCGTGTGGCCCTTTCTGGTCTGACGATGGCGGAGTACTACCGCGACGGGGAGCCGGGTTCAAGCGACGCCGGCCGTGACATCCTCTTCTTCGTGGACAACATCTTCCGCTTCACACAGGCTGGTTCTGAGGTGTCGGCCCTTCTCGGCCGTATGCCATCCGCGGTGGGTTACCAGCCAACGCTGGCCACCGAGATGGGTGCCATGCAGGAGCGCATTACCTCTACCAAGCGCGGTTCCATCACCTCGGTGCAGGCGGTTTACGTACCTGCGGACGACTTGACTGACCCGGCTCCGGCTACAACATTCGCCCACCTGGACGCCACCACCGTGCTTTCCCGTAAAATCTCTGAGCTGGGCATATACCCTGCTGTGGACCCGCTGGACTCTACCTCCCGCATCCTGACCCCGGACGTGGTAGGCGCCGAGCACTACAACACGGCGCAGCGTGTGAAAGAGATTCTGCAGCGTTACAAAGAGCTTCAGGACATCATCGCCATCCTCGGCATGGACGAACTTTCGGAAGAAGACAAGCTGGTGGTACACCGTGCGCGCCGTGTGCAGCGTTTCCTGTCGCAGCCGTTCCACGTGGCCGAGCAGTTCACGGGTCTGAAA
This sequence comes from Pontibacter russatus, assembly GCF_009931655.1. NCBI lineage: Bacteria > Pseudomonadati > Bacteroidota > Cytophagia > Cytophagales > Hymenobacteraceae > Pontibacter > Pontibacter russatus. Next base: position 1,735,606 of record NZ_CP047984.1, on the reverse strand, counting down.
GGTGTGCTTGTTGACATCAAAGACACCATCAAAGGCTTCAACGAGATCATGGACGGCAAGTACGACCACCTGCCGGAGTCTGCTTTCAACCTGGTGGGCACCATCGAAGACGCGGTTGCCAAAGGCGAGAAAATGATGGCCGAAGCAAGATAGGCTTTATAGTTAAAAGTTAAGAGTTTAGAGTTAAAAGTTGGTTCTGCCACAATAACTCATAACTCTTAACCCTAAACTCTTAACTAAAAAAAATGTATTTAGAGATAATCACGCCTGATAAAAAGGTGTTCGCGGGAGAGGTAGTGAGCGCGCAGTTCCCTGGTGCCAACGGCTCTTTTGAGGTGCTCGACCTGCACGCCCCGCTTATCAGCACCCTGGAGCGCGGCCGCATCCGTGTCACCACCAGTGCCGGGCAGGAGTTTTTTACCGTGGATGGCGGCATCGTGGAAGTGCTCAACAACAAAATCATTGTGCTGGCCGAGTCTGTGGTTGCGTAACAACAGCGTATATAAATTAACAGCCGCGCCTTCTGTTCCCTGTATGAGCAGAAGGCGCGGCTGTTTTTGTGCCTAGACAAATCTATGGGGTAGCGGTAATCTCATACCCTCAAAATTATCCCAATAGTAAAAGTGTCTTCCCTTGTAATACTTTTCATAGCGAGTGTTCCTGCAGCTCGCCCACAAGATACCTGCGGGATGACAAAAAAGGTGGGCCTACTATGGAAGCAACTAAATAATTCAAGTTACGATATATAAAACCTGATTAATTTTTGATGATTGTTAACTCACCCCTATCCCTCCTAAGTGGGGAATTCCCTCTTCTTGTGGGTGAGATTCCCCTTTTGGGAGAAGTGGGGGTGGTGCATATATCAGCAGCGAATGAATTCGCAACTTGGGTTAAATACCAGATGGTATTACTTGAGTAGGAACGACTGGCTGCGAAACCACGACTGGCGTGGCCGAATACAAGGCGCTTCTCAGCGCCACGTCTCGCGGATCGCCTGTAATGGTTACACCTTTCCGGTTGGGGATGTAGCCGTACCCGACTTGAAGTTCGGGGTCGGCAAAGCCAAAGGAGCCGCCTGCTCCGGGCATGCCGAATGCGCCAGGTGAACCGTATGGAAAGCTTGAACTGGGCTTCATGAATCCAAGCGAGAACTGCACTTCGCCCTTTATCACCTCGTCATGGAAGCCATGTGTTGGGGGAGTTGCCGGTGCCATTAGTTCATGTAAAGTTTCCGATCGCAATCTTAGCTCCTTGCCTCCGGTAGCAAAAACGCTATAGGCTTGGGCAATAGCCCTTGCCGTACCGACGCCCCCTCCCGCCGGTATTTCAAGGTTACGGGCATAGATGCGCTGCTCGTCGTGCGCCAGCATAGATCCGTCCAGTGCTCTGCGGATGTTAGAGTGAGGGTTCAGCGCGTCCAATGTCAAATTAAAGGGGAAGCTCAGCAACCTTTCAGTATAACTCGGATCTATGAGTGGAGCGAGCCGAGAATCAGGAATGGATTCGGGCAGGCGTATGTAAAAATCAAGCCCTAAAGGGGCAGCGATTTCGTCCTGAAAGAACTGGCCCAGGCTGCGGTGCTGCGGATCGACCCGGCGCAACAGCTCGCCCTCGTAAAAGCCGATAGTGATGGCATGGTAAGCCTGGTGTGTGCCTGGTTCCCAGGCTGGTTTCTGGTGAGCCATAACCTGTGCCAGTCGGTCCGGGTCGGCAATCAAACTTTTAGTGATGGGTTCGTGGAACATAAACAGTCCGGCCTGGTGTGCCAGCAATTGCCGGACAGTAATTCTTCCTTTTCCGTTCCGGCCAAATTCCGGCCAGTAGGTGCTCACCAACGCATCATAATCGAGCCAGCCGCGGGAGTGCGCCACAGCCAGCGTCATCGCTGCCATGCCTTTGGTTGCGGAATAGACCAGTGCCATGGTGTCCTCTTCCCACGGTTCGTCTGTCTTGATGTTTCTGATGCCGCCCCACAGGTCCACCACCTTTTCGCCTTTGTGATACACGCAGCAGGCTGCCCCGATCTCGCGCCTCTCGGAGAAATTCTCAGCGAAGGCCATGCGCACCGCCTCATAGCCGCTCTTCACAAAACCATGAATTTCTGCTGGCTCTTGCACTTCCCTCAGCGCATCTCTTCTCTTCTTCTGGGCCACGACGTAAGCTGCTGCAGCGCCTGCCGCCGCCATGCCTATGATTGTCTTTGCTGATTGTTTCATTTTGCCTTCTCCTTCCTCATATAATAATTACGAGCCGAGCAAATAGACGCTACCGCTGTTGACGAATTAAATCATACCTTTCAAGTATAAAGCCAGGAATTTAACTCTGATCTTGTTCAAGATCGTTTTATAACGATTCCTGCTCAAGTCATTTGCTCTCTCCGGCAGCATAATAGCCTAATTCTTATCAGCCGTCATACCTATGCCGTCAAATGCAAAACAAAACGGGTCCGCCATGACTATCGGCAGTTCCTGTGCTACTTTCTTAGTTCTTGCTTGTGACTACAATATCAGGATGAGATAAATTAACGTGCAGTTGCCACATCCCGCAAATAGTGCTTAACTTAAAGCCAAAATCAGAATCTGGCCATGCCGCATATCCATCCTAAAACGACCCCCATCTACCAGACTTCCGTTTTCACCTTCGAGGACCTGAACGCGCTGGAGCATTATTTTGAGCAGCCGGGGCAAAGCTATATGTACACGCGCTATAGCAACCCCAACTCCGATGAACTGGCGGAGCAGGTAAGCGCCTTGGAGGAAGGCGCCGGCGCGGTGGTCACCTCCTCGGGCATGTCGGCTATTCTGGCGGCCATGCTCACGCTGTGCAAGGCCGGTGACCATATATTGTGCGCCGAGGAGATATATGGCGGGTCTTCGTCGCTGCTGTCGCAGGAACTGACGCGCATCGGTATGGAGGTGGCCTTTGTGCCCCCAGCCTCCATCTACAACCTGCAGGATTTTGTGCAGCCCAACACGCGGCTGCTGCTGGCGGAGACGATGAGCAACCCGCTGCTGCAGGTGCTGGACATAAAGCGGCTGGCCCGGGAAACGAAGCGGCACGACATAAAACTAGTGGTGGACAATACCTTTGCCACGCCCATCATCACAAGGCCCTTGGCGCTGGGAGCGGATGTGGTGGTACACAGCGTGACCAAGTACCTCTCCGGGCACAGCGACGTGACGGCGGGGGTAGTGGTGTGTCGCCACCCGGACGACCTGCAGCGCGTGAAGCAGGTCATGAAGGTATATGGCCTGAATCTGAGTCCGTTTGAGGGCTGGCTGGCCGCCCGTGGGCTCAAGACGCTGCGCCTGCGCATGCGGCAGCACAGCAGCAATGCCTTGGCCCTTGCCAATTTCCTGCAGGCGCACCCGAAGGTCGAGCAGGTATGGTATCCGGGCCTGGAGATGCATCCGCACCACGCGCTGGCGAAAGAGCAGGGGCAGGGGATGTTCGGCGGAATGATGAGCTTCCGGATAAAAGACGACAGGGAGGCCGTGAACCGTTTCATGCGGGCGCTGCGGCACATCCCGTTTGCGCCCTCACTGGCTGGAGTGAGCACCTCCATCTCGCATCCGCTCGGCACCTCGCACCGCTCCCTGAAGCCGGAGCAACAGCAGGCCATGGGCATCACGGCAGGCGTTATCCGCCTGTCAGTCGGCATTGAAGAGCCAGAAGAACTGATTGCTGATTTGGAGCAGGCGCTAAAGCAGGTGTAGAAGATATTCGGACTTCCGCAAGAAGTATAAACAGTGAGAAAGGCCTATTTTGTAAGGAAGGAAGTAGCCATTCAAATCGAAGCGGCGGCTATATATGAAGCTTGTATACCGCCAGTTGCAGCGAAGCATGACTGGCGGTTGAATATGGCCGCAAGTTTATAAATGCGAAAGTATGCTTTGATAACCTCTTGACAAACTGGCCTCATATATAGCCACAATTGCGCTGTCGCTAAACTTGCGGCATGAGCTAAATATCTTCCCTGCAGGTTGAGAATTGAAGGGCAGGGGATGAGAGACGGCTGGACGAGCCGTGGAGGCAGGTTTAGAATTACATCACCTCCAGAATTCTCCTCAGGTGCTTCACTACTTTCTCTAGGTCTTCCTCTGTCAGGCTGCTGCTGCTGGGCAGGCAGAGGCCCCGCTCAAAAAGGCGGGCGCTCAGGTTATTGCCATAATAGGGGTAAGATGCGAACAGCGGCTGCAGGTGCATGGGCTTACAGAGAGGGCGCGTCTCGATGTTTTCCCCTTCCAGCGCCAGCCGCACGGCTTCGGGGCGGTGGCCCGGGGGCAGCAGCACGGTGGTGAGCCAGCGGTTGGAGAAACAGGCCTTGGGCTCCGGCAGAAAAAACAGCTCCTCGATATGCTGTAGCTGACTTCTGTAGAAAGAAAAAATTTCGCGGCGCTGTTTCACGCGCCTTTCCAGCACCTCCATCTGGCCGCGGCCAATGCCCGCGCTCACGTTGCTGAGGCGGTAACTGTAGCCCATCTGCGAGTGCTGGTAAAACGGGGCCTGGTCTTTGGCCTGCGTGGCCAGGAACAGCGCCTGCTCTGCCAGCCGCTCATCTTCGGTGACCAGGGCGCCGCCGCCGGAGGTCGTGATGATCTTGTTGCCATTGAAAGAGAAGGCTCCCATGCGCCCCAGCGTACCCGCTTGGTGGCCGCCGTAGCGCGAGCCAAGGGCCTCGGCAGCGTCCTCCACCACAGGGATGCCAAACGCGTCTGCCACCGCTATAATCTCCTTCACTTTGGCCGGCATGCCATACAGGTGCGTCAGGATAATGGCTGCTGGGAGTTTGCCTGCCGCCTGCCGTGCTGTAATGGCCTCCTGCAGGGAGGTTGGGCACATGTTCCAGGTTTCCACTTCGCTCTCCACAAACACAGGCGTGGCCCCCATATATAGAACAGGGTTTGCGGAGCCCACAAACGTGAAGGTAGAGCAAAGCACCTCGTCGCCGGGCTTTACGCCCAGCAGGCGCAGGGCCAGGTGCAGGGCGGCCGTGCCGGAGTTAACGGCCACGGCATGGCGGGCATTGGTGTGCTGGCAGATGTCATGCTCAAAGCCGGTTAGGTTGGGCCCTGCGGTAGACACCCAGTTGTCTTCTAATGCTTTCTGCACGTAATTTTTCTCATGGCCGCCCATGTGCGGCGCCGAAAGGAAAATGCGTCCTGGCCTGTAATCCATATTAATTAAATAAACTGGCATTCCGGCGGCACAGAGGCCCCGTCACTGTTTGATGTAAGAGCAGCCGTTCGGGCCTGCGGATTTTGCTGGCAGGGCGGTCATATATGCCAATACAAACGCGCCACACAATGGTTGTGTTGCCGCCAAAGTGAACTAACCCGCGTCAGCAAAAGCATCTTCCCTGCCGCCCCGGAAGCGAAACCCGGCGCGGGTGTGGCACAGGGGCTGGAGCCGAAGCTGCACGGCTGCTACATATTACAGTCTGAATATAGGGATAATCAGAATATATATAGGCAGATAATGGAATTAAGTTTCAGGAAGGGCCCTGAATTTCTGCTTTTGCGGGCTTAGGGGTTAAATTGCGGGTTCACGTTCACTGCCGCGGCCGGCGCACGTACAAATCCAGGGATGCGTGCGGCGGCCACTGCCATATCCGCGCGTATATATAAATTGCATATACAAAACAGCTCATACCCCGGCTTATGCTCGATTTCCCCAACGCAAAAATCAACTTAGGTTTATATGTCACCTCCAGGCGGCCCGATGGTTTCCATAACCTCCTGTCGTGCTTTTACCCGGTGCAGTGGTGCGACGCGCTGGAGATAGTGCCCGCCCCGGAAGAGAAACTCTCCATGACAGGGCTGCCCGTGCCCGGCGACCCGGCGGCCAACCTGTGCCTGAGGGCCTACAGGCTGCTGCGGCAGGACCATGACCTGCCCCCCGTACACCTGCACCTGCACAAGGTGCTGCCGATGGGCGCTGGCCTCGGCGGCGGCTCCTCCGATGCCGCATTCACGCTGCGCATCCTCAACAAACTGTTCGGGTTGAACCTGAAGGCCCCGGCATTGGAGAACTACGCCCGCCAACTGGGCAGCGACTGCGCTTTTTTCATACAGAACAAGCCTGTCGTAGCCTCTGAGCGCGGCGATGTGTTCCAGCCTGCCTCGCTGGACCTGAGCGGCTACACGTGCGTGGTGGTATATCCCAACATCCACATCACGACGGCGGAGGCCTACGGCAGCATCAAACCCAAAGAGCCCAGCTGTACCATGGAATTGCTGCTGAAGCAGGATGTGCGGGTGTGGAAAGAGGTGCTGCACAACGACTTCGAGGACTCGCTTTTCCCGAAGTACCCGGAACTGCCCCAGGTGAAAGCCAAGCTGTATGCCGCCGGTGCGGCCTACGCCTCCATGACGGGCTCAGGCTCGGCCCTGTATGGCCTGTTTGCGGGAGAGGCGCCCGCCGACTTAGTCTTCCCCAAGCACTACCTTGTCTGGAAGGGCCTGCTTTAGCTTGTTGCGGCGCTCGGTGTACGCGTCCAGCACGGGATATATGAACACGCTGAGCAGAATGACGCCAGCCCCGTAGTAAAAGCCAGCCGACAGCTTGTCGCCCTCGTCGAAGATGAACCAGGCCAGCACAATGCCATATACCGGTTCCAGGTTCACGGTCAGGTTCATGGAGTAGGCCGAGATGCGCTGCATCAGGCGCACGCCCGCCGTGTAGGCATACACCGTGCAGGCCAGCGTCAGCACCAGCAGGTACACCCAGTCCATGGCCGTCAGCGAGAAGTTCAGCGTGCCGCTCTCCACAAAATACGCCGTGTATATCGGGAAGAACAGTACCGTGCCCAAGCAGGCGCCCGCCATTTCGTAGCAGGTGATGGTGGTGGAGGGAAACCTCTTTGCCAGCCTGGAGTTGATGATGGTGAAAATGGAGGCGAGCAGGGCGGAAGTCACCGCCATCCCGATGCCCACCATGCTGTTGAACTCCGTCTCGTGCTGGAAGATGATATATAAACCCAGGATGATGAGCAGGGCCAGCAGAATCTCGTGGGGCTTCACTTTGCTTTTAGAGAAAAGCGGCTCCAGGAGCGCCGTCCAGAGGCTGCAGGTGGCCATGCCCACGAGGCATATCGACACCGACGACACCCGCGCCGCCGCGAAGAACAGAATCCAGTGCGCCGCAATCAGGAAGCCCACGCTGAAAATCCGGAGCACGGTGCCTCGGCCGAGACGGAACGGGGTGCCGCGCCTATATATGAGCAGCCCCAGGGCCAGTGCAGTGATCAGGGTGCGCAACGCCACCAGTTCCACGGCCGGGATGCTGATGAGCTTGCCCAGGATGGCGGTGAAGCCCCACAGGAAAATAACGAAATGGAGCTCCAGGAAATCTTTGAAACGAGGCATGTTAACGCGGCACGTAACGGTATAACAACAGGCCGATCCCCGAAAATATAACGGTTGGGATCCAGGCGGCAATCTGCGGCGCAATATCGCCCACCTGTGCTAGGCTTCGGCTTGTGATCACGAAAATAATGAAAACGAAGGCCAGGAAGAAGCCCAGCGCTATCTGGAAGCCCACGCCGCCGCGCGCCTTGCGCGCGCTCATGATCACGCCGATCACCGTCAGGATAATGATGGCGAACGGATAGCTGAAGCGCTCGTACTTCTCGATGAGGTACACTTCGATGTCATCCGCCCCGCGGGCCCGCTTCTCGTTTATATAGTTGCTCAGCTGTGGCAGGGTCATCGTCTGCTCCAGTTTATAGGTGCTTTCGAAGTCCTTTGGCCACATGTTTAGGGTAGTGTCGAGCGAGGTGCCTTTGAAGATAGTTTCCTCCTCGCCGTCGAAGGTGCGGATGGTGTAGTTGTCGATGCGCCACTTTTCTGCCTCGGCATTCCAGCTGATGCTGTTGGAGGTGAGTTTCTGCTTCAGCCTGGTGCCCTCGATGTTCTCTATCGCGAAATTGTAGCCAATGTTTGCCGTGTTGTTGTAGCTCTCCATGTACACGTACGTCTCCGGCGCAATTTTTATATGGATGTTGCGGCTGTCGTAGGTAAAGGGGCTTTTGATGTACTTGATCTGAAAGGCCACACTCTCTTTGTTGGCGTTCGGGATCACCCAGCCGATCAGCACAAAGATAATGCCCGCTATCAGCGCAGAACCCATCAGGTAGGGCACCAGCAGCCTCCTGAAGCTCACGCCGCTGCTCAGGATCGCCACAATCTCGGTGTGCGAGGCCAGCTTGGCCGTCACGAACACCGTGGCGATGAACACCGTGATCGGGCTCAGCATGTTGGCGTAGAACGGGATGAGGTTGAAGTAGTAGTCGAAGATAATCTCGCCTACGCTGGGGTTGGTCTTGATGAAGTCGTCGTTCTTCTCCGTGAAATCAATCACCAGGATAACGGCCACCAGTATCAGCACCGCGAAGACGTAGGTGGTCAGGAACTTCTTTAAGATGTATTTATCGAGGAGCTTCAACCTTATTCAGTTATGAGTTAAAAGGTATGAGTTAAGAGTGAGAGATATGCAGCGCCCCGCCAGCGTTTTTGTGCGTTCGTTTTAACTTTCAACTCTTAACTTGTAACTGGCTCTTTAGAGCCTAGTCATTAGTTTCTTCACCATGAGGTCTTTCCAGGCACGGAAAGTTCCATTCAGTATTTGCTGGCGCGCTTGCTTCACCAGCCACAGGTAGAACGTGAGGTTGTGTACGCTTGCTATCTGGGCGCCCAGCATCTCACCGGCGTGTACGAGGTGGCGCAGGTACGCTTTGCTGTAAAACGTGCTGGCGTAGCCGCCCAGTTCCGCATCTATCGGGCTGTGGTCGTTGGCCCAGCGCACGTTGCGGATGTTCACGATGCCCTGCGTGGTAAACAGCATGCCGTTGCGGGCATTGCGCGTTGGCAGCACGCAGTCGAACATGTCTACGCCCAGCGCAATGTTCTCCAGTATGTTGGCAGGCGTGCCCACACCCATCAGGTAACGCGGCTTGTCCTGCGGCAGTATGTCGCACACCAGCGCTGTCATTTCGTACATCATCTCGGCCGGCTCGCCCACCGACAAGCCCCCGATGGCGTTGCCCTCGCGCCCGAAGCTGGCAATTGTCTCCGCCGACTGTACCCGCAGGTCTTTATAGGTGCTGCCCTGCACAATCGGGAAGAGCGTCTGGCTGTGGCCGTACTTCGGCTCGGTGCTGTCGAAGCGGTCCACGCAGCGCTGCAGCCAGCGGTGCGTGCGCTCCATTGAGTTTTTGGCGTATATATAATCGCAGGGATAGGGAGTGCACTCGTCGAAGGCCATCACGATGTCGGCCCCGATGGTGCGCTGCGTGTCCATCACATTCTCCGGGGTGAAATCAAGCGCAGAGCCGTCTATATGCGAACGGAACTTCACGCCCTCCTCCTTTATTTTGCGGGTGCCCGCCAATGAGAAAACCTGATAGCCGCCGCTGTCGGTGAGGATAGGCCGCTCCCAGCCGTTGAACTTGTGCAGCCCTCCGGCATTTTCCAGCACCTCCAGGCCAGGGCGCAGGTACAGGTGGTAGGTGTTGCCCAGGATGATCTCCGCCTTCACGTCTTCCTTCAGCTCGCGCTGGTGTACTGCTTTCACCGTTCCGGCCGTGCCCACCGGCATGAAAATGGGCGTTTCGATGGGGCCGTGGTCGGTTTGGACCACACCGGCGCGGGCTTTAGATTGGGCGTCTGTTGCTAGGAGGTTAAACTGCATGGTCATCAGGCTTGCCGGATCGCCCTCCTGTAAAAACAGGCAGCGGGTGTCGGCGTTGCCGCAAAAGCTTCAGGTTCTTTTAAAAATCAACCCGCAAAGATACGAACAGCCGTGGTGCAAACCATAAACATCTAATAAATCGTGCGGCGCTTCGGAAATGGTGTGAGAATAGCTAATTTTGAATGTAGGTGGCAGTGCAGGTTTTTGAGCGTAACCTTATATAGGGCGATGTCTTTATAACTCGCATGCAGATATAAGCGAAGACGCTTGCGCCATATAAACCCTAACCTGTACTTAAAACTACCTGGCAGCTGCAAGAGCAGCTTTCCTCTTTGATACAAACAACAGGAAACGATATAACAATCATCAACTAACAATCAACAATCACCTTGATTTCAACGATCCTGCTGGCGCTGCTGGCGTTGTGTGTGCTGGTGCAACTTTACTACAGCCTCTACTATTTCCTGCCCCTCGCCCGGTACAAAGACCCTGTGGCCGAGGCGGTGTGGCCGGTGTCGGTGGTGGTGGCGGCGCACAACGAGCAGGAGAACCTGATGGCGCTGCTGCCCCTGCTGCTGGACCAGGAATACCCGGAGTTTGAAATAATTCTGGTGAACGACCGTTCTGAAGACGACACCGAGTTTTATACCTATGAGTTAGAGCGGCAGTTCCGGAACTTCCGGGTGGTGACGGTGAAGAAGACGCCGGATTACCTCAACCCGAAAAAATATGCGCTGGCACTCGGTATCCGGGCGGCTAACTATGAGCACGTGCTGCTGACCGACGCCGACTGCCGGCCGTGCAGCCTGAACTGGATAAAGAAAATGCAGAGCGGCTATAAAAAAGGCGCAGACGTGGTACTGGGCTACTCGCCATATGCACAATCAGAAGGTTTTCTAAATCACCTGGTGCGATATGAAACCTTGCTTACCGGAATTCAGTATCTGTCTCATGCAAACAGGGGTAAAGCCTATATGGGCGTTGGCCGAAACTTATCTTATACCAAAGCGTGTTTCTTTAAAAACAAAGGGTTTGCATCTCATATCAAAACAACAGGCGGCGACGATGATCTCTTTGTTCGGGACGCCGCAAACAATAGTGACATAAGCATTGTTATCGACAAGGAAGGGCAGACGGTCAGCGTTCCTAAGAAGACGTTCCGGGAGTGGATGGTGCAGAAACGCAGGCATATGTCCGTCGGAGGCCAGTACAGCGCGTCAGATAGAAGAAGAATCGGAATTTTTGTAGTATCCAATATACTCTTTTACATCATTTCCATTGTTGTTCTTGTCCTTAGTAGCCATTTGGCTATCTTGGGTGCGCTTGTCGCCGTTCGGTACCTGTCGGTTTTCCCGGTATATGTGCTGGCCGCCCGCAGACTCGGAGACACGATATCCTTGTTGATGTTACCGCTGCTTGATGTGGTTTACTTTTTAAACTACATGTTTCTTGGGATATCTGTACTACTGTATAAAAAAATCAGATGGAAGTAAACAAACAATTCTCTGCGAAAGCAAAGCACGACTTCAAACTTATTCAGGCCGCAGTAGAGGACAACGACGAGAAAGCGTATGCCGAGCTGATGAGCATTTATAAGAAGCCCGTGTACCACGTGGTGCTGAAGATGGTGCGCAACGCCGACGACGCAGAGGACCTGACGATAGAGGCCTTCGCGAAGGCTTTCCGCAACCTGCACAAGTTTAACCCGGAGTACGCCTTCAGTACCTGGCTGTTCCGCATTGCCACCAACAACTGCATCGACTTCATCCGCAAGAACAGGATCAAAACCATGTCGATCGACTCTGCCATCAAGATTGACAATGGCGACGAGATCACGATCGACTTCAAAGACAAGAACCTGAACCCGCAGGAAGAGGCGATCAAGAACCAGAAAATAGAGATTATGCAGTACGTGGTGGCCAAGCTGCCCGACAAATACCAACGCCTCGTGACGCTGCGCTACTTCAACGAGCTGAGCTACGAGGAGATTGCGACAGAACTGAACGCGCCGCTTGGCACCGTGAAAGCACAACTGCACCGCGCCCGCGAACTGCTCTTCGACATGGTGAAAAACAAAAAGCACCTGATATGATTGTTGGTTGCTAATTGTTAAATTAGTGTTGTGGAGAATAATCCATTCACAAGCTTGCAACCCAACAATCAGCAACTAACAATAAACAATTATTAGATTAAGGTTGATTGATTACGTTTGAAGCCCCTGCTGCCCTGTGTAGCAGGGGCTTTTTGCATGCAAGCTATTCCGGTTCTTATTTCATATTTTTGCTGCGATGGCGTAAGATGTTATATATGCCCTTATGACTACCAGTTGGGTCTGATTACAATTATGAGAAATGAAGAAGTTAATTTGGATGATATGCTTTGCTTTTCTCACTTCTTGCTCTTCTGTCGAGGAAGAAGGCGTAAAATATGTATACAAAGACGTTCTACCTGAACTGGTATACAAAGAGTCTTTTTTCAATTCCATTGATGAACCTCCACCACCTCCTCCTTTTCAAAAGAAGAACGAAGCGGATGAAGTATATGCGCTGAGGGTGAAAATGAGCAAGTTAGAAGAAGAGGTTCAATTGTTGAAGGAGGAAGCCAGTAAAGGAAAAGAGATTTACTTGCTTAACAAGCTTCTTCCGATAGAGCCTGATAGCTTCAGGCCAGCAGGAATAACAGAAAGCTATGATTACTATGACTCGACATGGCTGGGAAAATCCTTGCCTTCTGAACATAAAGACCAAAGGCCCCTCAGCTTTGATAGAAGTGCGGACTTGGAAGCGGGCTTATATGATATAAAGTTAATCGAGAAGGTACCTGAGCCATATACCACAAAAGAGAAGGAACAAGTAAGGGCCTACTATTTACAGCTCTCTGACATAGTCTTCAATGACTCTAAGAATAAAGGAGTCTTCTACTATGCGGTTGCCTCAGATGGAAACAAAAATGGAGTAGCACGATACGCTTATATCGCCAGAGAGAATAACGATTGGACGATAAAGAAGATAGAATGATCAGCACCCAACAAGATATAGCATTACAGCTTCGGCTACGCCATATGATCTGTTGTGCCCACCAGTTATATATAGCATATAAAGTCTGTATGAACTTCCATTTTACCGATGCTGTGCTCGCGCGTGCCGGAAAGCTTTACTTACACCTGCGGCTTCGGAAAAGGGAGAAAGTGGAGCGGGAGCTGAACCTGAAGTACGGGGGCCAGTACCGCAACGCAGGGCTCGTGCTGCTTCTCGACCTGCTGATGGCCCTGGCCGTGGTAGCTGTCGTAAGCTTGTTAGCCGCAGTTATATATGGCATAATTGCTTAAATCTCATTCGTAATTCGTAATTATAAATTCGTAATTAAAATGACCGCCATCCGCACCTTGTTGTCGGGATATTTCCCGGAGCTGACAGAAGACCAACTGCAGAAGTATGAACACATGCGCGAGCTGTACGGGGAGTGGAACCAGAAGATAAACGTGATTTCGCGAAAGGACATGGACGAACTGGGCCTGCACCACATCCTGCACTCGCTGGGCCTCGCCAAAGTTGTTCAGTTTCCGGCGCACACTGCGGTGCTGGACGTAGGCACAGGCGGCGGTTTGCCGGGCCTGCCGCTGGCGGTCATGTTCCCGGAGGTGAAGTTCCACCTCGTGGACTCCATCGGCAAAAAGATACACGTGGTGGAGGAGATAGCCCGCGAGCTGCACCTGCAGAACGTGACAGCCGCGCAGGTGCGGGCCGAGCAGGTGCGCGAGAAGTTCGACTTTGTAGTGAGCCGCGCCGTCACCCGCCTCGCCAACTTCTACCCCTGGGTCATGAACAGCTTCAAGAAATCAAACCTGCCCACCAAAGGCATCTACTACCTCAAAGGCGGCGAATTAGCGGAGGAGATAGCAGAGTCGGGCCTTATTGCCCAGGTATATGAACTGAAGGATTATTTCAGCGAAGAGTTTTTCGAGACAAAAAAGGTGGTATACGTGCCGATGAAGTAAGATTTATATATAGCAGAGGACGGGCGCATTTTATAAACGCCTACTTTCCCTCCAGTAAAAACATCACAGCCCGCTTCTCGGAGTAATAGCTGTCTCCCCTGAAGTCTTCGGCAAAACCGACGTGGCCGCCCTGTTCGGGCATCTCCAGATAAAATTTGGGGTTGTCGTTCGCTTCCTGCACCGGGTAGCACCCCGCCGACAGAAAGGGATCGTTCTTTGCGTTCACGAGCAGCGTCGGAATTTTAATGTTCCGGATAAATTGCCTGGAGCTGACGCGGGCGTAGTAATCCTCGGCGTCTCTGAAACTATGAAGCGGTGCCGTATACCGGTTGTCAAACTCAGGAAACGACCACAGCACGTTATAATCGCTCAGGTTCACCTCGTCGGCATATAGTTTCTTCTTCTGCTCCAGCTTCAGCTTCAGCGATTTCATAAAACGCCGGGTATAGACCTTTGAGATTTTCTGCGCCGAGCCTTTCAGGTCCACGGGGGTGGAGAACACGGCGGCGCGCCTTACCTGCGGCGGCACCTGCTCCGGATTTTCGCCCAGGTATTTAAGCGTGATGTTGCCGCCCGCACTGAAGCCGGTCAGGTATATATGGCTATACCTGTTTTGCCGCAGCGCGTGGTGCACCACAAAGTCAAGGTCGTCGGAGGCGCCGAGGTGGTATGAGCGGAGCAGTTTGTTGGGCTCGCCACTGCAGCTGCGGTAGTTCCAGGCCAGCGCATCCACCCCCTGCCCGTTGAAGGCTTTTACCATGCCCATGATGTATGGCCTGGCCGTGTCGCCCTCCAGCCCGTGCGACAGGATGAGGAGCGCATCAGACCCCACCGCCGACCAGTCTATGTCAATGAAGTCCTCGTCGGGCGTCACCACGCGCTCCCGCTGGTACTGCACACCCGCCACCTGCCTGAACAGGCTGGGCACGATGGTCTGCAGGTGGCCGTTGAACAGGTAAAAGGGCGCTTTATGGCTGGACGGAAGAAGGGGCATAAGGTGCAGATGTGGGAGGTGCAGATGTGGGTTTAAGGGCAGCAGCGCAGCTTTTTAGCCACCAATCAAGGGTATATATATCAATATAGCTTCCATAGCGTATACCGCTACTAAACAACAAATAAACGACTATGAAAGTTACATCAAAATTCAGAACGATAGGGCTTGCCTTTGCCATAGGTGCTTTAACGGCTGCCTGCAGCCAGGAGAGCGTGAACGAGACAAACGCGGAGATAGACGAAGCCCAGACAGAGCTTGGCAGCGAAGCCGTAGACGCAAACAACGACCTGGATGAGTTTGAGGCCTGGGTGGACTCCAACGCGGAGCGTGCGGAGACTGCCACCGAGGAAGAGTGGGCCGAGCTCAGTACGGAGTACGATCGCCGCGAAGCTGAACTGGAGGCTAAAAGCGCCGACTGGGACGATAACACCCGACAGGAGTGGGAGGAACTGAAAGCCAACTGGAACGAGATGGAGAACAAAGTGCAGACACGGCTCGGCAACATTGAAGACGTGGATGTGGATGTAGACGTTGAAAGAGAGAATAACCAGTAATATCCAGGTAGTATCGGGTAAGAGCGGGCCGCGGTGTGTATGCAGCGGCCCGCTCTTTTTGTACAGGCTTATATATGGCGCAAGGGCTGCACAAGGGAATATTTTCGGGGGAGGTTTTGGAAATTAGAGCCGGAGGGTTTACCTTTGCAAACTCATTCAGATCGGAACAAAGCTTTAATTACATACAACTCATATGGCTAACCATAAGTCGGCATTAAAAAGAATCAGGGCGAACAACGCCAAGCGTCTTCGTAACAGATACCAGGCGAAAACCACCCGTACCTTTATCAAGAAACTTGAGAAAACAACTGATCAGGCAGAGGCGCAGGAACTTTACAAGACAGTTTCTTCTATGCTTGACCGTCTGGCCAAGAAAAACATCATCCACAAAAACAAAGCTGCCAACAACAAGTCGCGTCTGGCTAAGTTGGTGAACGGCCTGGCCGCAGCGTAAGGTTTTTACCGGAAAAGCTTCTCAGGAGCCTTGCACATGCCGTGTAAGGCTTTTTGTGTTTTGTAAAGGTATTCGAAATGGCATCACTATATGGGTAGAAATTTCTCTGGAGTGTTATGCATTGTGATAGCTGCCTATTTCTTCGTTGCCATCTGGGTTGGTTCTCACGGAAGGATTCAATTCAGACCATATATGGCGGAAGATTGGCTGGTATGGGGGGCAATGATTATATTTATATATGTTGGAATACTGCTTCTGTTTAGGAAAAGGTTGAAGAAGAATTGAGAAAAACTTTATATTACGAGACATGTGGCGAAAGAGCGTGCCATAGTTGAGTTAACCTAAGTTGCGATTTACCTTCGCTGTTAAAACATGATCCACCTAACCCTTCCGAGGAGGGGAATCTCACTTACTAGGAGAAGAATCCTCCTCCCAGGAGGGGGTGGGTTTACAGCCATAAGAAACCAGTCATTTTATATAGCGCAACTTGAGTTAAGTTAATTAGGATTATATATAAAAAGAGCGCCTGCAGCAATTGCAGGCGCTCTTTTTATATATAACTGATGCTGTTCTGCCTTTAAGCGATGCTCAGTTTGATCATGTTCGTGCGCTTCTGCTCATTTATCGGCATGCTGGCCGTGTTGATGAACACATCGCCCTTCCGGAGATACCCCTCGTCCAGCAGGGTCTGCTTGATGTCGTTGATGGTGGCATCAGTAGACTCAAACTTATCGTAGTAGAAGCCGCGCACGCCCCACACCAGGTTCAGCGTGTTCAGCAGCGTGTGGTTCTCCGTGAAGATAAAGATATCAGCCTTCGGGCGGTACTTGGCCAGTTGAAACGCGGTGTAACCGGACTTGGTCATGCCTATCACGGCGCGGGCGTGCGTGTCGCGGGCCAGGCTGCAGGCGTTCGCTACCAAACTGTCGCTGTAGAAAGTGCGTGCATGCGGGTTCTGCGGGTAGCTCTTGTTAAAGATATTATTGGCGTTAGCCTCCACCGTGCGGATGGTCAGGCTCATGCTGCGGATGGTCTCGATAGGGTAGGCGCCCACCGCCGTCTCGGCGCTCAGCATCACGGTGTCGGCACCATCAATCACGGCGTTGGCCACGTCGTTTGTCTCGGCGCGGGTAGGGCGCGGGTTTGTGATCATGCTCTCCATCATCTGGGTGGCCACAATCACCGGCTTACCGGCCCTGTTGCACTTCTCCACCAGCATTTTCTGGATCATCGGCACTTTCTCCATGCCAACCTCAACACCCAGGTCGCCGCGCGCCACCATGATAGCGTCCGTTACTTCAATAATCTCATCGATGTTCTCGATCGCCTCCGGCTTCTCGATTTTGGCGATGACGCGTGTTCCTTTGCCGCGTTCCGCTATAATCCGCTTTATTTCGTGGATATCGTCCGCTCTGCGCACAAACGACAGCGCTACCCACTCCACATCGTTATCCAGGCCGAAGTGCAGGTCCTCTATGTCTTTCTTCGTCATAGACGGGGCCGACACCTTGGAGTCGGGCAGGTTGATGCCCTTGCGGGGCTTTACGGTGCCGCCATATATCACCTCTGCCTCCACCTCCATGTCGTGGTCGGTGCTGATGACCCTGATCTCCAGTTTGCCGTCGTCGAGCAGAATGGCGTCTCCGGGCTTCACGTCTCTTGCCAGGTTCTCGTAGATAGTGGAGAGCCTGCCTTCCACCGTGAGCGAGCCGTCGCACACCAGTTTGATGCGCTGCCCCTCCTTAATTTCGATGGCGCCGTTTTTCACGTCGCCCAAACGTATTTTCGGGCCCTGTAAGTCCTGCACCAGGCAGGTGTTCAGGCCGTGCTCTTTGTTCAGGTTGCGCACATGGTTAATCACTTTCTGGTGCTCGGAGTAAGCGCCGTGCGAAAAGTTGAGGCGGAAGGCGTTTACGCCTTCCCTTATCAGCGCCAGAAGGCGGTCAGGCGTATCGCTTGCGGGGCCGACGGTGGCCAGAATCTTAGTTTTATTGAAGGATATGTCCATACTTAGAATATCAGGTGTTCCTTTAGTTTAAGTGTAAGTGGGTCAATTTGTTTCACGCCCTGCACCAGCGGCAGGCTGCGCAGCCTGTCTGCAAACTCCTGCGGGTACGACTGCCGCATGGTCCCGGTCAGCTGCAGCACATAATCGTACCGCTTCAGTTCGGGCAGCAGGAAAGCCTCTGGCCCCAGCGCCCTGTTTTGGAGGAGGCGCACCACGTAATGGTCGGTAATATACTCAAAATTCGATATCATTATGCCCTCCGGCCCCGATAACCCGTAACACAGGTCCTGCTGCTTCTTGAGGCGAAAGCCCAGCAGCCTGTTCAGAGCCCACGCTAATTTGTACTCTTTTGCCGCCGCCACCACCCCGTACAAGTCAAAGTCGTAGTCGTACTCTATATATAGCTGGAGCGCCTGCATAATTTTTCCCGGCCCCAAAAGTAACACCTGAAGTTTGTAAAACGACATATACACGCTAAAACTTTTGTGAAACACCGAATAGAGAGATTTTATTTTGACATTGTCTGCCGAAATATATTTCTTTGCACAGTGTTTTAATTAACTATAAGAAAAATGTCAGAAATCGCAGAAAAAGTAAAAGCTATCATTATTGATAAGCTTGGTGTTGAAGAGTCAGAGGTTACACCGGAGGCTAGCTTCACAAACGACCTTGGCGCTGATTCATTAGATACGGTTGAGCTTATCATGGAATTTGAGAAGGAGTTCAACGTGTCTATCCCGGATGACCAGGCAGAGAACATCGCCACCGTGGGCCAGGCTGTCAGCTACCTCGAGGAGCACGCAAAGTAACACCATCTATTTACTATCAGAACAAATTTTCTACTATCTGTCCTCGACTAGTGGCTTATGGAGCTTAAGAGAGTTGTAGTTACAGGGTTAGGCGCACTCACGCCACTTGGAAAGTCCGTTTCAGAATACTGGGACGGCCTGGTCAACGGCGTGAGTGGGGCTGCCCCTATCACGCGCTTTGATGCGAGTAAGTTCAAGACACAGTTTGCCTGTGAGGTGAAGGGGTACGATCCGGAGAATTACTTTGACCGCAAGGAAGCCCGAAAAATGGACTACTTTGCGCAATTTGCCATGATAGTGGCCGATGAGGCCGTGAAAGATGCCCGGCTGATAGAGGACAACATCGACCTTGACCGCATAGGCGTGATCTGGGGCTCCGGCATCGGGGGGTTGCGCACCTTTCAGGAAGAATGCGTGAACTTCGCCAACGGCGACGGTACCCCGCGCTTCAACCCTTTCTTCATCCCGAAGATGATCGCCGACATCAGCGCCGGCCTCATCTCCATCAAGCACGGCTTCCGCGGCCCCAACTTCGTGACCGTTTCTGCGTGCGCCTCCGCCACCAACGCCCTGATCGATTCTTACAACTATATCCGGCTGGGTATGGCAGATGTGATTGTGTCGGGTGGCTCTGAGGCTGCTGTCACGGAGGCAGGCGTAGGGGGCTTCAATGCTTTGAAAGCCCTATCGGAGCGCAACGATTCCCCGGAGACGGCTTCCCGCCCTTTCGACGCAGACCGCGACGGGTTTGTGTTGGGAGAAGGGGCAGGAGCCCTGATTCTGGAGGAGTATGAGCATGCCAAGGCGCGCGGCGCTAAAATTTACGCCGAAATCATTGGCGGCGGCATGTCTGCCGACGCGTACCACATCACTGCGCCGCACCCGGAAGGCCGCGGCGCACTGACTGTGATGAAAAACGTGCTGCAGCAGTCCGGCATTAAACCTGAAGAGGTAGATTATATTAACGTACACGGCACCTCCACGCCGCTCGGCGACCTGAGCGAGGTAAAAGCCATCAAGCAGGTGTTCGGCGACCACGCCTACAACCTGAACATCAGCTCAACCAAATCCATGACGGGCCACCTGTTGGGTGCCGCCGGTGCCATAGAGGCCATTGCCTCTATCCTGGCCATCCGGAACAACATCGTGCCGCCTACCATCAACCATTTCACGGACGACGAGAACCTCGACAGCCGCCTGAACCTGACCTTTAACAAGGCGCAGGAGCGGGAGGTGAAAGTTGCGCTGAGCAACACGTTTGGATTTGGTGGACACAATACTTCTGTAATATTCCGACAACTGAACGACTAGTGTGTTTGGGCCTATAAAACCGGTTCGGCGCGCCTACCGCAGGCTGTTTAACAAAGACAGGGCGCTGGTGCGCGGTATTGCCGGCGTTACCGGCAGCACGCCGGATAACCTGCGCCTGTACAAACTGGCCCTCACGCACACTTCCTTCGCCCGCCAGACGGCAGCGGGAAAGCATGAGACAAACGAGCGCCTGGAGTTTCTGGGCGACGCTGTGCTGGGCGCCGTGGTGGCCGAGCATCTTTTTAAGAAATTCCCCTACGAGGACGAGGGTTTCCTCACCGAGATCAGGTCGCGCATCGTGAACCGGGAGTCGCTGAACCATATTGCCGTAAAAATAGGCCTGAACCTGCTGGTGAAAGTGGACACCACCAACCACGGCACCCGCCACAAATCAGTGAACGGCAATGCGCTGGAAGCGCTGGTGGGGGCCATCTACCTCGACAAAGGCTACGACCATACCCGCCGCTTCATCCTGGGCAAGCTGCTGAAGCCCCACGTAGACCTGCACGGCCTGGTTACCACCACCGCCAACTTCAAAAGCAAACTGATAGAGTGGGCGCAAAGCCAGAACAAGGACATCCGCTTTGATATTGTGAAGCGCAAGCAGCAGGGCAACACCACCGAATTCACCTCCGAAGTATATATCGATAACAAACCCATCGCCGTGGGCGAGGGCCTGTCCAAGAAAAAAGCCGACCAGTCCGCCGCCGAAAAAGGCCTCGCCGCGCTGAACATCAGCTGAACTCAATTTTGAATAACTGACTTTTGAATAATTGAATGAGGAGGCTCCATGTGGCACTTTCTGATTCCGCTACTTCATTCCCAGACATTCATTCCATATCAAATTCTCTTGGCATTCAAAATTCAGTAATTCAGTTATTCAAAATTGGCGCACCCGCGCTTAACTTGCCTCTGAATGTTGCGTTAAACAGCCCATGGAAGAAACAAGACTGATGCTGGCCGCAGCCGCCCTGAACCAGACACCGATGGATTGGGACGGGAACCTGCAGCATATAAAAGACGCTATCACGGAGGCCATCGCCAACAAAACGCACCTGCTGCTGTTGCCCGAGCTCTGCATTACCGGCTATGGCTGCGAAGACATGTTCCTGAGCCCCTGGCTCTCGGAGGTGGCTTTCGGGAAGCTGCTGGAGATAAAAGAGTGGTGCGACAACATCACCGTGGCCGTCGGGCTGCCTGTTTTCCTCGACCGCAAGGTATATAACACCGCCTGCGTTATCAAGAACAAGGAAATCATCGGCTTTACAGCGAAGCAGTTTCTGGCCAACGACGGGGTGCATTACGAGCCGCGCTGGTTCACGCCCTGGCCCGCGGAGGTGGTGCAGGAGTTCCAAATGCTGGGCCAGACCTACCGCATCGGCGATATCATATATGAGGAGCAGGGGGTGAAGTACGCCTTTGAGATATGCGAGGATGCCTGGCGGCCCAACCGCCCGGCAGAGCGCCATATGCCGAAGGGCGTGCAACTCATCCTGAACCCGAGCGCCAGCCACTTCGCCCTCAGCAAGACAGACGTGCGGCACCGGCTCGTGGTGGAGGCTTCCAAAAAGTACCAGTGCGCCTATATGTACGCCAACCTGCTGGGCAACGAGGCGGGCCGCATGATATATGACGGCGAGGTGCTGATTGCCCAGAACGGCAAGCTCATCCGGCGCAACGAGCTGCTCTGCTTTAAGGATGTGGACATGGAGTGCGCCGAAGTCTGCTTCTCCGATAATCCGAAGCTGGAGGACGTTATCGAGTACCTGCCGCCGATAGACGAGAACAAAGAGGTGATGGCAGCCCTGAGCCTGGCGCTGTTCGACTATATGCGCAAGAGCCGCAGCCGGGGCTTTGTGCTGTCGCTGAGCGGCGGGGCGGATTCCTCGCTGTGCGCGGTTGCCGTGGCCGAGATGGTGCGGCGTGGCATTGAGAGCCTGGGTGCGGTGCTGTTCGTGGCCAAAACACAGATGTTCCCGCTGAAGGATGTCGCCTACTTCGATACGCTGCCTGCGGACAGGCTGCAGAAAGAACTGGTGGGCAGGCTGCTGACCTGCGCCTACCAGGGCACGGTCAACTCCTCCGGCGACACCTACAACTCGGCCAAAGGCCTCGCTGATTCCATCGGGGCGAAGTTTTACGACTGGACCATTGACGAAGAGGTGCGAGGCTATGTGGCCAAGATAGAGGATGTGCTGGAGCGGCCGCTCACCTGGGAGCGGGACGACCTGACGCTGCAGAATATACAGGCGCGGGTGCGGGCGCCCGGCATCTGGATGCTGGCCAACATCAACAACGCGCTGCTGATGGCCACCTCCAACCGCAGCGAAGGCTCTGTGGGCTATACCACCATGGACGGCGACACGGCTGGCGGCATATCGCCCATCGCAGGCATCGACAAGGCCTTTATCCGGCAACTGCTGGTATGGGTGCAACTGGAACTGGGTTACGAGGGCCTGCAGTACGTGAACAAGCTGCAGCCCAGCGCGGAGTTGCGCCCATCGGATGAAGCGCAGACCGACGAAAAAGACCTGATGCCCTACGAGGTGCTGAACCAGATAGAGCGCCTGGCCTTCCACGACCGCTTTGCGCCGCACGAGGTATATAACATCCTGCTGGAGCAGCAGGTGGCCTCGCCGAATCTGTTGCAGGCATGGGTCACGAAGTTTTACACGCTGTGGTCGCGCAACCAGTGGAAGCGCGAGCGGCTGGCCCCGTCCTTCCACCTCGACGACTACAACATCGACCCGCGCAGCTGGCTCCGCTTCCCGATTCTGAACGGCGGGTTCAGGGAAGAGCTTTCTAGGATTCAACAGTAAACCGAACCCTATATAACCAGGCGCTCCGGCATTACCCGGAGCGCCTGGTTTTTTCCGTACCTGATTTATCGTAACTTTGGTACGAACATATAACCCTTATGAGCCTATTCCATTATATTCCCTGGAATGTTGATCCGGAGATTTTCAGTATTGGCCCCTTAAGCATCCGCTGGTACGGCCTGCTGTTCGCCCTTGGCTTCGTCATCGGGCAGCGCATCCTCACAAAAATATACGTGGCCGAAGGCCGCACAGAAGGCGATGTGGACGTCATCACTTTATATATGATTATCGGTACGGTGGTGGGCGCGCGCCTGGGCCACGTGCTCTTTTACGATCCGGTGTACTATCTCAGCAACCCAATCGAAATTCTGCAGATATGGGAGGGGGGGCTGGCCAGCCACGGGGCCACCATCGGCATCCTGCTTGCGCTGTGGCTCTTCAGCCGCCGCTACAAGTTTGATTATATGTGGGTGCTGGACCGCATCGTGATTGTGGTGGCCCTGGGAGGCGCTTTGATACGGTTGGGTAACCTGATGAACTCAGAGATTTTCGGCCACCCGACGGACCTGCCCTGGGGCTTCATCTTCTACAGAAGCAACGAGTTCTCGCATGTGCCCCGCCACCCCACCCAGCTGTATGAGTCGCTGAGCGTGTTCCTGTTGTTCGTGGTGCTGTACTGGCTCTGGAAGAAATACAAGTCCGCTTTGCCGCGCGGGCTCCTGTTCGGGCTGTTTGTGACCTTCCTGTTCACCTTCCGCTTTTTGATAGAGTTCCTGAAAGAAAACCAGGAGGCGTTTGAAGACCAACTGGCCCTGAACATGGGACAGATCCTGAGCATCCCGCTTATCCTGATCGGTTTGATCATTCTGTTCAGGGTGTGGCGGCACCCGGCGCCTGCAGCACCCGGCGGCAGGCTAAGCGACTCGAAAGCGTAGATCGTATATATTGTATTGATATTATGACGAAAGCGGCACCTCTCATATATACAGGAGGTGCCGCTTCTGTTTTATATATAGGCAGTGAATCTTACAAACGATAACGATACAAATTGCCGCCTTCGCTCGTGATCACCAGCGTTGCCTCATCCTCAAACGCAATGCCCTCTGTCTGGCCGGCGTCTTTCAGCCGCAGTTCGTTGTAGGTGCCGTCGTAGAAGGTTTCGGGAGAGTCGAAGCCGGTGAAAAGGTGGATTTTGCCCTCGCTCAGCAGCGCCACTTTGTCTTCGCCGGGGCTGATGTCGGCACCCGTGACCTCTGCCTTAAGAGGGTGGCTGCCGATGAGTTTGGCGGTATACTTTCCTGCTTTGGCGGGCACTTTATATACCTTGGCCGTAGCCTGCAGGCCCCTGTCCTTCGATATGAGGTAAATACTGCCGTTGCTGTAGAAGATGGCCTCCACATCGAAATTGCGGTCTTTTTTTGCGGGCGGGTACTGCTTCTGGTCTTCGTAGGTGAAGCGGATGGTCTGTACCTGCTGCGGGCTCTCGGGCTTTAGCTTATATATAGCCAGCTCGCGGCGGTTGTTGTTGTTGTTTCCGGTCTCGGCTATATAGACGTATCCCTCATCGTCCTGCGCCAGGTCTTCCCAATCCACGTTCTTCAGGTTCAGCTTGATCGTCCCCACCAACTCGCCTGCTTCGTTTATTTTGTAGAGGTAAGGTCTGTTGCCGGCGTCGTTGTGGGTCAGGTACTGGCCTTTTTGCGGCAGCGCCACCAGCCCCGAGCTCTCTTCCACGGCATTGGGCAGTTTTGCTAGTTTCTCCAGGGCGCCGGGCGTTAGGGCGGGCGGGGTTGCCGCCATATCCCGCATAAAGTAGAACAGCAGGCCCGCGACAGCCACAAGCACGGCCGCAATTTTCAGCATAAGCTTCATTTATATTGGATTGGATTCAGGTAATGTACTTAACGGGAAGCGCCCGCCCGACGTTAGCTATATAGGCGATAAATATTAATGGCGGGCGTATGGCTGCTGCCGGTACAAAAGACGCATAATGGACATCAGGAAGATAAAGGAGACCTGTTTATATATCACCAGCCTGGAAAAGAGCAAGGCGTTTTACCACGGCAAACTGGGGTTTGAAGTGATAGGGGAGGTGAAGGACCGGCATGTCTTCTTCCGGGCGGGCGCCTCGGTGCTGCTTTGTTTTATCGCCGAAGCATCTAAACAGAGCACCACGCTCCCGCCGCATTTCGGTACGGGCCAGCTGCACCTCGCTTTTGAAGTCGAGAAAGCGCAGTACGAGCCGTGGAAGGAGAAGGTGAAGCGTGCCGGAATCAAGATAGAGCAGGAGTTTGACTGGGGCGGCGGCTTCCGCTCATTCTACTTCCGCGACCCGGATCAGCACCTGCTGGAGGTGGTGATGGAAGGCATGTGGGAACGGTAATTTTGAATGAGTGAATGAGTGAATGAGTGAATGAGTGGATGAGTGGATGAGTGAATTTGAAGATTTGGAAATGAGGTGATGTGAAAATATGCATGCCAAGGCACTTCCTAAACCTTGCAGTGTCCGAAGGTCCTTCGAGTGTTTCGCCGGAAAGGTGGAGCGCCGTCATTGCTAACACATCTAATTATCCTCATCCACTCATCCACTCATTCACTCATTCACTCATTCACTCATTCACTCATTCACTCATTCACTCATTCAAAATTGGCTTTCCTACAGGCTATCCTTTGTGAACTGGAAGGGAAGCAGGTCGGCTACGCTGCGGAAGCGGTAGAACTTTCCATCCGGCGCTTGTAGCAGCACAGGCATGTTCTCCTGCTGTTTGTGCTCGTACTCGCCCATTACCTGGCGGCAGGCCCCGCAGGGCATGGCCGGGATAAAGTTGCTTTCGCTTCTGCGGCGGGCGGTCACGGCGAGCAGCTTTATCTTTTTGTTCGGGTGGTGGGCGCTCACAGCAAACAGCGCGGTGCGCTCGGCGCAAAGCCCGGACGGATAGGCCGCATTCTCCTGATTGCTGCCCTTAAACAGACTGCCGTCTTCGAGCAGCAGCGCGGCCCCCACCAGGAAATTCGAGTACGGGGCGTAGGCGTCGTTGGCGGCCTCCCGGGCCAGTTGCATCGCCCGGCGCTCCTGCTCGGTCAGCTCGGCTGGCTCCAGCACATCCACGCGTATGTTTATATCTAGGGTAGTGGCCATATCTGAATTCCTAAGCCCTAAAAGCGGCAAAGGGTTTTCAATTTAAGCCAATTATTCAACAATGCCATATATGGTGTTTGCCTTGCAGGCGGGATTTCTTAAATTATAACCGCACCATATCCCTGTGCTATGAAAAGAATTCTGCTGCTTGGCGCCGGCCGCTCCGTCTCCTCGCTCATCAAGTACCTGTGTGATAACGCCCCTGCGGAAAACTGGACCATCCGGATAGGCGATATTTCCGTCGCGCACCTGCAGCCGCTCACGGAGGCCATCCCCTGTGTGGACATCATGGCGTTTGATGTGCAGAACGGGCGGCAACTTTCAGAGGAAGTGGGCCAAGCGGACCTGGTGCTTTCGATGCTGCCGGCAGCGTTTCATATCGTGGTGGCGCGGGAGTGCCTGAAGCAGGGCAAACATCTGATAACGGCCAGCTACGCGACGCCCGCTTTAAAGGAATTGCACGCAGCGGCGGAGGAGCAGAACCTTATTTTTCTGATGGAGTCCGGCCTGGACCCGGGCATCGACCACATGTCGGCGATGGCGGTGATACAGCGCAT
Source organism: Pontibacter russatus (assembly GCF_009931655.1). NCBI lineage: Bacteria > Pseudomonadati > Bacteroidota > Cytophagia > Cytophagales > Hymenobacteraceae > Pontibacter > Pontibacter russatus. The sequence continues at coordinate 1,709,274 of NZ_CP047984.1, read as the reverse complement.
CCAGGCAGCGGGCGGCAGACTCACTTCCTTCAAGTCCTATACCGGCGGGCTGGTGGCCCCGGAGTCAGACACGAACCCGTGGCGCTATAAATTTACCTGGAACCCGCGCAACGTGGTACTGGCCGGGCAGGGCACGGCGAAGTATATCAAAAACGGCTCGTACAAATACATCCCCTACCACCAGCTGTTCAGGCGGACCGAGGCGATATATGTAGAAGGATATGGAGACTTTGAAGGCTACGCTAACCGCGACTCGCTGAGCTACCGCGAGCTATATGGCCTGCGCGGCATCCCGACGATGCTGCGCGGCACCCTGCGCCGCCCCGGCTACTGTGCCGCCTGGGACGCGCTGGTGCAACTGGGCCTCACTGACGACAGCTATACGCTGGAAGGCGCTGAGCGCATGACGTACCGCAGTTTTGTAGAGGCCTTTCTGCCACCGTCCACTGACGCGAAGCAAAGCGTTGCGGAGCGCATCAGTTTATATATAAACCTGCCTGCCGACGGGGAGGTGATGGAGAAACTGGCATGGCTGGGGCTGTTTGAAGATACGCCTGTTGCGTTGGCAGCGGCCACCCCGGCGCAGGTGCTGGAGAAGCTACTGAAAGAGAAATGGGCGCTGGCACCCGGCGACAGGGATATGATTGTGATGCAACACCTGTTCGAATATGAAATCGGCGGCGAGAAGCGGGAAGCCTCCTCTACCTTGGTGGCAACAGGCGATGACGAGGTCCATACAGCCATGGCGAAAACAGTGGGGCTGCCCGTTGGTATCCTGACAAAGCTGCTGCTGCAGGGCAAAATCAAGCGAAGCGGCGTCCTCATTCCCCTATACCCGGAACTGTACGAACCGGTGCTGGAAGAACTGAAGCAACACGGAATAGATTTTGTGGAGAAAGAGCGCCTGGTGCAGGAGTGAGTTTCCTTGGACGATCCTCCGCCTCCAATCCACAATAATCCTATCTTTGCAGCAAAAGCATATAGGACGATGATCGACGAGAACCACAACCCCTGGACCACCCTTTCCACCAGCCATATATACCAGAACCCCTGGATCAGCGTGCGCGAAGACCAGGTGCTGAACCCCAAAGGCGGCGAGGGCATCTACGGTGTGGTGAGCATGAAAAACAAGGCCATCGGCATCATCCCCATCGACGACGAGGGCTATACCTACCTGGTGGGCCAGTACCGCTACCCGCTCAACGAGTATAGCTGGGAGATACCCATGGGTGGAGGGCTCATCGAAAACGACCTGCTGGAGTCGGCGAAGCGGGAGCTGAAAGAGGAGACAGGCTTCACCGCCGCCAGATGGACAAACATCGCGCGGCTGCACACCTCCAACTCCGTGACCGACGAAGAAGGCTTTGTTTTCCTGGCGCAGGAACTAACCGCCGGCGAAACTGCTTTTGAGGAAACAGAGGAACTGCACATCAGGCGGGTAAAGTTTACGGAGGCGGTGGAGATGGCCATGTCCAACAAAATCACCGACGCCATCAGCGTGGCTGGCCTCCTGAAAGCGGCGCTGTTGCTGCAGCAGCAGCAGGACTGATCCTATATACCACGCTGGCCCGCCACGGCGTTATGGGAAAGGGCTGCTGCGCCAACCTCCTCTGGATTTGTACAATTCGGGAGAATGCTTACTTTTGGATAAATGAAAGCCGTCAAGTATATAGCACACCGTATATACACCACCTGGTGCTGCACCTGGTTTGTGCTGCCGTTCGTGGTCACGTACCCGTTTCAGGCTTTCCTTATCCGGAAGGAGAAGTGGTGGCACCGGGTGCACAACATCAACCGGGGCTGGTCCACGGTGTTTCTGCGCATGTTCCTGGCGCCGCTTACGGTGGAGTGGCGCATGAAAATTGATCCAAAGCAGCGCTATATCTTCACGGCCAACCACAGCTCCTACCTCGATATCCCGATGATGCTGCACGCCATCCCCGGATTCCTTAACTTTGTGGGCAAGAGCTCGCTGGCGAAGGTGCCGCTCTGGGGCAAGGTGTACGGCACCTTATATATAACCGTGGACCGCCGTAACCCGGTGAGCAGCGCCCGGAGCTATCTGAAGTCGGTGCGAACGCTGGATCAGGGGCGCAGCCTGGCTATTTTCCCGGAGGGCACGATTCCGAAAACCGCTGGCGAAAAGCTGATGGAGTTTAAGGACGGGCCGTTTAAACTGGCGATAGAAAAGCAGGTGCCGGTGGTGCCGGTGACCATGCCCTACAACCAGCACTTCCTGCCCGACCTGGACGGCAAGCTGAAGGTGCGCTGGCACCCGCTCAAGATTGTGGTGCACGAGCCGATCGAGACGAAAGGCATGACGCTGCAAAACCTGCCGGAGCTGAAGGAGCGGGTATTTAACATTATTCAGACAGAACTAACCAAACACAGCAAGACGCATGTCAACGGATATTCAGACTATAAAGAAATTGGCGCACTTAGCCAGGCTTGAGTTTAACGAGGAGAAAGAGCAGGAGATGCTGCAGGACCTGAACAAGATCCTGAACTGGATGGACCAGTTGAGCGAACTGGACACGACGCACGTGGAACCACTCATACACATGTCGGAAGAGGTGAACGTGCTGCGCGAAGACGTGGCGAAGAACACCGTTACACACGAGGAGGCGCTGCTGAACGCGCCCAAAAAAGATTCTGATTACTTCCGGGTGCCGAAAGTGCTGGAGTAGTCTGCAAGCCATATATGAACAAAATTAAATTCTGGAGGGGCTGGGATACTTCAATCAAGTATCCCTATCTTTTTTTGCTTACGCTGGGCGTAATGGCCCTGCTGCTGGGCGTCTACCATTATTTTACCGGCGACAACCTGGCCTTTGGCTGGGACAAGATCACGGACCTGCAGGTGGTGCCGGTGCCGGTGAACGAAGTGACGCGCCTGCTGGAGCCTTTCACGCTCACCGCCGACGGGTACCTGCTTTTTGAGCAGTACGACGTGGCGCTGCCCACTATCAACACCGTGGCGGCCGCGCTGCTGCTGGGCATCCTGGCGATATGCCTCGCCTTTTACGCGGCGGCCATCAGCACCATGCGGCAGCTGCCGTACTTCGCGGGCGTGCTCCTGCTCATGCTGTTCCTGGCCACCTTCAATTTCGACCTGCTGGGTGGTTTCGGCACCGGGTCCAGCCAGACGCTGCTGCTCATCGCCATTGCCCTGCTCGCCATCAGCAGTTACGCGTTCCAGGCTTTCTGGCCGCAGGTGGGCTTTTCGCTGCGCCTGCTGACCATGCTGGTGGTGGTGGCCGTAACGGGGCTGCTGGTATACAGTGCGGCGCAGTTCCCGGCCCGGCTGGTGACGCTGCACCTTGTCAACTACAGCTCCATCGGCACGCTGGCGGCCACCGTGCTGTTTATGCTGTGGGTGGCCTACGAGAACGTGAACGCCCTTCTCTGGATAAACACGCAGGCGAGAACGCCGGAGCGCCGCTTCAGCATGTGGCAGTTCATCCTCATCAGCCTGCTGTACCTGCTCAACCTGCTGCTGCTCTACCTGCGCCACATCGGCTACCTGCAACTGGAGCTGTTCTATATCAATGCCTACTTCATCCTGCTGCTGTCGGCGGTGGCCGGTTTCTGGGGCATGCGGCAGCGGGAGGCCTATTACAGGAACCTGTTCCAGTTCCGCCCCACGGGGGCCGTGCTGTACCTCGTGTTCGCCACCATCGCCTTCCTCAGCATCGGCTATGCCTTTGCCACAGCCAACGATCCGCTCACGGTGTTTTACCACGACATGATTGTGTACACGCACCTGGCGTTCGGCGTGGGCTTCTTTTTATATATCATGATCAACTTTGGGCGGCTGATAGCGCAGCGCCTGCCGGTATATAAAGTGGTGTACGAGCCGAAGAGCTTCTCCCTTTTCTCGTTTGCCCTGATGAGCCTCATCGCCTGCGTCATTCTGGTGATGCGCACGCAGTACCGATCGTACTTCGATGTGCAGGCAGGCTACTACAACTACCTCGGCGACTTATATACCGCTTCGGGCAACGACATACTGGCGGAGCGCTTCTACGAGGAGAGCGATGTGTACGACGTGAACAACGTGAAGGCAAACTACAGCCTGGCGGCACAGTACCGGAAGGAGCAGGAGCGCAATAACGAGATTCTGCGCCTGAAAGATGCCCTGGACAAGCGCCCCAACCCGAAACTGTACGTGCGCCTGGCCAACCTATACGACGGGAAGCAATACTTCTTCGAGAAGCTCTACGTGCTGCAGGAGGGAGCCGAGAAATTCCCGGAAAGTGCCGAGATCTACAACAACCTGGCCCTGCTGTACGCCCAGACGAGCGTGCAGGACAGCACCGAGTATTACTTCGACCTGGCCCAACGGTATAGCGGCGACGGGGATTTCGTGCGCAGCAACCGCCTGGCCTACTACACGCGGCAGGCCATGCTGGAACCAGCCAAAACCGTGCTGAAGGAAAGCCACAAAGGGAAGAGCAAAACGCTGCGCAGCAACATGGCGGCGCTGCGCCAGCTGCTGGGCATGGACCCGCAGACCGACGATAACTTTATGCCGGACTCCTTGCAGGCGGTGGAGGATTTCACGCTGTTTTATAACGAGACGCTCAGCAAACTCAACAAAGGCGACACCACCCGGCTGGAGGGCATCAACGCCTATCTGGCGTCTCCGGGCAACCAGCTTTTTTACGCGGACCTGCTGTACCTGAAAGGACTGGTGCATCACTACAACGGCTTGCCAAGAGAAGCGCGGCGCGTGGTGGAGAACCTGGCCCTGCAGTCGGACCGGAACAACGGCTACTACTACAATGCCCTGGGGCAGTGGATGCTGGAGGAGCAGAACTACCGGGCGGCGGCGGCCTACTTTAAGCAGGCGAAAGACCATGGCTATACCCAAGCCTACCTGAACCACGGCTACGCGCTGGCGCTGGCCCACCAGCCCCAGGCGGCGGTGCAGGCATTGGAAGAAGTGGGATATACTGAGAATGCGGCCGCCATTGCCGTGGCGCAGGATCTGGCGGAGGTGCTGCAGCAGGACGTGAAAACCATCACCACCGAAGTGCCGGACAAGGAAAAGGTGCAGTATCTGCTGGCGCGCCTGCCGCAACTGAGCGAGCCGGATGTGAATGCACTGGTACAGGCGGTGACGGACAAGGACCTGAAGCGCCAGGCCCTGGTGGCGCGCGTACACTATCTTGTGGGGCAGCGCCGCTGGAACTACGCATACAGGGCTATCAAAGAAACGGGGCCTCAGTTGCAGCCGGAAGGGGAACTGCGGTCGGCCCTGAACCTGCTGGAGCTAAAGGTGTGGCTGAACGCCAAAAAATACGACGTGCTGCTCAACAGGATGGAAAAGCTGTACCTGACAGACCGTGACAGGCGCCAGGCGCTGTACTTCAAGGCGCGCGTTGCCGAGGCAAGAGGCCGGGAGGAGGAGGCCGCCGCGCGCTACGAGCAGGCCCTGAAGATGCTGCTCTACGATGAGGAAACGGTGCTGGCGGCGGCAAACTTTTTCGACAGCTACAAGCCGGAGGGGCAGCGGGCCTATAACATTCTGCTGAGCGGCATCACGTACAACCCCTACGCGGCGGAGCTGCAGAAAGCCTACGCCATGGAAAGTTTAGACCAGGGCCTGTTTAGTTACGCAGAGCAGGCGCAGGAAACCCTGCGCGACTTGCTTCCTCCGTCAGAATACAGTACATTTATAGAGAAATTAGACCAGAAACGCCAGGAGATTGCGGCCCGCGCCGAAGACTGGCAGCTATGAAAAATCAGCCGCATGAACACGCTCATCGAAACGCACGACATCTCGAAGATATACCGCATGGGGGCGGAGACCATCCATGCCCTCAAATCGGTGTCCATCAAAATTGAAAGGGGCGAGTACGTCGCTTTCATGGGGCCCTCCGGCTCGGGCAAGTCTACGTTCATGAACATCATCGGCTGCCTCGACACACCCACCGGCGGCACCTATATACTTAACGGGCAGGATGTGAGCAACATGACGGACAACGAGTTGGCCGAAGTGCGCAACAAGGAGATCGGCTTCGTGTTCCAGACTTTTAACCTGCTGCCGCGCCAGTCGTCGCTGGAGAACGTGGCCCTGCCGCTTATATATGCCGGCTACGGCAAAAGCGCCCGCGAGGAGAAGGCGCAGCGCGCGCTGGAGAGCGTGGGCCTGGGCACCCGGGGCAAGCACAAGCCGAACGAACTGTCGGGCGGGCAGCGGCAGCGCGTGGCCATCGCCCGCGCCCTCATCAACGACCCCAGCATCATCCTGGCCGACGAACCGACCGGTAACCTCGACTCCAAGACCTCCTACGAGATCATGGAGCTGTTCGAGGACCTGCACTCCAAGGGCAATACCATCATCATGGTCACGCACGAGGAGGACATCGCCAAATATGCCCACCGCATTGTCAGGATGCGCGACGGCCTGATCGAGTCTGACGCGATGAACACCGACATTGCCACCGCAGCCAGGCTACAGACAGCACCCGAGTAATGAAGCTATATACCAAAACCGGCGACAAGGGCACTACCTCCCTTATCGGCGGCACGCGCGTTCCCAAATCCGATTTGCGCATCGAGGCCTACGGCACCATCGATGAGCTGAACTCCTATATAGGCCTGGTGCGTGACCAGGAGGTGAACCAGGTACGGGCAGGCGTTTTGAAAGAAGTCCAGGACAGGCTTTTTACCATCGGGGCGCTGCTGGCCACCGATCCGGCCAAGTCTAAAATGAAAACCCCGGACCTGCACGAGGAGGATATAGCCTTGCTGGAGCAGGAGATTGACAGCATGACGGCCAATGTGCCGCCCCTGCGTGCCTTTGTGCTGCCGGGCGGGCACCCCTCCGTTTCGTTCTGCCACGTAGCGCGCTGCGTGTGCCGCCGGGCCGAGCGCCTGGCCATTCATTTACAGGAACATGCTCCCGTAGCGGAGCTGATCATAAAATATCTGAACAGACTTTCTGACTATCTCTTCGCGCTTTGCCGTAAAATGACACAGGAGCTCGGCGCGGAGGAAGTAACCTGGAAGCCGCGTATCTGATACATCCACAAGAACAAAACTAAAAACTATGTCAGTTGATACCTTAACAATACCAACCCAGCGCGTGGCGAAGTCGCGCATTTCGGAGGTGGATTTCGATAACCTTCAGTTCGGGAAAACCTTTTCGGACCATATGTTTGTGGTCGATTACAAAGGCGGTGCCTGGCAGAACCCGCAGGTGCTGCCTTACGGCGACATGGCGCTGAGCCCGGCCACCTCCTCCCTGCATTACGGGCAGGCCATTTTTGAGGGGATGAAAGCATATAAAGATGAACACGGGGATCTCCTCCTTTTCAGGCCACAGGCAAACCTGCAGCGCCTCAACAAGTCGGCCGAGCGCCTGTGTATGCCGGAGTTGCCGGAAGAGCTTTTTATGCAGGGGCTGGAGCAACTGCTGCGCGTGGATGCCGGCTGGGTGCCGACCAAAGAAGGCAGCTCACTTTACATCCGCCCGCTGATGTTCGCCACCGATAACTTTATCGGTGTTAGGCCATCCCTGACGTACCGTTTTCTGATCATCACCTGCCCGGTGGGCAAGTACTACGACAAGCCGGTGAAAGTAGCGGTGGAGCAGCAATACGTGCGCTCCGCAGAAGGCGGCGCGGGTTACGCTAAAGCGGCTGGCAACTACGCGGCGTCCCTGCTGCCCTCCCGCAAGATGCAGGAGAAAGGCTACGACCAGCTTATATGGACAGACGCCAAAGAGCACAAGTACGTGGAGGAGTCCGGCACCATGAACGTGATGTTTGTGATAGACGATGTGCTGGTGACCCCGAGCCTGAGCACGAGCATCCTCCACGGCGTCACCCGCGACAGCGTGCTGACAGTGGCCAGAGACCTGGGCTATAAGGTAGAAGAGCGTAAAGTAGCTGTAGACGAGGTGATCGCGGCGCAGCAGGCTGGCAAACTCACAGAGGCCTTCGGCACCGGAACGGCGGCCATCATCTCCCAGATCGCCCTGATCCACCACAACGGCCAGGACTACGAACTGCCTCCGGTGGAAACACGCAAAATTTCCAACAGCATAGGTGCTGCGCTGGATAAAATCAGAACCGGGCAGGTTCCGGATACCCATAACTGGGTACAGAAAATCAGCCTGTAGCCCATATATAAAAGCGGTGTTGATTGCTGATTGATAATAGTTGATTGCTAGTAATTGATTGTTGGTTTACAGCGAGTATATATGGGTATATGCTAACAACCTGTAAACCAGCCATTCAACCCTGTAGCTATATCACAATTAACAAACAACAATCAGCACCCATCAGACGGTAGTTCTGTATTGAATAAATCATATATAACCATTAGAAATCCATGACAACTGAACAGTTGAAGGAGTTAAAGGGCCGCGTTGAGGCCCTGAGGAGGTATCTTTGACTACGATGCCCGCAAAGAACAGATAGCAGAGACAGAAAAGCAGACCACTGCCCCTGACTTTTGGGACGACCCGAAGGAAGCCGAGAAGGTGCTGAAGGAAATCAAGTCGGTGAAGGTGTGGACAGACCATTACGAGCAGGTGGAGAAAGCCGTCTCCGACTTCGAGGTGCTGTTCGACTTTTACAGGGAAGGGGATGTGTCGGAGGAGGATATCAAGCAGGAATATGGGAAAGCGGCCAACGCCGTGGAGGGGCTGGAGTTCAAGCGCATGCTCAGCGGCGAGGAAGACCAGCTCAGCGCCATCGTGGAGATAAACCCCGGCGCAGGCGGCACCGAAAGCCAGGACTGGGCCGAGATGCTGATGCGCATGTACATCATGTGGGCCGAGTCGCACAAGTTTGGCGTGAAACAAATCAGTTATCACCCCGGCGACGGCGCCGGTATCAAATCCGCCACCCTCGAGATCACGGGCGACTTTGCCTATGGCTATATGAAATCGGAGATAGGCGTACACCGGCTGGTGCGCATCTCACCCTTCGACTCCGGCGGCCGCCGCCACACCTCTTTTGCCTCCGTGTTCGCTTACCCCGTGGTGGACGACACCATCAACATTGAGGTGAATCCCGCCGATATAGAATGGGACACCTTCCGGTCGGGAGGCGCCGGTGGCCAGAACGTGAACAAGGTGGAGACGGCGGTGCGCCTGAAGCACAAGCCCACCGGCATCGTGATCGAGTGCCAGATAGAGCGCTCGCAGCTCATGAACAAGGAGCACGCCCTGCGCATGCTCCGTTCCCGGCTTTACCAGATAGAGATTGAGAAGCGCAACGAGGAGCGCGACCGCATCGAGAGTACCAAAAAGCGCATCGACTTCGGCTCCCAGATCCGCAATTACGTGCTGCATCCCTACAAACTCGTGAAAGACATCCGCACGGGCGTGGAGCGCACCGACGTGCAGAACGTGCTGGACGGCGACCTGGACGAGTACATCAAGGCTTTCCTGATACAGGCGTAGTTGCTATATATAATCACCACAGCTTGTCTATTGCTATATGTTTGGTCATATGAGTATGGGGACAGAACAGCATAGAGTATAAAAAAACTGTTATTCTGGAAGAAACTTGGTAGTAGAAGAGGGCCCCTATCTCCGGAGGTTAGGCTTATGCGGCTCGCCTACAAAATCCTTCCAGGATGACAAAATAAACTGATTCTGTCTCCATACTTATAAGGACAGCTACATTTCGTCTGCACGAAGTGAAAGCTCTTCCAGTTTTTCCTTGAGGCGCCTCGAGAGTTTCCGGTGCCACGTTAGTGGCAGCCGTCTTGACAAGGGGCCCCAACCCCTGGCAGGAAACGAAATAGAGGGCCCCTACCCCCAGCAGCGCTTCAAGGGAAAACGAGGCCTCTCGGCCTGAGAGCGCCACACCCAGCTATAGAACTCATAAGCATTAAGGCCGCAGGGATGGACAATAGCCAAAGGCAGATAGCATCATCAAATGGGAAGTTTAGAGCTTGGGTTATATATGCTTCATTGATACCCGCTCCATATATTTGAGCAGTCAGGACATCAAGCCCAGGCTATATATAGATTTAAGTTTACTAAAAATCAAAACAACAAACACCCTATGCTACTTTCCAACCACAGCGGGCATGCCTTAGAGGCCGGGGTAGACGAGGTGGGCCGGGGCTGCCTGGCCGGGCCGGTGGTGGCCGCGGCGGTTATCCTGCCTTTCAACTACACACACGCCTTCCTCAACGACTCCAAAACGCTGAGCAAAAAGCAGCGGGAACTGATGCGGCTGGACATTGAGAAAGATGCCGTGGCATGGGCCGTCGGAGCGGCCTCGCCTGCCGAGATAGACGAAGCCAATATCTTGAACGCGACCTATATGGCGATGCACCGGGCATTGGAGAAGCTGGGGCAGGAGCCCGCTTACCTGCTGGTGGACGGCAACCGCTTCAAGCCCTACAGGCAGGTGCCGCACAGCTGCATGGTGAAAGGCGACGGCAGGTACCTGTCTATTGCGGCGGCGTCGGTGCTGGCCAAAACCTACCGCGACGACCTGATGTGCCGGCTGGCAGCAGCTCATCCGCATTATGGCTGGGAGCAGAACGCCGGATACCCGACCCGGCGGCACCGCGACGGCATTGCCCGCTATGGCGCCACAACGCACCACCGGCAGTCTTTCACGCTGCTGCCGAAGCAGGATGTTTTGTAGAAGTATAGAGGCCTGGCTGCGTAGGCGCCTACTTGAGTTTGATCAGGTCGAGGAAGAGGCTGAAGCTGTCGAGGGAGGAGTGGCTTTTCTCGAAGCTGTCGAAGGTGAGCGGCTTCACGATATAACCCGTCACGTGCAGGCGCTGCGCGGCAAGGCGGTCTGTCTCCTCGTTAGAGGTGGTCATGATGAAAACCGGTATATGGCTGAACTCCGGCTCGCGTCGCAATTCCGCCAGAAACTCCAGCCCGTTCATTTTGGGCATGTTGATATCCAGCAGGATAAGGCTGGGAGCAGGCGTGATCTTGGCGGAACCTTCGCTGCCGCGCAGCATGTTCAGGGCCTCGCGGCCGTTGCGGGCCACGTGCAGGGGGCGGGTGAGGTTTATCTTGCTCAGCTCCCGCTCCACATTCATAATATCCAGGTAGTCATCTTCTACTAAAAGGATACTTACAGCTTGGTCAGTCATGGGTTCCGAATACTTCTGGTACAATTAAGGCAAAAGTATGAAATTATCCCACTACTTCCGCGTCTTTTGGCCAGGTGAAGGTAAAAGTGGCTCCCTGGCCGGGCTGTGATGTCACCCCGATAGTGCCGCCCTGCCACTCCACGATCTTCTTTACGATGGTCAGGCCCACGCCGGTGCTCTCCACCGCGTCGCGCTCCTGCAGCGTCTGGAATATCACGAAAATGCGGTCGTGGTACGCCGGATCAATGCCAGGCCCGTCGTCGGACACCGAAAAGACATGGAACCGGTCCGTTTCGTGGTACCGGACCCGGACCAGTCCCTCGCGCTTGTCGTGGTACTTAATGGCATTGCTGATCAAGTTGCTGAACACCTGCTGCAACTGTATCCGGAAGGTGTGCAGTACCGGCAGGTTTTCCTGCACCTCTATCATGAACCCGTCTGGCGGTGTGAGCATGTCTGCTACCTCGCTCAGCAGAACGTTCACGTCCACGTCCTCGGCTATCTGGCTGGTGCGGCCAATGCGGGCCAGGGCAAGTATCCCGTTGATCAGGTTCTCCATGCGGTGTACGCGTATGCGCATCATCATCAGGTATTCCTGCACCTTGGGCGGCAGCTGGGTGCCCATATCCTCCTCTACCCAGCGCGAGGCGACCTCAATGCCCCGCAAAGGCGCCTTCAGGTCATGCGACACCACATAGGCGAACTGGTCAAGCTCCACATTCTTGCGGTCGAGTTCGCTGAACGTCTCGTCAATGGTGGCCGACATGCGGTTGAGGGAGTTGGAAAGCTGGCTGAGCTCGTCGCGCGAGGTGTCGACAATCTTGGTTTTGTAGTCGCCCCTGGATATCTCCTCTGCCAGGTTCACCATTTTCATGATGCGCCTGGTGATGAGGCGCGTGATGTAGTAGGCCCACCAAAGCCCCAGAATCACCGACAGCAGCGTCAGGGCCGTGGATACGTTGCGGGTGGTGTTGATGCTTTGCCCCAGGCGCTCCCGCCGTTCTTCCCGCACCTTGTACTCGTAGGCATTAAAGTCGCGGAAGGCGGCCCGGATGGAATCCACGAGAATTTTCTCGCCCAGCACCAGGCTGTCCAACTGCTGGCTCGAGCCGAAAGCGGGCGCACCCAGCGTATCCGTACGCTTCAGGGCGATGAGCGGCTCTGCATACCTGTTCTCGAAGCGCTGCTGCAGCCGTACGATGTCGTTTAACTTCTCGGTTTGCTCAACTGAGCCGGAGACGAACGTCCTCGTTTCCGCGAAGAGGCTCGGCAATTGCTCTTTCGCCTGCACATAGGGCAGCAGAAACGCCTCGTTCCCGTTCAGCAGGAAGCCGCGCAGGCCGGTTTCCATATCGATGATGTTCCGCTGCAGCGAAGCGGTGTTCCGTACCACAATCTGGGACCGCGACACCCAGACGGTGTTGTCTATCACATCTTCAGAAAGCTGGAAGTTGACAATGGCCACGGCCGTGAACAGGAGGGATATCAGCAGGAAGCCTGCAAAAAGCTTAACAGAAAGTTTCATCTAAGGGCGCTTATCCTTTACGAAAGCAGGCCTGCGAGGGCAAGGCTGCAACTGGCAAAGGTACAACTGTTTTCGGAAGTTCTTAAAAGGCCCAGGGCTCTGCCCTGCCTATATATGGCTATACGGGCCGGGGCAGGAGATAAATTTCGGATGCGGATGAATTTTGCTTATTTTTGCCGCACACTCAGCAAGGACCGGAGGCAATATATGGAACTGAAAAAAATCGCGTTGAATGACGTACACGAGGCGTTAGGGGCTAAAATGGTTCCTTTTGCCGGCTATAACATGCCCGTGCGATATTCGTCTGACATTGAGGAGCATATGACCGTGCGCAACGCGGTGGGCGTGTTCGACGTGTCGCATATGGGTGAGTTCATGCTGCGCGGCCCCGGCGCCCTCGACCTGATTCAGCGCATCACCTCCAACGATGCCGCCAAGCTGACGGACGGCAAGGTACAGTACTCCTGTTTTCCCAACGAGCAGGGCGGCATCGTGGACGACCTGCTGGTGTACCGTTTCAGCGAGGAGGAGTATATGCTGGTGGTGAATGCCTCCAACATCGAAAAAGACTGGGAGTGGGTGAACAGGTTTAACACCAACGGGGTAGAGGTAGAGAATATCTCGGACGAGGTGTCGTTGTTTGCGGTGCAGGGGCCAAAGGCTGCCGAAGCACTGCAGCCGCTCACGTCCGTCGACCTGTTCGGCATGGATTATTATACCTTTGAGCAGGACACCTTTGCCGGTGTGGAGGACGTGATTATATCCGCGACGGGCTATACCGGCTCCGGCGGCTTTGAGCTATATATAAAGAACAAGGATGCGAAAGCGGTGTTCGACGCCATCATGGAGTCGGGCAGGCCCTATGGCATCAAGCCCATCGGGCTGGGCGCGCGCGATACACTGCGCCTTGAGATGGGCTTCTGCCTCTACGGCAACGACATCAACGACACCACCTCCCCGCTGGAGGCTGGCCTGGGCTGGATCACGAAGTTCAACAAGGATTTCACCAATGCCGCCAACCTGAAGGCCCAGAAAGAAGCCGGTGTGCAGCGCAGACTTATCGGCTTTGAGATGCTGGAGAAAGCCATCCCGCGCGCGCATTACGACATCGTGGACGCCGCCGGCGAAAAAGTGGGCGAAGTGACTTCCGGCACCATGGCTCCCTCGCTGGGCAAAGGCGTTGGCCTGGGATATATAAACACTGCATGGAGCAAGCCCGGCACCGAGATTTATATACGCGTGCGCAACAAAGACATGAAAGCACAGGTGGTGAAGCCGCCTTTCTATAAAAAATAACTTAACCGTTGATTGCTCAACGTTGATTGTTGTTAATAGAAAGTTACTAAACAAGAATCAGCAAGCAGCAACTAACAATCAACAACGAAACAGAAATGGCAAGTATAGACGTGTGTTACAGCCCCGAGCTGCTGCACTTATATAATCTGGAGGGGAAAGCGGTGGTGGCTGTGGATATTCTGCGGGCTACCTCTACCATGGTGACGGCTTTTGCGCACGGCGCCACCGACATCTTCCCGGTGATGGAACTGGAGGAGTGCCGCGCTTTTGCCGGACAGGGTTGCCTGACCGCGGCCGAGCGGAACGGCATCAAAGCCGAGGACTTTGACCTGGGCAACTCGCCGTTCAGCTATATGAACGGGTTTGTGCAGGGGCGTTCCGTGGCCATCACCACCACCAACGGCACCCGCGCCATCCGCTTGTCGGAGGCGGCTGAGGAAGTGATCATCGGCTCGTTTCTGAACCTGCAGAGCGTGGCCGACCACCTGACGGAACTGCAACTGGATGTGCTTGTGGTGTGCGCCGGCTGGAAAGGCAAGTTCAATCTGGAAGACACGCTTTTTGCCGGGGCTCTGGCCGAGTGCCTGCAGCAGGACTTTACGTTCGAGAACGATGCAACGCTGGCCGCCCTCCACCTGTACCAGGCCGGCAAATCCGACTTGTTCGCCTTCCTCAAGGAGTCCTCGCACGTGCGCCGCCTCCAGAACCTGAACATCCACGAAGACATTCGCTACTGCCTGCAGCAAAATATATACAACGTGCTGCCCGTGTGGCGCCACGACCGGCTGGTAGACCTGATAGGAGTTAGAGAGTTAGAAAGTTTGGGAGTTAAAAAGTCTGGGAGTTGAAGAGTGACTTATCCCCTTGCTCTAACTATCTAACTTCTTATTCTGTTTGTGTCGCTGGCTGTCGCGGGAGGTTTTTTTCCCGAGGTTCCGGTGCAGGGCTTCTGTCAGGTCTACGCCTGTCTGGTTGGCCAGGCAGATGAGCACGAACAGCACGTCGGCCAGTTCATCGCCCAGGTTTTTCCCTTCGTCGCTCTTCTTGAAAGACTGCTCGCCGTACTGGCGGGCAATGATGCGGGCCACTTCCCCGACTTCCTCTGTCAGGATGGCCATGTTGGTGAGTTCGTTGAAGTAACGTACCCCGTTTTCCTGTATCCACTTGTCTACGGTGGCCTGCGCTTCGGCTAAAGTCATATATGCTGTGCTTGTGTTACTTCCCAAATTTAACCACAAAATCGACATAGGGCACCCCGATAGCCAGCACATCGCTGGCAATATCGGCGTTGTTCAGGAAAGCGAGGTCCACCGTGATTTTCTCTCCCATAAACCGGATGCCGTAGGAATAAACGCCGTAGTAGCCATCGGATGGCACCAGCCAGTTTTCTGTTACCAGCGCCATCTTGCGGCTTATCCTCCTCATGCCGCTCAGGTTAAACACGGGCTTTCCGGAAACTTCATCGTCCACGTAGCCGAAGCCGACGCCAAGCGTGGCGTTGTTGTCGCGGTTGCCATAGGTGATGAGGCCATAGCCAATGCCCAGCCCCGAGAAGTCCTCGATGGGCGCATTCGCATACAGGACACCCGCCCCGGCATTCCATTTGTCGCTGATGGGGAAGGAGTATTTGGGTGTGATGAAGAAGATGGGCTCGCCGGAGAAGGTGGAGATCAGCTCGAACCCGGCCCCGATCGTGAGCCGGTCAGTGATGCCGTAGTTGAATGAGTTGAGCACCAGGTAAGTGTTCTGATAATAGGCTTCGCCTTTGCGGAGGCTGTAGGCGGAAGGCGCGAAGAGGTAGCGCGTGGCATTGGGGTTATCGAACCAGTACTCGCCGTTCCTGAAGTTCCGCTCATCCAGAATCCGGAAGCTTTTCAGCTCGCTCATCGGGATGGTTATCTCGCCGGCGCTGTCCGTGAGCAGCCGCACGCCCGCCTCGCTTTGCCCCAGGTACACCCCCTGAAACACAGAGCCGTCCTTGGTTTCCACCAGCCACCGCTGCGTTGCCGTGGTTTGGGCCTGCGCACTGTCCGTTTGCTGTGCCTGCACGGCTGTGGTTGCCCCGAGGTAGAAGACAAAGCTTAGCCACGCCAGCGCAGCCAGACAGCAGGAATGCATTCTGAAAACCATAGCCTTGAAAAAACAGTGAAACAGATGAGGAGAAGAACAAATACGCTGTGCTATATACGAAAATACTTATAATAAACAGGTCTTTCTGAGGCTGTTTTCTGTCTATTCTTTTGCTTTGGAATCTATCACGATAGTGACCGGCCCGTCGTTCAGCAGCGACACCTTCATATCGGCCCCAAACTCCCCGGTTTGCACCTGCCTGCCCGTGGCAGCTTCGAGCAGGGCCACAAACTGCTCATATAGCGGCACCGCCACAGCAGGCGTCGCGGCGCTGATATAAGAAGGGCGGTTTCCCTTTTTAGTATTGGCGTACAGCGTAAACTGGCTGATGACCAGGATATCGCCCTGCACGTCCCGCACGCTCAGGTTCATCTTGCCTTCCGCATCGCCAAAGATGCGGAGCTGGGCCACTTTGCCCGCCATCCACTTCAGGTCTTCGCCGGTGTCTTCGGGGCTGAAGCCCGCCAGCACCAGCAGCCCCAGGCCGATTTCCCCTTTCACTTGTTTATCAATTTCCACGGAAGCCTGCGTTACCCGCTGTATCACTACGCGCATATAGAGGAGGAATGGTTTCAGGCAAAGGTACCAATTTGAGTGATTGGCGCTTTATAAATGTGTGATTATGGTTTGCAAAGCGGGATTGGAGATGCCCTGCATAAACTTGCCGCTGCGTTCAAATAGGGGAGAGGTTCTATATATAGCCATGCTTCCTATATAGGAAGCATATATAGGAGCAGCCATTCAAAAATCAATTTTAATCTACATAGCCCTCGTAGTGGATGCGGCTCACTTTGCCGTTTCGGAGGTGGAAGAGCAGCGAGGCAGGGGCACCTTCGCGGGCAGCGGCCAGGATACGGTCGCCGCCGTGGGTAATAACGATATCGTCGCCCTGTCCCTTTAGCCTGTTCAGCAGTTCGGTCTCGGGCATGCCCACGCGCAGGTTGTGGCGCAGGGTGATATCGTTGGCCTGTATATCGGCCACCTGCAGCAGGAGCTCGCCCGACTGGCTGGGCGCATAAAACTCCATCATCGAGTTGCCGAACCGGATCGTGAAGATGGTGTCGGTGAGGCTGGGTTTGTGGCGGTTTTGAATAGCGTCGGCATCTACGGTAAAGTCTGTGCTGATGCGGTCGAAGTAGGTGCTCAGGCTGTTGCCCTGGCTGAGGCTGGCCACAAAGGGATTGCCCAGCAGCGTGGCGGAGGCAGCAGGCCCGTCTGGCGCGCGCCGGCGGGCGGAGGTTGTGTCCGAAAAGGAGAGCCGCCGCTCCTCCGGCATGCCGTCTCGTTCCTCGCTCCCCAGGTCCGCGCTGCAGGCCGTCGTGAACACGTTTGCAAGCAGCAATAGCAGCATCAGCCGTATACTAAGGCTGCACGTGTAGCGGGAGATGCCGGGGCGGTGGAAAAGCATGGTGACGGGGCAAAAAAAGTATAGGTGATTTTATATGTATATACGTGGTGTTACCGCTCAAAAGTTATAGCTAAAACGCCCTTTTGGTTGTCTGGCCCCGGCATAAAGTATAATTTCGGGGCAAAGATGATATAAAAATGACAATGCAGCAAATAGCGTTGATAACATATGCCAGCACCGGAAACTATACCGGCATATCCGAGGAGGAGAACAGCAGACTTTACGGTTTGTTGACGGAGAAGGGGCTGAATATCTCGTTTCAGATCTGGGACGACCCTGCCGTGGACTGGAGCCGGTTCGACCTCATCATCCTTAAATCGCCCTGGGACTACTTCGACAAAATAGCCGCCTTCTATGCCTGGCTCGACAAGTTGGAGCGACTAGGCGTGCGGGTGCTGAACCCCCTGAAAACCGTGCGCTGGAACGCCGACAAGCGCTACCTGCTGGACCTGCAGCAGCAGGGCGTGAACGTGGTGCGCACCATATGGCTGGAGAAAGGCAGCGCATTTGATCCAACAAACGCTTTTGCGCAGCTGGGGACCGAAAAAATAATTGTGAAGCCTGCCGTCAGCGGCGGGGCAAAAAACACCTTTGCCCTCACGCGCAGCGAAGCAGCGGCCAGGGCCGGATATATAAACGGGCTACTGCAGCAGGAGAGCTTTCTGGTGCAGCCGTTTGTGGAGGAGGTCAAGACGGAAGGCGAGTGGTCGTTCCTGTTCTTCAACGGGATATATAGCCACGCCGTGCTGAAGACGCCGGGCGCGGGAGATTTTCGGGTGCAGCATTTCTTCGGCGGCACCGTGCATACCCCTGTGCCGCCCGCCGCGCTGCTGGCCGCGGCCCAAACCATCGTGGACAGGCACGCCCAGGGCTGCCTTTACGCCCGCGTGGATGGTGTGGAGCAAAACGGCGAACTGGCGCTGATGGAACTGGAACTGATTGAACCCTTCCTGTTTATGGCTACAAGCGAGGGCGCTTTTGAGCGGTACAGCCAGGCGTTGCTGGCGCAGCTGCGCCTGGCGGATACGGTGGTCTGATTATTTAAACCGACTGTGGAAAATCAGCAGGGGCACCTCCGCCTCCAGCACCAGCTGCTTCGTCAGGCTGGGGTGCAGGATGCTGTCCAGGAACGTGCGCTTACGGTTTGTGACGGCGAGCAAATCCACCCGCTCGTTCTCCACAAAGCTTTCCAGCGCCTCGTCCACATTACTGCTGCCCTCCAGCAGTGAGTACCGGATGTTAGTTGCGGCAGGTCGGACATCCTTTACGGCAGCCTCTAATTGGTTTAGCTTTTCCTGGTCCTGCGCCGTGGCCGCCCCGTAGGTGATATGGAGGCAGAGGATGTGCGGGTTAAAAGGAGCCAGCAGCTGGTGCAGGTCTGCGATGGCCTGCGCATCGGCGTCATCAAAATCAGTGGCGTAGAGCACGCGGCCCAGACGCAGCGCCCGGCCCTGCTGCGGCACCGAGAGCACCGGCACATTGGCGTCCGCTGCCATTTTGGTGGTGACGGTGCCGAAGAGCGAGCGGCTCAGGCTGCCTTCGCCCGCGGTGCCCATCACGATCAGGTCTGCCTGAAAGCGCTGCGCCTCCACCGGAATCACATCCTCCGGCAGGCCGTTGACGAAGGCGGTGCTCAGGAGCACCCTGCTCCCGTCCGCGTTGCTTCGCAGCTCCTGGCGCAGAGCCTCCAGCTTACCGCGCTCCTCCGTCTCATTCCGTTGCAGCACACGGTTTGTTGCATCCTCAGAGCCTGTGACCGGGTGGCCGCTTTGGTCTACAGGATCGTGCCAGGGCCCGGCCAGGTAGTCTCTGAAACAGTGCAGGAGCAGTACCTCTGCCTGCGGTGCGGCTGCGGCGAGGCGCAGGGCGTAGTGGCAGGCTCCGGAGGTGCCCTCTTCAAAATCAACCGGAACGAGAATTCTGAACATGGTGGTGTGGGTATGGGTCCGGGTTTGTATACGTGGCAGCGCCCCTGTTGTGTTTTGGGATGTCGGGCAGGGCGTGTGGCCGGGCGCCGCCCCGGCGAAGTTTGGAAAAATACCGTAGTTTTGTAAATCCAGAATGCCTGCTATGCCAAAACGCATCGTCTTCTTCTTTATCGGGTTCGTGCTACTAGCCTCGCTGGCGTACTATGGCTTCAACCGCTGGAAGGACGCGCGGGAGCGTGTAGACCTGTGGACGCTGGTGCCGGAAAGCGCGGTGCTGGTGCTGGAGACCACCAACCATGCCGACCTGATCGGGCACCTGCGGGAAACAGGGCTTTGGGACAGCTTCTCAGTGCTGCCCTTCGCGCAGCGCCTCGAGGAAAACCTGGCCTCGCTCGACAGCGTGGCGCCTGGCAGCCAGCGCCTCTCGCGCTTCCTCGACGAGAAGAAGATCCTCACCTCCATCCATGTGGTGGACAACGCCGAAGTGGCCTGTGTATATTATGTGCCAGTGGTATCGGTGGGGGAGCACCGCTTTCTGCGCACCCTCACAGAAGACATCGGCAAGAGCGCACTTTTTAAGGAACAGACGCGCGAGTATCAGGGCACGCTGCTCACGGATATCACCAACACCCGCCTCGGCACAAAGTTTACGTATTTTACCTACCACAACAACATCGTGCTGAGCCCTTCGGCGGCGCTGGTGGAGGAGATTGTGCGGCGCGTAAGCCGCGGGCAGCCCACGTCCATTGCGGCTGGGTTTGCGCGCGAGGGCAACCTGACCAAGCCTGGGGTATATGGGAGTGTCTTTGTGAATTACAGGATGTTGCCGGATTTCCTGAACCTGTTCCTGAAAGAGGAGGTGATGCCGGAGGTGCGCTACCTCTCCTCCCTCTGCCAATACGGCCTGCTGGATCTGAAGCTGGAGCAGGATAAAATTTTCCTTAGCGGCTTTTCCACGCCTGAGCTGCTGAAGAACTCCCTGCACCAGACGATGCAACCTGAAAACCCGCAGCCGCAGGGTGTGAAGGCTTACCTGCCGGTCCGCACGGCCCTGCTGCTGCACTTCGGGCTGGAGGAGCTAGAGCGCATGGGAATGCCACGCCCGGAGAGCAAAGCCATATATGGCGGCACCATCGACAGCCTGGCAAGCTTGCTCAGTGAGGAGGCCGCCCTTGCTTACCTGGAGTCGACCAGCATCAGCGCGAGCCCCGAGAAGGTGGCCTTTGCCCATGTGGCGGATACGGCCGCCGCGGCAAAACTGCTGAGCAGCCTGGGCAGCCAACTTGCTGCCTCCCAGCAGCAGCACCCGGTTAAAGTGCAGCACGGCGCATACAGCATCCGGCTGCTGGACGTGCCCGAACTGCCGGGGAAGCTTTTGGGAAAAATGTTCAGGGGGTTTGAGCGGTGCTATGTGGTGCCGGTGGACGATTACCTGCTGTTCTCAGAGAGCATCACCACGCTCCGGACGCTGCTGGACGAGATACTGGAAGAGAACGTCTGGGGGAAATCGGTGGTGCAGCAGAATTTTCTGAAAGAGACGCTGCAGGAGGCGAACCTGAGCACCTACCTGAACACGGAGAACGCCTGGTACATGCTGAACCGCTATGTGGAGGATGCCGAACGGGAGAACCTGCTTCAGAACGCCTCGCTCATCAGGCGGTTCAGCCAGCTGAGCCTGCAGTTCGCCAAGGCAGGGCCGCAGTACCACACCCGCTTCATTATCCGGAGGCCGGACCACAGCAACAGCACCGCCGGACAGGACGTTTTCGGGCCTGAAATCACGCTCCCGTTTAACAACCGCCTCGACACGCGCCCTTTCCCCATGCACAATGCCGCAGACCGAAGCCGCGAGGTAGCGGTGCAGGACTCGGCAAATGTGCTATATAACGTTACCGACGATGCCCGGCGCGGGTGGGTAGACAGCGTGGGCGCTCCTATCCGAGGGAATATACTGGAGGTGGAGATGGGGCCGGACAAACAACTCGGCTACCTGTTTGCCACCCCCAGCCGCATCCACGCCATCAACGGGCAGGGGCAGGAACTGGTGAACTTCCCCTTCAACGTCGGCGACTCGCTGAGCATGCAGCATCTGGCCGTGTTCGACTATGAGAACGACGGCAACTACCGCCTGCTGGTGGACGACAGCATGGGCAACCTGTATATGTACAACATTCGGGGCACCGCTGTGGAGGGATGGCAGCCGCGCCGCATGGACTTCCGGCTGGCCACCGCGCCGCAGCACCTGCGGGTGGGCGGGCGAGACGTGATCCTGGTGGTGCTCGAGAACGGCTATATCTATGCCCTCAACCGCCGCGGCGATGCCTATCCCGGGTTCCCCATCAGCCTGAAGGCGCCGATAGTGGGCGGGGTGGCGGTAAACCTCGGCACCGACCTGCGCCGCACCACCGTCACGGCCGTGACAAGGTATGGCGCCGCGGTGACGTTTAACCTGCAGGGCAAAGTGCTTAGCCGCAAGCAACTGCCACGGCCCAGCAAACGCGCCCTGTTCAGCCTGGTGCCGGAAAGCAGCAACGGCAGGTCCGCTGTTATTGTGCGGCAGGAACTGGGCAAGGTCACGCTCTTTGACCAGGACCTGAACGAGCTGTTCCAGGAGCGCTTCGTCACCTCAGCGCCCAAAATTGTGCAGTACTTCCACTTCGGCGGCGCCAACCGCATATATGCCATCACCGAAACCGGGCCGCAGCAAACGTACCTCTACGACAGCGAGGGCAACCACATCGGGAGCCGAACCTTAGAGAGCAGCCAGCCGGTCACGATTTACTACAACGAGGCCTCCAACAACTATACGCTCTACAAGGTTTTCCGCAACGAGCTCAGGCAGATAGACTTCAGGCTGCCGGAGTAGGGGCGGGGACGAAGAATCACACATAAATTCCTGTAGCGACGCAATATTTTGCGTTTCTACTTTGCCCCAAAACTTAGAAACTTCTGAACCAGCCCTTGCGGTAGAAAAAGTACAGCTGAAACAGGATGAGGATGCCCATCAGGCCGAGCAGAATCGGGTAGGAGTACGGCTGGTACAGCTCCGGCATGTTGAGCGGGTAGACCTTGCCTGTTTCGGGGTTTACGTGTGCAAAGTTCATTCCGTAGAGGCCCACAATAAAGCTGAGCGGGATAAAGATGGTGGAGATGATGGTGAGCACTTTCATGATTTCGTTCATGCGGTTGCTCACCGTGGACATGTGCAGGTCCACGAGGCTGGAGGCCATGTCCTTGTGGTTGTCCACCAAGTCGATGAGTTGGATGACGTGGTCGTAGGCGTCGCGGAAGTAGACTTTCAGGTTATCGGGAATCACGTCATCGCCCATGCGCAGCATCTCCGACATTTTGTCGCGCTCGGGCCAGGTAATGCGCCGCAGCTTCACCAAATCGCTTTTCAGGTCCAGTATCAGCGTCAGGTTGCTTTTGGATGTCTGGAGCACCACCTGCTGCTCCAGGTCCTCTATATACTCGCCAATGTCTGCCATCACCGGGAAATAGTAATCCAGCACCACGTCCATCATGGCGTAGGCCATATACATGGTGGGCCGCTGCCGGATGATGCCTTTGCCCACCCGGATGCGCTCCCGCAGCGGATCAAGGCAATCGGCGTAGTCGCTTTGCAGGCTGAGCACGTAGTTGTGCCCGGTAAACAGCGACAGCTGCACGTCATCCAGCGACTTGGTTTCTGTAGACCAGCGCAGCATCCGCGAAATGATGAACAGGCGGTTTTTGTCGAACTCCTCTACTTTCGGCCGCTGGTAATCGTTTATCACGTCCTCCATCTGCAGCGGGTGCAGGTAAAAATCCTGGGCCAGCTGCTCCAGCATCGCCTGGTCGCCGTAGCCCCGGATATCAATCCAGTGGCGGGCGTCGGGCTTCGCCTTTACGCGGTGCAGCAGCTCGGCATATGTCTTCAGTTCCAGCTCTTCAAAAAAGTCTTCGCTGAACGAGATCAGGAAATAGCGCGGAGCGTACGACTCCGCAGGCACGGCCAGCGTGCCCGGTTTTAAACCGGCTTTGCGCTCTAATATCTTGTTGCGGGTGAGGCGGTGCTTGCGTTTGGCCATTTTCTGATTGTCGGTTGCTGGTTGTTGATTGTTTGGTGGGGCTATGGAGGGGAGGCTGGAGAGTGGAAGTGCTGTGTAAACTTAGATCATACTTGCTATGGCTATGGGTAAGTTGTGCCCTATATATAAACTTACTGGCATATTGAGAGATTTAATATCAGTGAATTATATATGTACTTTGTAAGGTGAGTTTGTATTTCTCTTTTCTGAGGTTAAGCATTCAATGGCAAACTTTAACTTTCTCGCCACATGATCGGACTTGTATTCATTCAAGGCATAGCCTTTCTTGTTCTTAGTCTTCAAAACAAGCCTTGAGGATGAATTACCGACACTACCATAATGAACACTCTTAATTTGAATGCATTCTACCTCCTCAAACGCTACAATCTCACTTCGGAAGAGGTGCTTTGTCAGCACGTTTAAGGTATGAATTTCTACTGTCCTTCTTATAAAATCAAGCTCAACCCTATTATCTGCCACTATGGTGTTATAAAGAGAATATCCATTGAATACTACCCAAATAAGGCTTATGATAGCGTTTTCAACACTAAAGTCGGAATACAACAGCATCATAGCAGGAACTGGGATAAAACCGCACAGAAAAAGAATACATACCCAATCCGGATTTTTCTGTTCAAGAATAAATCCGGTTGGCGTCTTTGAAACATTCTTAGACAAATCATGATGCTTAAATAAGCTAATGATTTCATCAACAAACTTGTCCGGGCTTTTCATTTGTAATTACAACCACATTTAACGCAGCTACATAGAAACCACACATCTCAACAACCTCCAACCAACAACTACCCTATTTCCGTCACGCTTACGCCATCTATGGCCTCGAGTTTGGTAGTTACCTCCTCCTGCAGCGTTCTGCGCACCTCCAGCGTGAGGCGGCAGTCCAGCTCGAAGTGCTGGTCCCGGATGGGCAGGTCGTATGCCTTGACCAGGCCCATCACGTCGTTCATCTGCGGATAGGCATAGTGCGCCTGCAACAGCGCCGTTTCGTGCTTTTCCACCACCTTGGCGTTAGCCAGCGCGTCGGCAGCCGCTGTTTTATAGGCGTTAATCAGCCCGCTCACGCCCAGCTTGGTGCCGCCAAAGTAGCGGATTACCACCACCAGAACATTGCTGAGGTCGGCGGATCGGATCTGGCCCAGGATGGGGTCGCCAGCGGAGTGGTTGGGCTCTCCGTCGTCGTTTGCCCGGAAGCGGCCCTTGTCGGCACCCAGGCTGTAGGCGTAGCAGTGGTGGCGGGCATCGTAGTACTGCTTTTTCAACTCCGCCATTATATCCTTCACCTCCTCCTCGGTATATACCGGGTAAGCCAGCGCGATAAACTTGCTGCCCTTCTCCTTGTAAAGGCCTTCGGCGGGAGCATCTATGGTTCGGTAGGTGTCTTCCATCAGGATATAAAGCGGCAGGGGCAACGGCTGCCCGGCAAAGGTAGGGGTTCCGGGGGCAAGGCCAAAACTACCGCCGCCGAGGGTGCTTTATTGCTGCAAAATCCATTACTTTGTACAGATACCAAACCTAAAAAACTTGCCTGCCAACCCTTACCTCCTGACGTTCGAGCGCATCGGAAGCCCCGCGGTCGGCTACATCACCACCACGCAGTACGCCGAGCAGCTGCCATTTAAAATCCGTCGCGTGTTCTGGACCCACGGCACCCCGCCGGAGGTGGTGCGCGGCCACCACGCCAACAAAGCCACCGAGGAAGTGCTGATTGCCCTCACCGGCACGGTGCATGTAAAGGCCGACACCGGAAACCAGGTGCAGGAGTTTGAGTTGTCTGACTCGCAGAGTGGTTTATATATACCCGCCAAGTGCTGGACGGAGCTGCGTTTCTCGGGAGATGCTGTTGCGCTGTGCCTTACCTCCACCGATTACAGCGAGGAGGATTATATCCGGGATTACGCATACTTCAAAAAGCTGGCGACGCACGCGGCGCTGTAGTATATATAAACCCTGATGGAGCCAGTTCCCTACTTTGCGTTCAGAGACTACCCGGCAGGCAGCGAGGCAGCGGTGCAGGAGGCCTTGCTGCAGGCGGTGGCGGGGAAAGCCTATATACTGGGCAAAGAGCTGAGAACATTTGAGGAGGCATATGCAAACTATTTAGGCGCGACGGCAGCGGTGGGCGTAGGCAACGGTTACGATGCGCTGGTGCTGGCCCTGAAAGCAGTAGGCGTGGGGGGCGGGGACGAAGTGGTGCTGCCGGTGCATACCTTCATCGCCACCCTGAATGCCGTGCTGCAGGTGGGGGCAAAGCCGGTGCTGGTGGAGCCGGACGGTCAGACATATAATATCACGGCCGTTACCGCCGCTCCGGCCATCACTTCCAAAACCAAGGCCCTCCTGCCGGTACACCTGTATGGGCAGGTGTGTGAGATGGCGCCACTGCTGGAACTGGCCCAGGCGCACAACCTGAAAGTAGTGGAAGACGCCGCGCAGGCGCACGGAGCTACATATATAAACCAGCACGCGGGCACGTTCGGCGCCGCCGCCGCCTTCAGCTTTTACCCGACCAAAAACCTGGGTGCCCTGGGCGATGCCGGCGCTGTGGTGACAAGCGATGACGCCGTGGCTGATTTTGTGCGGATGTACCGCAATTACGGTGAGGTGCAGAAATACCAGAGCGAAGTGGTGGGCGTCAACTCCCGGCTGGACGAGCTGCAGGCGGCGGTGCTGCAAGTAAAGCTACAGCACCTGGACCAACTGAACGCGGAGCGGCAAAGGCTGGCGGCCATATATGATTCAGAACTGGAGGGAACCGGTGATATAATTTTACCCTATACGGCGCCCGGCTGCAGCCATGTATACCACATCTTCAGCATCCGGACAAAACGGCGCGACGCGCTGCGGCAGTGGCTGCGGGAGCAAGGTATATATACCGCCATCCACTACCCGGTGCCGGTACACCTGCAGCCCGCCTACAAATTCCTGGGATATAGAACCGGAGATTTCCCGGTGGCGGAGGAGCTGGCGCAGACCAGCCTCAGTCTGCCCTTGTTTCCGGGGCTGCGCGCTGTGGAGCAGGAGCGGGTGGTGGGAGCGGTGAAGCACTTTTTTAGATGAGGTAAGCATATTTTGCATATAGCATCTTTTGCCTGTTCTCATATATCGCCTAATTTGCAGCTGCCGTTCGTCACCTAAAATCCTTTATAAAGACATTTTTCCTGACCAGTAGCGTGACAGCTTAGATATAGAACCATGAGCCCTCTGCCACTCGTTTCCGTTGTCTGCCTGTGCTACAACCACGCGCGTTTTCTGCGGGAGGCGCTGGACTCCGTGCTGGTGCAGACGTACCCTAATATCGAGGTAATCGTGGTGGACGACTGCAGTACCGACGGCAGCGCCAGCATCATCCGGGAGTATATAGCGAAGCATCCCCACATAAAATTTATCAGCACGGGCCAAAACAGGGGCAACACCACGGCCTTTAACATGGGGTGGCGCGCCAGCCACGGCGCGTACATCATCGACTTTGCCACCGACGATGCGCTGCTGCCCGAGCGGGTGGCGCAGCAGGTGGCGGCTTTCGAGAAACTGGACCAGACCTACGGCGTGGTCTATACCGACGCCGTCTATATAAACGACGCTTCCACGCCAACTGCCTATCATTACAAACGCAGGCAGAACGGGGAACTGGACGATTTCGCGCCCTCGGGGGATGTGTTTGCCGATTTGCTGCGCCAGTATTTTATATGCCCGCCCACCATGATGGTGCGCCGCCAGGTGTTCGACCACCTCGGTGGCTACGACGAAACACTGGCCTATGAGGACTTTGACTTCTGGGTGCGCTCGTCCCGCATCTATAACTATTTTTACCTGGATAAAGTAACCACCAAGCGGCGGGTACACACCCATTCGCTTTCCGGGGGCTGGTACAAACCTGGAAACAAACTGCTGGCCTCCACGGTTATGGTGTGCAGGAAGGCTGCAGCGCTGGTGAAGACCGGGAAAGAGCGGGAAGCGCTGGCGCAGCGGCTGAAATATGAGGCCCGCCACGCCTACCTGACCCGGAATTTTGAGGAGGCGGAGCAACTTCTGGATTTACTCGGCCAACAGGCCGGTATACCGGTTTTGTATAAGTTTTTGGGGGTGCTCAACAGAAACAGGATTAACCTCGGTCTGCTGCGGAAGGTGTACCATTACCTGAAGCATTGAATTTAAATGGCCTCTTTCTCTGTTAGTTCTGTAAATGAGATTATAATTATGCATAACCCTTTCGGGTTTTTACGTAAGTATAAGTTCCTTAGTATCTTAGCGGTAATATCGCATTTAAAAGGTGTTTAAATGTTTTGTGCCACGGCTGCTATATCGAGATAAATAAGTATATTTGGAATTAAATTAAGCAATACAAGATGATTACAGCTAGCACCACCTCCCGTGCCGAAGTTATAAATTGGATGGAA
Organism: Pontibacter russatus; assembly: GCF_009931655.1. Taxonomy (NCBI): domain Bacteria; kingdom Pseudomonadati; phylum Bacteroidota; class Cytophagia; order Cytophagales; family Hymenobacteraceae; genus Pontibacter; species Pontibacter russatus. Next base: position 1,681,408 of record NZ_CP047984.1, on the reverse strand, counting down.
GACTTTGTAGGCGAGAAGTTCTCAGAGCTGCTAAAGACAGTGGAAGAGAGCTGGCAGCCTGCGGACCTTTTGCCGGACGCCACCCTAGATAGCTTTTTCGACGAACTGAAGGAACTGCGGGAGCGTGCCCGTGATCTGAGTTACGACCTGCTGGCAGTGCTCGTAGGCGATACCATCACAGAAGAGGCGCTGCCCAGCTACGAAAGCTGGCTGATGACGATAAAAGGCCTCCCGCAGGACCCCGACAGCCCCTGGATGAAATGGAACCGCGGCTGGACCGCCGAGGAAAACCGCCACGGCGACGCCCTGAACCGCTACCTGTACCTGAGCGGCCGCATCAACATGCGCGAAATGGAGGCTTCCACGCAGTACCTGCTGGCCGATGGCTTCGACCTGCAGACGGACATGGACCCGTACCGCTCGTTTGTGTACACCAGCTTCCAGGAGACGGCCACCAACATCTCGCACCGCCGTGTGGCGCAGATTGCCAAAAAGCAGGGCGACCTGACGCTGGCCAAGCTCTGTGGCCATGTGGCCGCCGATGAGGCCCGCCATGCCAAAGCCTACAAGGCCTTTGTAAGCAAAATATTCGAGGCCGACCCCAGCGAGATGATGCTGGCTTTTGAGGATATGATGCGCAAGAAGATCGTGATGCCCGCCCACTACATGCGCGAACTGGGCGTAGACATTGGCAGAACCTTCGGCCATTTTACCGATGCTGCGCAGCGCATCGGCGTATATACCTCCGCCGACTATACCGACATTGTGGATGACCTGATAAAGGAGTGGAAAATCGAGTCGCTGACAGACCTGAACGAGGCTGGCGAGCGCGCCCGCGACTATGTGGTGGCCCTTCCGGCCCGCCTGAAGCGCGTGGCAGAACGCATGAAGGTGCCCATGCTGGAATACAAGTTCCGCTGGATCGCCTGATCCGGCAGTAGCCATATATAAAAGGGAAGGCCTGTGCAGATCTGCACAGGCCTTCCCTTTTATATAACTCAGGATGCGATATATAAAGTTGTCTGAATTCTGTTAACTGAAAACCCATCCTTAACCCCTCCGAGGCTCATCCTGTAGGGATACATGGAGCCATACAAGCTGAAGCAGCGCCTATATGAAGACTATATACCGCCAGTTTTAGCGAAGCGGAACTGGTGGTATATAGGACAGCAATTTTTCAACTTGCGAAAGTAGATATAGGGGAGACGCAAGTCACAGACTTGTCTCATGGACAACCACAGGTTGCGCTGTCGCTAAACTTGCGGCATGAACTAAATACCTACAAGATGAGCTTCAAAGGGTAGGGGTGGGGCATGTTTCAACAGCATACGTAATCGCAACCAGGATTATATAGGACTGCTGTCAGCAATTGCCACACCTTTCCATACCGCTTTCACCGTTTTTCCGTTTTAAGTGTGTGGGAGCATATAGAGCAGGCAACGTGTGCCATATATAGACCAGGCATATGATGGGGAGCGCACTGTCCTGCGGTGGGGTTGTAGCAGGCTCCCCCGAACAATACACCCGCTCTGTGTGTTGTAGCTTCAAACCTTTTAACAATGGCAATAGGATACCGATTTACGGAATATATACCGCCCCAGGACGACAAACCTGGTTTTGAGTCGCTGCTGAAGATTTTCCTGCAGCTGGTGACGATTTCCTCCGGAGATGTAGGGGAGGCGCTGAACTGGCTCAGTTCTTTAGACAAACAATACAACATCACCAGCGACGAGTACGGCATCGGCGACTTCATCGAGGACCTTCGGAAGAAAGGCTACCTTGACGAGGACAAAGAGAAGGGCACCCTGCAACTCACGGCCAAGAGCGAGCAGGGCATCCGCAAGAGTGCGCTGGAGGAGATATTCGGCAAGCTGAAGAAAGGCGGCAAGGGCGGCCACGCCACGCCCCACACCGGCACCGGCGACGAGGCCAGCACCGACCGCCGCGAGTACCGGTTCGGCGATGCGCTGGAGCAAATCTCCATGACCGACTCGCTGCGCAACGCCCAGATCAACCACGGCATCGGCGACCTCCGGCTGACGGAGCAGGACCTGGAGGTGACGGAGACAGAGCACAAAACCCAGGCGGCCACCGTGCTGATGATCGACATCTCGCACTCCATGATCTTATATGGGGAGGACCGGATCACGCCAGCCAAGAAGGTAGCGATGGCCCTCGCCGAACTCATCAAGCAGAAGTACCCGAAAGACACGCTCGATATACTGGTGTTCGGCAACGATGCCTGGCAGATTGAGGTAAAAGATCTGCCTTATCTGGAGGTGGGGCCTTACCATACCAACACCGTGGCGGGGCTCGAACTGGCCATGGACATCCTGCGCAAGCGCAAAACGCCGAACAAGCAGATATTCATGATCACGGACGGCAAGCCCACCTGTCTGAAGGAAGGAGTCCATTACTACAAGAACAGCTTCGGCCTGGACCGCAAGGTGGTGAACAAAACGCTGAACCTGGCTGCGCAGTGCCGCCGTATCAAGATACCCATCACCACCTTCATGATTGCGTCAGACCCCTACCTGCAGGCCTTCGTAGACGAGTTTACCAAAGTGAACAACGGCCAGGCGTACTACAGCAGCCTGAAGGGCCTTGGCCATCTGGTGTTCCGGGACTACAAGCAGAACCGGAAGAAGAATTTTTAAACCTTATATATGAGTGCCAAGGCCCCGCAGCGTGCGCACCTGCCCCGAAGCATTTCGGAGGCTCCTGCGGGCGTCTGAGCCACCCACTAAACCAGCTGCATTAAATAAGAACATATCGTGTGTTTAGCTTGCCGGTGAAAACACACGGCAAGGGCGGCTCTGCGTATGTCCCATATATATGAGAACAATCCACAATCAGCATTCAACCATTAACAAATGAACTACAAGAATATTCCAGCTGAAAAGCTGTTGCAGATAAAGACACTGGGCCAGTTGAAGGCCGCTGGCTACGAGCCACAGTCGGTGAAGCAGGAGCTACGTGCCAACCTGGTGAAGAAGCTGCAGCACAAAGAAGAAGTATTCCCCGGCATATGGGGCTATGAAGAAACCGTGATTCCGGACATGCAGCGGGCCATCCTGTCCATGCACCACATCAACCTGCTGGGTTTGCGCGGTCAGGCCAAAACCCGCATCGCGCGCCAGATGGTGGACATGCTGGATGAGTATATACCGGTGGTGAAAGGCTCGGAGCTGAACGACGACCCGCTGCAGCCGCTCTCCCGCTACGCAAAGGATATGGTACACGAACACGGCGACGACACTCCCATCACCTGGATGCACCGCTCCGAGCGCTACACCGAGAAACTGGCCACCCCGGATGTGTCTGTGGCGGACCTGATAGGCGATGCGGACCCGATCAAAGCGGCCACCATGAAACTGCCTTATTCCGATGAGCGGGTGATCCACTTCGGCCTGATTCCGCGTTCGCACCGGGGCATCTTCGTCATCAACGAGCTGCCGGACCTGCAGGCGCGCATCCAGGTGTCGCTGTTTAATATTCTGCAGGAGGGTGATATACAGATTCGGGGTTTCAAGGTGCGCATGCCGCTGGATATCCAGTTCGTGTTCACGGCCAACCCGGAGGACTACACCAACCGGGGCTCCATCGTCACGCCGCTCAAAGACCGCATCGACTCGCAGATCATCACGCACTATCCGAAGGATATCGAGACGGGTAAGAAAATTACGAAACAGGAAGCGCACATCAAGCAGGAGCAGGGGCAACTGGTGAAAACCAACGACATCATCGGCGACCTGATAGAGCAGGTGGCGTTTGAGGCGCGTGAGAGCGAATACGTGGACGCCAAAAGCGGCGTGTCTGCCCGCCTGACCATATCGGCCTACGAAAACCTGTTGAGTGCCGCTGAGCGCCGCGCCCTGCTGAACGGCGAAACAACCACCTATGTGCGCGTGGCTGATTTTCTAAATACCATTCCGGCGGTAACAGGCAAGGTGGAACTGGTATATGAGGGCGAGCAGGAAGGGGCAGGGCATGTGGCGCAGGTGCTGATGGGCAAAGCCATTCGGGCGCAGTTCCTGAAATACTTCCCGGACCCGGACAAAGGCAAGAAGTCGAAGCAGGGCAGCCCGTACAAGAGCGTCACCGAGTGGTTCGGCGATGGCAACACGGTGGACATCCTGAATGATGCTTCCGAAGCGGACTACAAAAAAGCCTTGCAAAGCGTGCCGGGCCTGAAGGCGCTGGTGGAGAAGTATCAGCCGGATGCGAAAGGCGACGAAAAAGTATTCCTGATGGAATTCGCGCTGCACGGCCTCGCCGAGCACAGCCAGCTCAGCAAAAACCGCCTCAGCACCGGCCTGCAGTTCAAAGATTTGCTCAGCGGTATGTTCTCCATGCCCAGCTTCAGCGACGAAGAAGACGAGGACGACAACTACTAAAGGAGTTCCGAATTCCGAGTGCCGGTTATATATAAACAGGAATGGCAGGGGCTTCAAACTCCTGCCTTTCCTGTTTAGCGTGCCAGGAGTGCCGCTGTGATCTGCTCCCACTCCTCGTCCAGAGACACGGACAGTCTTTTACGGCTGGCTCTGCGATACCAGTAGTCGGCGTTCCATATATCGCCTTCTTTGCGGTGCAGGTAGGCGTGTATCCAGGCAGCATCCGCGTCAGGCAAATCCTGTATCAGTTCATGCGATTTGTCCCAGTCGCCTTTACTGTCATACCACAGCGCTTGGAGGTAAACAGAGGCATCGTTTGGTGGCGTGTCGGCAGAAAGGCTTTGTTTAAAGGTGGCGTGATTCATGATTGTTTGGTGCAAGCGGTACGTGTAGTCTGAGTCTGAAGCGTAGCGAAGATTAAGGCTACACTGGTTTATGCCACGTGTTTCTTTTCTTCTGGCATTTCTCTCAAGAAGTTCGGGCAAATATCATATCCATTGTACCATTCAAGCCCGCCGCCTGACTCAATAATAACTTTATTAAAGTTATTATCTTCAAGTAATTCTTTGGTAAACCCTTTACCTATCAATGGCTTTATATTTACTACCTTTTCATATCCATCCTGAAACTTTAACCAGATATGATAATTGCTTAAGATTTCAAATTCGACTATTTCATTCATGGTTTTTCTATTATCTTAATGGTTCAATCCTATCTAAGCTTGTAGGTACTTGGGCTTTCTCCCAGTTTGTCAGTAACTCATGCTTATGTAGAGACGCCCACTCCAGAACTAAAGCATGTGCTCTGTTTGGTAATGTTCCTGCTATTCTATCTAACGTTCTTATATCATATTCTGCTTTGTAACCTTCATAGTCTGCATGAAAGTGAGGAGGGTTATGGTCACTAAAATACATCCTTATGATTATCCCGTAGAATGAATCTACTTAATTCTGGCATTTTCTTTTAAAGATACGGAAGAGTTATTTTTCTATTTTCATAAATTGATATACAGCCCAACGGACTGGGCTTTGCGGCGGCATAGCTGCCGTATAGGAGTTGTTGTGGAAAGTTATTTTTGAAGGTATTCTGAAAACTTAGCTCCAATTGATGTTAAGGTTATTCCAGGAACTTCTTCGTAGCTTTCTAAAGCCATATACCCTCCAGAGCTTCCAAATTCATTTATGTCTTTACTAAATCTTAAAAGCGTCTTGTTTTCAACATCTTTTAAGTACATTCTGAACTCATACTTATCATTTATGTGAGTAGGGACTTGGGCAGTGAAATAATTGAACAAGGATTCATATGAGTCTAAATCCTTAAACTCTTCTACATTTTGAGCAAGGTATTTGAAAATGAGAATATGTTTTGGCGTTAATTCGTTTACATACCTTACAAAGGTTTGTATTAGGTCTTGTTCCCATTTTATATTACGATTAATTCCATTAACGTAAATTTCTGATAAGATTTCATACTTAAGCTTAGAATTGGTCTTAACTGAAGAGTTAATTATATTAATTGTCAAATCATAAAAATCTTCTGATTGAAAGTAATCAACACCAATTCGCGTATTATCAATCTTTTCAGATAAGACTCCAACAAACTCTTCTAACCTTTTGCCTCTTATTCTTTCACCAATACCAAAAACCAGTTCATCAATAGCTGTTCCTAAAGGACCTAAGACTGAAAGGTAAACTTTTATAGTAGATCTTACAGATTCAGTAGAATATTCTTTGATTATTTTTGGTAATGAAGGTTGATTTTCCATTTTTATAATTTGCCACAACTATGATATATACGTGAACATACGCTTATCTGCACTATATATGGAGTAGGTGCAGTCTGCTTTGCTGCTCCATTTTTTGCCTTCCAGTTGAGTGATTCTACTATTTCTGTACATTCCACAGACCTAATATAGTAAATTTCCTCAGATTGTTTAGTGGGCTTGTAATCTTAAACTGGACGAGGTAATGGGGTCATCCTACCGAACAAGAACGTAACAGATTGCATGAATGAAGCGACTAAACATGTGGGAATTCCATGTCCCCTTCTATCGAAAGGCATTTGTACCAATAGCCGCTGCCTCCCTCGTCCAGCAACCCCACCTCCCAAATCATAGTAGTCTGTGTGTATGGAGCACGTTTCGTTGTGGCCGGTGCTGGCGCTGGCGGTTATTCATTTCTTTGGCGGGCGGCTGCGGTTTCTGGCCGGGGTGCCCCGCAGCATCTGGCTGTCGAGCGCGGGCGGTGTGTCGGTGGCTTATGTTTTTCTGCACCTGTTCCCGGAGTTGAGCGAAGGGCAGGAGCATGTAGCGGCGGCCTTTGGGGCGCTGCCCTTTTTGGAGCACCACGTGTACCTGATGGCATTGGTGGGGCTGGCCTTTTTCTACGGCCTGCAACGCATGGTAATCAACCACAGGGAGGAGATGCGGGAGAAAGGGAAAGAAAAGAAACTAAACGGGTTGTTCTGGGTGCATATCGGCTCCTTTGCCATCTATAACGCGCTGATCGGCTACCTGCTGTACCAGCGGGAAGAGGGGCCTCCGAATACGCTGATCCTTTTCTCTGTGGCCATGGCGCTGCATTTTATCGTGAACGACTTTGGCCTGCAGGATCTCCACCACGACACTTACCGGAAAGTGGGGCGCTGGGTGCTGGTGGTGGCCATTGTAGTGGGCTGGGCCGTGGGGTATGTGGTAGAGATTTCGGAGGCCGCAGTGGCCCTAGTAGTGGCCTTTATTGGCGGTGGCATTGTGCTGAACGTGCTGAAGGAGGAGCTGCCCGAGGAGCGGAAAAGCCGCTATTGGGCTTTTCTGCTGGGCGCAACGCTATATGCTATACTTTTGCTGTCGCTGTAGGCGGGTGCAGCTGCCCCTCGGTGCGGGCCACCATCAGGGCCACGGTCGCATCGCCGGTAATGTTCACGGTGGTGCGGCACATGTCCAGAATCCGGTCCGGAGCCAGTATCAGGGCGATGCCTTCCACGGGAATGCCTGCCTGCTGCAGCACAATCACCAGCATCACGGTGCCGGCGCCCGGCACGGCCGCCGCACCGATAGAGGCCAATGTGGCCGTCATCACGATACCCAGCTGCGCCATAATGTCGAGGTTAATGCCGTAGGCCTGTGCAATGAAGACGGCGGCCACGGCCTGGTAGAGGCTGGTGCCGTCCATGTTGATGGTGGCGCCCAGCGGCAGCACGAAAGACGTGATCTCCCTGTTTATCCCCAGGTCCCTTTCAGCGCACTCCATCGTAACCGGCAGCGTGGCGGCACTGGACGAGGTGGAGAAGGCCAGCATCTGCGCCGGGAAAATGCCCCTGAAAAAGTCTCTGTACTTCGTTTTGGCGACAAAGACCACCAGCAGCGGGTAAACCACGAAGATCATGAGGGCCAGGCCCCCGATGACCACGAGGCAGTAGTAGCCCAGCACCAGCAGCAGTTCCGCGGCGGCGCCGGGGTCGTCTCCGGCAAACTCCACCACCAGCCCGGCCAGAAGGGCAAACACGCCGTAGGGGGCCGTTTTCATGATCAGGTCCACAATCTGGAGGATAACCATGTTCACGCCCTCAAAGAAGTCGTTAACAGGGGCGGCTTTGTCCGGCGGAATCATGAGGAGGGCGATGCCGAACAGCAGCGCGAAGAAGATGACCTGCAGCATGGCCCCGTTGTTGGTGAGGGAGCCGAAAATGTTGTCCGGCACGATGTCGATGAGCGGCTGCAGCGGCCCCTGCTGCTCCACAGCGGCGGCGTCCGACGACTTCTCGTTGGTGGCGGAAGCGAACTGCTGGTTAAACTCCTCCCGCTTCTCTGCGGAGAAGGCCTTGCCCGGCTCGAAGATATTCACCAGCACTAGCCCCAGCACCACGGCCACCACAGTAGTGGCCAGGTATATGGCAATGGTTTTAGAGCCGATGCGCGAGAGCCGACTCACGTCGCTGAGGCTGGAGACGCCTGTTATGAGCGACACCAGCACCAGCGGCACGGCAATCAGCTTCAGCAGGTTGATGAAGATGGTGCCGAAAGGCTTTACCCAGTCGATGGTGAAGTCGACCAGGCCAAGGGAACTGGCCAGCATCCCCCACAGGACGCCGAGGGCCATCCCGATCAGGATCTGCCAGTGTAACGCAAGTTTCTTCATACGCAGGAGTAGCAGGCGGTGCAAAGCCGGAGCGCTGCCGCCTCTCTTCAGAATAAGTTTAGCATGGTCGTGTCGGGCACCTTCAGGAAACGGGGCGGGCAGAGTGTATAGCCTTTGCGGGTGCCGAACAGCTGTTAGGTAAATTTAAGTAAAATCGGGTTGGGAATGGGGGTAATACAGGAAAGATGCTAATTAAAAATATTAACATCATATATCGGTATAAGGACATGCCCCCAGGCTCCGGGTGCCGCTGGCAGGTATATATAACCCCGGCTGTAAAAGGAGCAGCCAGCCCCTTTAAGGAACTGGCTGCCGCTGTTTATATATGCTGTTGAGTTGCGTGATCATTCCTCATTTACCACAATCTTCTCAATCCGGTCATTCGCCTTGATCTGGTCGATCACCTCATCGCCTTCTATCACTTTACCAAACACAGTGTGGTTGCGGTCCAGGTGGGCCGTGTTTTTGCGGCTGTGCACGATAAAGAACTGGGAGCCGCCGGTGTTGCGCCCGGCATGGGCCATGCTCAGCACGCCGCGGTCGTGGTACTGGTTCTCGCCCGTCAGCTCACAGTCGATCTTGTAGCCCGGTCCGCCGGTGCCCGGCATGCCTTTCGCGCCTTCGCGCGTATTGGGGCAGCCGCCCTGTATCACAAAGTCTGGGATGACGCGGTGAAAAGTAAGCCCGTCGTAAAAGCCTTTCTTGGCAAGGTCTATAAAGTTTTGTACAGTTTTAGGGGCGTCTTTCTCGTAGAACTCTACTTTCATGACACCTTTGGCTGTATGGATTTCTGCAGTTTTCATGGATTTCTATTTAATGCGATAAAACAAGTTAGATAACAAAAGTACGAAATTTTAAGTTTAAGAGAACAGCAGGCGGTAACAAGGGGCGGCTAACCCCCGCAGACTGCACGCCGGAAATGAATGCCGCTACAAGCGCAACCTATATATAAACTATGAAGAAAACGAACATAATGGCCTATGCCTTTGCCTTTTTGATAGGTTGCAGCCTGACGGGCTGCAACACGGGAGAGGAAAGAATGGAAAACCCGATGCAGGAGGAGAGCACGGAGCCAACCATGCGCCGGACCGCAGAGGCCCGCGGTGTGGAGCCGGGCACGCACCTCGACCCTTTGGGCGCTGAGGCAGGCGTGGCGGAGCCGGGTGTGGTATATGAAATGATACCGTCTCAGACAATTGTACAAAACATTACCGCCAACACGCAGCTCACGACCCTGGCCTCGGTGCTCCGGAAAGCGGAACTGATAGACAAACTGAATGCCACAGGGCCACACACTGTTTTCGCGCCCACCGACGAAGCCTTTGAGGCGTTGCCCGAGAACGCCCTGGAAAACCTGATGGAGCCGGAAAACAAGGCGCAGCTGGTAGCCTTGCTCAACAACCACATAGTGGCAGGGCAGCTGAAAGCAGACCAACTGCAGGACGGCTCTACGCTGACAACCTTAGGCGGGACACAGCTGAAAGTGACCCGGCAGGGCGACCAGCTGATGGTGAACGGCGCCGAGGTGGTGGAGGCAGACGCCATGAGCCGGAACGGTGTCATTCACGTCATCAACAAGGTAATGGCCCTGAACGAGTAGCAGCAGCGCTATATACCCAAAAACATGAGTCATCCCGGAGTTTAGGACTGGGATAAAAAAGGAGAACCTCCTGTTTTAGTGGTACAGTCTATGTATCACCAAAGACGGGAGGTTCTTATGTTTACTACTTTCAAAAACGCAGCACGCCAAGCCGAGGTTCTCTCCCAGGCTCTGTTTTTCTCCTACCGCCTCGAAGGATTTCTTTCTCCTTTCCTTGCCAGGCTCGATGAGCTGCTGGACCGCCGCCTGGTCTACACTTTCCAGAACCTATGCCGGGCGCTGGTGCGCCACCGCAGCCGCTCCACCGGTCTGCTTCTAAGCGAGCTGGGTGGGGTTGTGCTCTCGCCCGACAAAGCCCCGGCGGGCACCAAGCGCCTGTCTAACCTGCTGCGCAGTAAGAAGTGGTCTGCCCAACTCATCACCGACTACCTGAGTCAAGAGGCCCAAACATACGTAGAGCAGCTGCTGGAAGCGGAACGTGAGCTGCCCCTGCTTTTGTGGGACGAGAGCGTGCAGGAAAAGTGCGAAAGCCTCCAAAGCGAGGGCTTATGCGCCGTGCGCAGCGTCAAAGCTAAACGGCAACTCAGAATCAAGAAGGGCTATTATGATCCCCCCACCCGGGAGCCGGTGCACGTGCCAGGCTTTCGGTGGGTGGGCCTCTTGTGCTGCGGCCTGTGGCAGGCTCCACGCATCGCCCGCTTTGCCTGGTGGAGTAGCCGGGGCAAAGAGGCCACCTCCCTGGAGCAGGTGAAGCTCACGCTGCTCTTGTGGGCCCGCCAGACCTTCGGCCAGGCCGTGCTGCACGTCTTTGACCGCGGCTATGCCTCCTCTAAGTGGCTGGGGCTGCTTTTAGGCCGCCACGACCGCTTCCTCTTGCGCTGGCCCTCCAGGTATAAGCTCGTGGATGGGCGTGGGCTTCTAAAGAATGCCTACCGCTTTTCGGTCGGCCGCAAAGCCACCTCCTCAAGAGTAGTAAGGGACATGGTCCGAAAGATCACTTACCGGCGCAGCCTCTTGTGGCAGCCCTGCCTGCACCCGGACTATGACCAGCCGCTCACGCTCCTGATCTGCCGGCCAGGTAAGAAAGGCCGCCAACCCTGGTATTTGCTCACCAGTGAAGAAGTCAGGAGTGATCGCCAGGCCTGGCGCCTGGTCTTTGCTTACGCCAGAAGGTGGCAGGTGGAGCAGGCCTTCCGCTTCAACAAATCAGAAATGGGCATGGAGTCGTGCCGGCTTTGGTTCTGGTCGAGCCGCATGAAGCTCTTGCAGGTGGTCACCCTGGTGTATGCTTTTCTGCTCTCGCTGCTGGATAAAGAGCTGCGGGAGGCGGTCTCCCATCTCCTTAGGCAGGGCTGCCATAGAACAGGAAAGCGGTGCAGGAAAACTCCTACACCGCTTTACCGTATCCGGCTGGCACTGGCCAACCTCTGGAATCTACTCTATCTATCCCTGCAAACTCCGGGATGACTCATGTTTATAAACCGGACGAACCAATCTCCGGGGCCGGGCCTATATATAGACAAGCCTGGGTAGCACGTGGGGCTATTGCAGCGTAGTACCTGCCTTTTTTATAGCCTCGTAGGCATTCACGATGCCGCCTGTGCGGCTAAGCTCTGACATGGAAACAGGCTCTCCGGTGCCAGGTGTCATGACAGGCTCGTCGATTTTGGTGACGGAGGATTCAATGACCGACTTGATCTGCGTGGCGGACAGGTGCGGGTAGTAGGCTTTGATTACGGCCGCAAGCCCGGTTACCACAGGCGAGGCCATGCTGGTCCCGCTGAAAGCGGCGTATTTCTTGTCGCCCGGCACCGTGGAATACACGCCGACACCGGGGGCAAAAACGTCCACCAGGTTCTTGCCATAGTTGGAGAAAGGGGCCACCAGGGTGTTCCGGGTGGGGCCGCTGGCTCCCACCACAATCACGTTAGCGGCCCGCTCGTTGCTTTTTTCGTAAACAGGGCTGGGAAAAGCGGGCTCCACATCCACGTTCTTGCTGTCGTTGCCTGCAGACTTCACGATCAGCACGTCGTGCTTTTCGGCATACTTGATGGCATCTTCCACCCACTCGCGGCGGGGGGAGAAAGCTTTTCCGAAACTCATGTTGATGATCTTGGCGCCATTGTCTACCGCATACCGGACAGCCAGGGCTATGTCCTTGTCATGCTCATCGCCGTCAGGCACTGCCCTGATCATCATAATCTTTACCGGACCGGCCACCCCTTTGATGCCCAGGTCGTTGGTTCTGTCAGCGCCGATGATGCCAGCCACATGCGTGCCATGCGAGGCGTCTCCGGCCATGATGTTGCTGTTGCCGTAGTAGCGATCCCGGAAGTTGCAGTAGTCATCTTCCACAATCAGGCCGCGGTAGTCGGTGGGCGGTGTGGTAGGGGGAGCCAGGTTTGCCTTCAGGCTGTCGGCATACTGCTGCAGCAGCACCGGAAGCTGTTGGTTGGTGACGCCCGGCTTCACCCGCTCAAACACCATCCCATATATGGTTTTCCCCTGCTCAACCCTGGGGTCATCGGCTTTGAGCGAGTCCAGGTCCAGCGCCGTGTAGGTGTCTTTCTGGAGCAGGTCTGCAAAGAAAGCGTCTACGCGCGGCAGCACCTCCAGCAGGCTGTACAACATCTCTACTTCCTTGCCCGCCTCCGACGCCTCTGTGGCGGCGGCCCTGCTCCTGAGCCATACCTGGTACAGGTCGCGGTCTTTCCTTTTCACCTGATCTGCGGAAGTCACCCCCGCAAACTTGTCCTTGTAGTTGAAGTAGATCCGCTGGCTCTCGTAAGAGTCTTCCGTCACGTTTTTGCCGGGGTCGTCCGCCCCCAGAAAATTCCACCCGTGGATGTCGCCGGCATAGCCGTTTTTATCCGGGTCGGCACCGCCGCCTGCGGCCTCAAGGCGGTTCGTCCACAGAACAGACACCAGGTCTTCATGCAGGGTGTCGATACCGGAGTCAATCACCGCCACCAGCACGGTGTCCGGCTGCTTGTTCTGAAGCAACTCCTGGTAGGCTTGCTCAATGCCTATACCGTAAACGCCGTCCGACGCAGGGTCGAGCAGGTGCCAGTCCTGCGGCACCTGCTGGGCGCTCTGGCTATAAGCAGCTCCTGTAGAAAGAGCGAATGCAATGACTGCAATTATTTTTTTCATGCAATATGGGATGTGTAGGATAACAATTTTTTGTTGATGTTATATAGCTATTTCTGTGCCAGTTCCAGCTCACCCACTTTCCCCGACGACACCGCCATCAGGCCAGCGAAGGTGAGGAAGCCGTTCAGGATGAGCACCTCGAAGCCGAACTCGTAGCCCCAGAGCCACTCCACGGAGTTGTAGCTGATGATGTAGGTCAGGAGCGGGGCCACCACACATATAAGCGGCACGAACCTGTCGCGCACGGCGCGTTTGGTATATAGCCCGAAGGTGTAGAGGCCCAGGAGCGGCCCGTAGGTGTAGCCGGCCACCGTAAACACGGCCGTCACCACGTTCTCGCTGTTCAGGACATTAAACGCCAGAATCACCAGCACCATCAGCACCGAGAAGCCCACGTGTACGATATAGCGCAGGCGCACCCGCTCGTGCTCGCTCCGCTCCCTGAAGTTGAGGAAGTCGACGCAGAAGGAGGTGGTGAGGGCGGTGAGGGCAGAGTCGGCGGAGGCGTAGGTGATGGCGATGATGCCGAGGATGAAGGCGATGCCCACGATCTGCGGGAAGTAGCCTAGTGCCAGGAAGGGGAACACGTCATCGCCTTTGGCCGGCAGCTCGATGCCCTTTGTGTTGGCGTATATATAGAGCAGCGCCCCCAGCGACAGGAACAGGGTGTTCACGAACACCAGGATGATGCTGAACCAGAACATGTTTTTCTGGGCCTCGCCAATGTTTTTGCAGCTCAGGTTCTTCTGCATCATGTCCTGGTCCAGCCCCGTCATCACGATGGCGATAAAGGCCCCGGCGAAGAACTGCTTCAGAAAATAGCGGCTGTCCTGCCAATCCCAGAAAAACACCTGCGAGTAGTCGCTGGCCTCTATCGTGCGCACCAGCCCCTGAAAGCCCAGGTTCAGCTCATCCGAAATCAGCCAGATGCTGATGCCGACAGCAATGAGCATGGCGGTGGTCTGGAAGGTGTCGGTCCAGATGATGGTTTTCATGCCGCCCCGGAAGGTATAGACCCATATCAGCCCGATGGTGATGATAACGGAAACGGCAAACGGAACGCCCAGGGCATCGAACACCGCCAATTGCAGCACCCCCGCCACCAGAAACAGGCGGATGGCGGCCCCCAGCGTGCGCGCCAGCAGGAAAAAGCCCGCCCCCGTCTTATATGACCAGTACCCGAAGCGCTGCTCCAGATAAGTATATATGGAGACGAGGTTGAGGCGGTAGTACATCGGCATCAGCACCGTGGCAATCACGAAGTAGCCCAGCAGGTAGCCCAGCACCAGTTGCAGGTACGAGAACTCGGCCGTCGCCACCATCCCCGGAATCGACACGAACGTAACGCCCGACAGCGAGGTGCCAATCATGCCGAAGGCCACCACGTACCACGGCGAGGCGCGGTTTGCCAGGAAGAAGGTCTCTGAATCGGTGTTTTTGCTGGTGAGGTACGAGATGAAGATGAGGATGCAGAAATAGCCGATAATCAGGCTGATGATAAGGGTTGGAGACATAGCTGTTGCTGTTGTTCGTGAGTGCGCCCGCAGGTTGATTCTACAAATATAACAAAAGTATACACCAAGCCACGGGCTTTATCGCGTTTCCCGCAGCAGCACCGGCTCCCCGATGGCAGGCAGCTTCAGGCCCTGCAGCATACCCCCGGCGGCTATCTGCCGCAGCAGGCGCACGGGCTCCCCCGGTGGCTCGTCCGACAGGTCGAAAGTGCCGTAATGCATCGGGATGAAGGTGCCCCCGCGCAGGAGGTTGTAGGCTTTCACGGACTCATGGGGGTTCATGTGGCTTTTGGCCATCAGGAAGGCGGGTTTGTAGGCCCCAACCGGCATCAGGCACACATCCATCGGGCCCAGCAGTTCCTCTATCTCCTCAAAGTGCGGACCCATGGCCGAGTCGCCCGCAAAGTAGAGGCTAAGGGAGGGGGTCTTCAGCACAAAGCTGCCCCACAGCACCTTGTTCATGTCCAGCATGCCGCGCCGGTGCCAGTGTGCGGCGGGCATGTAATATACCTCCACCTCGCCGGGCACCAGGTCGAACTTCTGGTACCAGCCCGCCTCTTGGTAAGGCAGGTGCGGGTTTACGCTGCGCAGCAGGTTCCCGGCGCGCAGCGGGACCAGGGCCTTCAGTTGCGGGTTGCTTTCAAAGACGGTGCGGATGGTTTTCTTGTCGAGGTGATCGCGGTGGGCGTGGGAGAGGAGCAGGAAGCTGATGTGGCGCAGTTGCTCTGGCGGGCAGGGCAGCCCTGCCCTGCGGGGCGTCATCGGCAAATCATAAAACACCGGGTCGGTTAAGAAGGTGACGCCCGCCAGCCGGATGAAAAAGCTGCAGTGCCCCAGCCACACCACCATGTCCTCGTCTGAGGCTATAAAATCGAAGCCTTCCAGCACCGGCGGAGCGAAGCTGTCCTGCTTTTTCTCTTCGCGCTGCGGGTTCCGGCTCAACTGCCAGCGCAGCACGTTGCCGAAGTCGGGGGTATATAACTCGTCTCCGTTGGCGAACTGGCCGTTGATGGTTTTGTTGCCCCGGTGATCTTTTTTAATGGTTTCGAGGCGCTCGTTCTTGATGTGGCGGATGGAGCTCTTTTGCTGCAATGTCATTTTCAGTTTGTGTCACTTTATATAACCCCGTAACGGCCTGCAAGGTTAGGTATTGTCGTTGCTCGTTGCTTGTTTTTCGTTTTTAGGCGCGTAGGTTGAGGGTATAACGGAGTGGGTTGCAAGGGAGAGGCGGGTTATAGATGAGTTGTATTTTATATATAGTGGGTAGCGGCCGGAGGCCGCGTGGTAGTAGACACGAGCGGGGGCACTTGCGCCATATATTATATATAACTGCTGAATAAAAAAACGCTTCTCTTTACATAAGAGAAGCGTTTTTTGCAGATGATGTTTTGATGTTAATACCCGAAGCGGCTGCCGGGATAGTGGCCGAAGCCGGGGTGGTAGAACGGGCTGGCATAGGGCGAGGCCCCGTTGGTGTAGCGCAAACCGCCCGACACCGACAGGTTATCGGTGATTTTATATGTTGCCTGTAAGTCGGCACCCATGCGGCCGGGGCTGTGCAGGCCGCCGTAGCCAAATTGCTGCACAGGGGGCAGGTTAGAGAAGTCTTTCCAGATGTTGCCGCTCAGGATGAGCCGCTCGCTGGCCAGGTACTCCACACCCGCGCTGGCTATATAGTGGCTGCCGCCGCTGTTGCGGTACATCATGGTAGTGCCTTCCCCCGTCATGGCCGGCGCGTTGTACGGCGACACATGCATGTAGGTGAGACCGGCATTCACCCGGAAGCGGTTGCTTACCTGGTAGCGCACCGAGGGCGTGATGAACTGCGTGTTGCCAAAGCCGTTGCTGAAGCTCATGCCGGTAGAAAGACTGTAGCTCAGGCGCGGGCCATTCCAGGATGGCTTTTCTTTCACGGCCTCGTCAGAAGCAGTTACCGATGCTCTGGGGTCAGGCATCTCTGTCAGGGCAGGGGTTGGGGCGGCGTCCAGGCTTGGCTTTATTTCCTGCGCCACCGCGTGGCTGGAC